>NZ_QEZJ01000030.1:0-196208 GCF_003992965.1 Xanthomonas sp. BRIP62409 | reverse complement strand
GATCGGGAGTCGGGAGTCGGGAGTCGGGAGTCGGGAATGGGAATTAGGGCGACTGCGCTTGATGTGGGATGACTGCGTGTTCCGGGTATCTGTCTATCAGCCCGTTACGCGTTGCCCGGCATCGTCCAGCACGCGTTCGCCGTCTTCCTTGACGAAGCCGTGCGTCGCCGGCGGCAGCAGGTCCAGCACCCGTTCGGAAGGGCGGCACAAGCGCGTCCCCAGCGCGGTTTGCACGAAGGGTCGGTTGATCAGGATCGGATGCATGAGCATGGCACTCAGCAGCGCTGCGTCGTCCAGCGCGGGATCGTCGAGCCCGAGTTCCAGATACGGGGTGCCTTTCTGACGCATGGCCTCCCGGACCGGGATGCCGGCGGCAGCGATCAGGGACTGCAGTGTTTCGCGTGTGGGCGGGTGTTGCAGGTAGTCGACTATCTGCGGCTCGATGCCGGTATGACGGATCAGGGCAAGGGTGTTGCGGGAGGTTCCGCAGTCGGGGTTGTGATAGATGACGGCGTGCATGGAAGCCTGGTGCGCGGGGTTGCTGACACTATAAATCGCTGCGATGGAATGGCATGCGCAACCAGCGCAGCGCGCCGATGCCGATGCCGATGCCGGCATCAGCATCCGGCATCAGCATCTCGCCAGCAGGCGCCAGTGCACGGCTTGCGCACGTTGGTGCATCCGCGCTGCCTGCACAGGCCCTGCCGCCGGCCTGGGCGGACTACGGCCCCTCTCCCCTCGGGAGAGGGGTTGGGGTGAGGGTACGGGCCGAAATGCAGATAGACCGATGCTGTACTCAAGCTCCGCCGGGCTCCGCGCGTGCCCTCATCCGCCCTTCGGGGCACCTTCTCCCAAGGGGGAGAAGGGAGACGTGATCCGGCTACTGGCGGACAAGACGGCCTCCGGCCCGGACAGTTCGCGTCAAAACGCTGGCCAGTCCGCTCGCCAATCGCTGTTGCGCGACCCCGAAAATCCCTCGACGCAAGTGCGCAGGTAACTGTTTCAGGCGCTCGTTTCGCATTCAGCACCCTACATGTCAAAAGATTGACACACATCACGGATTCATGATTCAGTCATGAACAGACTGAAACGGAAGGATTCCCCCGACGCTGGTGTCTGCACGGCGTCCCTTTTCCCTGCTGGACCCAAGGAAACCCCAACGATGATGAGCTTTCGTAAGCCCGGATGGATGCTGTCCGGTGTGTTGTGCGTCGTTTGCCTGCCGGCCATGGCCGTCGCGCAGGAGGCAGCAACCAGCAGTTCCAAGGTCGGCATCGACCCCGCCACCGGCAAGCTGCGCCCGCTGACCGACGCCGAGAGCGCGGCGCTGGACCAGCAGGCCGCCTCGGCCGCCCGCAGCAGCGCTGCCCGCACTGCGGTGCCGCAGACCGAATCTGCCGCACGCGCGACCGAGCGACGCCTGCCCAACGGCACCGTGGCGCGCAAGTTGCCGGCCACGCAGATGAGCTCACTGATGGCGACGCGCCAGGCCGATGGCCGCATCGTCATCGAGCACGGCGAAGACGCCGCCACCCAACCCGCCCACGCCGAGCACGGAGCGCTGCCGCATGAATAAGCCCTTGTTGCTGCTGTCCCTGGCCGTGGCTGCCGCCATCGCGCCGCTGCACGCCAGCGCCGCCAACGTCACGCTGATCAATGGCGACGCCGGCACCAGCGTCGGCTTGAACGACCCCACCAGCGCTGCGCCATTGGGCGGCAACCCGGGGCGCTCGGTCGGCGAGCAGCGTCGCATCGCCTACCAGTACGCGATGGACCTGTGGGGCGCGGTGCTGCAGAGCAATGTCGAGATCAAGGTGTATGCCTCGTTCGCACGGCTGACCTGCACCGCCACCGGCGGCACGCTGGGCCAGGCCGGCCCGAACTGGATCGTCAACGACTTCCCCGGTTCCAAGCCCAATACGCTGTATCCGTCCGCGCTGGGCGATGCGATCGCCGGGCAGGACCTGGTCCCCGATCCCAGCGATCCGGCCGACGTGTTTTCGCAATTCAACGGCGACCTGGGCAAGGACGACTGCCTGGCCGGCTCGGGCTGGTACCTGGGCCTGGACGGCAAGACGCCAGAAGGCCAGATCAACTTCCTCAACGTGGTGATGCATGAGATCGGCCACGGCCTGGGAGCGGCGGGCTTCCTCAACAAGACCACCGGCGTGCTCGGCTCGGGCAGCGGCCTGACCGACGTCTACACCGCGCAGGCCTTCGACAACGTGCAGAACAAGCGCTTCGACGATCCGGCCATGACCAACGCGCTGCGTGCCGAAGCGATGCGCACGCCCGGCCGTACGGTCTGGGCCGGCACGCGCGTCAACCGCGAGGCGGCGCTGATCCTGGATCCGCGCACCCTGTTGCAGGTGAGCGCACCGGCCAGCGCGGCCGGCAAGTTCGAGGTGGGCTTTGCCAGCTTCGGGCCGCTGGCCACGGCGGCCAATTTCCCGGCACGCGCAGTGGTGACGGTCAATGACGGGGTGGCTGCCGCGTCGGCCAGCGATGGCTGCGAAACGCCGTTCGTCAATGCGGCCGAGGTGGCCGGCAAGGTGGCGCTGATCGACCGCGGCACCTGCGCGTTCGCGATCAAGGTCAAGAACGCACAGCTCAACGGTGCGGTGGGCGTGATCGTGGCCAATAACGCATCCGGCGTGCAGACGATGGGCAATGCCGCCCCGCCGATCACCGACATCACCATCCCCGCCATCATGGTCTCGCAGGCCGATGGCGCGCGGCTGAAGGGCAGCGCCGGAGTGGTGGCGGCGTTGTACGAAGACCCCGAGCTGCTGCAGGGCACCGACAGCGCGGGACGCACGCGCTTGTACGCGCCCAGCGTGGTGGCCGGTGGTTCGACGTTCTCGCACTTCGATACCGACCTGCAGCCCAACGCGTTGATGGAACCGTTCGATACGCCGGAAGTGCAGGCGCATCTGAACATCGACCTGACCCCGGCGCTGTTTGCCGATATCGGCTGGACGCTCAATCGCGGGCTGGCCAAGCTGGGCAGCTGCAATACGCTGGTGCCGACGCTGGAGACCGGCGGGCTAATTCCCGGCGCGAACATCTCGGCCGAAAACAGCCTGTGCAAGGCGCAGAACGCCGGCAACCGCCTGGGTTACCTGACCTGCATGGACGAGCACGCGCGCGAGTTGCAGAACCAGGGGGCGATCAGCCGCACTCAACAGGCGGCGGTATTTGTCTGTGCCACCAAGGTGCGCCCGTAATCCGCAAGATTCACTGCGTGTAATGCGAACGGCGCCGTCAGGCGCCGTTCGTTTATCTGCAATCACCCTATTCAACGCAAGCGGATCGGCTGCCTGCCAACGCAGGCGTCGCGATTTCGCTTCAGCGTCTGCCATTCCCGCACGGAGCTCGCTCCCCGCTGCGATTGAGCGATGCGCCGCAAGGTTGCTGCTGCCTGCTATGAGCGGCAACGGTTCTCGATGCGCCGCTGCACGTCAGTCACTGCCGCGCGTGGTCACCCGCGTCCGGTACCGGCGGCAGGCCGAACACATCGCGCAGATAGCGCAGGTAACCGGCGTCCTCGCACATGCTCTTGCCCGGCGAGTCGCTGAGCTTGGCCACCGGCTGCCCGTTGCAGCGGACCATCTTGATCACGATCTGCAGCGGCGTCGGCCCCAGGTCGTTGGTCAGGCTGGTGCCAACGCCGAACGCCAGCCGGCAGCGCGTGTGGAAGTGCGCGTACAGCCGCATCACCTTGTCGATGTTGAGACCATCGCTGAACACCAGCACCTTGGTCGCGGGGTCGATGCGGTGTGCCTGCAGGTGAGCGATGACACGCTCACCCCATTCGAACGGGTCGCCCGAATCATGGCGCATGCCGTCGAACAGCTTGCAGAAATACAGGTCGAAGTCGCGCAGGAACGCGTCCAGCCCCACCACATCGGACAGGGCGATGCCCAGGTCGCCGCGGTACTCGCGCGCCCACGATTCCAGCGCGGCCACCTGCGAGTCGCGCAACCGCGGCCCCAGTGCCTGGAACGCCTGCAGATATTCGTGCGCCATCGTGCCCAGCGGGGTCAGGCCGTAATGCTTGGCGAAATACACATTGCTGGTGCCGACGAACTGCGCGCCCAGGCCGTCGCGCAGCAACGGCAGCAACTCGCCGTGCCAATGCCGCGAATAGCGCCGCCGGGTGCCGTAATCGGCAATCTTGCAGCCGGCCGGCATGCTGCGCAGGCTGCTCACCTTCTCGCGCAGGCGGCTGCGGCCTTCCTCGAAATCCGGCTCGGAGGTGTTGCGGAACCACACCTCGTTGATGATCGCCAGCAATGGCACTTCGAACAGGATGGTGTGCAGCCACGGGCCGCGGAGGGTCAGCTCGATCTCGCCCGGATGGGTGGTCGATGCCGACAGCTGCAGGTATTTGCGGTCCAGATGGAACAGTGCCAGGAAGTCGGCGAAATCCGGCTTGATGAAGCGCAGGCCGCGCAGATAGGCCACCTCGTCCTCGTGCAGCCGCAGCCGGCACAGCGCGTCGATCTCACCCGAGATCTCGTCGATGAACTGCGCCAGATCCACGCCGGGCGTGCGGCATTTGAAGCGGTACTCGACCTGCGCGGCCGGATGCTGATGCAGCACCGCCTGCATCATGGTGAATTTGTACAGGTCGGTGTCGAGCAGCGAATGGATGATCATGCCGCCGGATTATGCCCGCAGCGGTGGGCGTGCCGCGTGCAAGCCGGTCGATGCGCGGGGGCGGCGGCACGCAAGCTGGCGGCAGTGCGCCGGGCCATCACCTTGGCGATACCTCGGCAATGGCGCTGGGCAATGTCCCTGGACGATGCCCAGCGCCATCGCTCAGCGCGCCAGCACCTGCTGCGCCGGTTTGCCCTGCACGGTGAAGTCGCTGTCGCCCGGCCCGCCGGCCTTGGGATCGGTGTACCAGCACCACAGCGCGATGCCTTCCACCCCGTGCGCCTGCAACACCTTGCGCCACTGCTGCAACACCTGCAGCTGCAGGCGGGTGTCGACGGCGGCGGCGCGTTGTTCCGGGCTTTCCCAGGGTGCGGCCAGGCTGCCGCGTGCAGACCTCAGGCCCAGCTCCGCAACCCACACCGGCTTGCCCACACGCTGGCCCAGTTGCTGCAGGCGCTGCGCGGCGGCGTTCATCTCGGCCGTGCGGGCGGCGGCCGCTTCGGACAGGCGCGGATACAGGCTGGTGCCCACCGCATCGAACAACGACCAGTAGCGGAAGCTTTCGGCATGCTCCATGCCGTCGGCCACGTACAGCAGCTTGCCGCGGTAGACCTTGCGCACCTCCGCCACCAGGCCGGGCCACTGCGGCGCGTCCTGCAGCTTGCGCAGTTCGGTGCCGATCACCAGTGCTTCGGCGTGCTCGTCTTCGGCCAGCCTGGCCAATGGCAACACCGCGTTCTGATACGCGGCAAACCAGGCTGCCTGATCGGTGGGCGCGGTGTCGCCGGCCCAATGCCCGGGAATCCACACATGCACCTTGAGCGTGGCCTGCAGGCCGGCGTGGTGGCTCTGCCGCAACGCGGCGCGCATGTCCTCCACGCTGCTGTCGCTACCCAATACCGGGTCGTTCGACTGCGGGCTGGCCTGCCACACAAACGCCACCAGCAGCGCCTTGCTGGCGCCGGTCTTGGCCAGCGCATCCAGCGACTGCCCCGCAGCCTCGCTTTGCCACGGCGCATTGGCCGAGACCTTGACGTTGGCGCCCATCCACGTCGATGCATCCGCATTGCAGCCGTTGGCCAGCATGCACGCCCCGACCAGCAACGCGGTGCTCAGAACGCGTTTGAACATGTGGCAGATGCCTCGGTGGTGGACGCTGCGGTGCTCCGCGCACAGTCCATTGCACCAATGGCCGCGGTGTTCTTGCCCGGCTGCACCATCGCCGCAGTGGCAGCCGCAGCGGGCGCACTGGCGCCGGCAGCACCCTGCGTGGCCACGGCATCGCCCACGGCGGTCGCCGCGGTGGGCGGCAACTGCGCCGCGTCCGCTGCCGGCGTCGCCGGGCCACTGGTCGGCAACGACACCGGCGCGGTCATCACCACCGCCTCGCCCTGCAGCAGGGACTGCGCGTCGGCAGGCGCCGCACGCATCCAGCTGCCCCAGCCCTGCGGCTGTACCCAGGCCGCCCCGATCAGGCCCAGCAACAGCAGGCCGGCGGCCTGGGTGCGCTGATCGGCATGCAGTGCGCGCAGCAGCAACGCGGCCGGCACCCACAGCAGCAGCAAGGCGTCGAACCCGGCCCAGCCGAAGGCGAACGCCAACGCCGCCGCACAGAGGACGGTGCCGGCACTGGCCACCACACCGCGCGTGAGCGCGCTGCTGCGGCTGCGGGCCAGCAAGGCCAGGACCGGGAAGCAGACAACCGCCGCCACGCCCCAGCGTACCGCCGGCAACCAGCCTTGCGCATGCTCGGCCAACGGCAGCGGCAGCGGATGCGCGCCCTGCCCGATGCTGGACAGCGTCGGCCATGGTGCGTTGAACACGGTCAGGTTGACGTAGGCCCACATGCCGACCAGAAACGCGAACGGCAGGTAGCACACCAGGTAGAACGAGCCCGGCGCCTTGCGCAGCATCTGCGGCGGCATCACCAGCAGCAGCCACGGCGCCACCATCGTCGACAGCGCCAGGGTCTGCAGATCCAGGCACAGCAGGATGCACAACCAGCCGGCGATACGCAGATAGGTGAAGGCCTCCACCGGTGTCTGCAGGCGGCGCAAGGTGCGGCATAGGCCGTAGAACGCCAGCAGGCCCAGCGCCTGGCTTCCGCCCGCGGCGATTGGCAGCAGGAACAGCGGATTGCAGCCCACCAGCACCGTCAGCCCACTGGCCCAGCCACGTCCGAACACGCCGGCCAGATCGCGCCACAGCAGCGACAGGAACAGCGCGTTGGCGGCGACCGCCAGGAACGGCCAGACCTGGAACGGCAGATTCCAGCTGTCCAGCCCCAGATTGATCGCCCACGCCAACACGCCGGTTGCCGGCAGGCCGGCTGCTGGTGCGATGGCCGGTGCGGCGGAGCCGGCCGACTGCAGCAGCAACGGCTGACTCAGCAGCGACAGCGCCACCACGGCGACCAGAAACGCCGGCAGCCCGCTGTGCCGGCGCGGAACTGCCGACTCACTCTTCGAGTGCGGCGCGGCGCTCGTTTTCCGAATGCTTGCTGATGCCATGAGTGGTCTTCTCCCAATAGAACGGATTGTGGATCAGCTGCCAGAGGCCCTTGTAGGCGGCGATCGACTGCAGCGCCCAGTACAACGGCACGGTCAGCGCGTAGGGCGCCAGCTTGAAGTAGTCGCGTTTGAACGCGGCCACCAGCGTGATGTAGATGAAGAACGCATTGGCCAACAACAGATTGACCAGCGAAATGGTGGCCAGCCACGGCGGGAAGAACCGTTCGAACGCGCTTGTCCCGGTGACTGCCCAGACCACGTACAGCGCCCACAGCACCGGCACGCCCAACGCGGTGAAGAAGCCGCCGCCGATGAAGAACTGAAAGCCCCAGAAGCCCTTGAACCCGGTGCTGCGATACAGATGCACCGGGTCGCGCATGTGCACCAGCCAGGTCTGCATATAGCCCTTGAGCCAGCGCGAACGCTGCCGGATCCAGTTGGGAATGCTGACGTTGGCTTCTTCGAACGTGGTGGAGTTGACCACGTTGACGCGGTAGCCGTTCTGGATCAGCCGCACGCCCAGATCGGCGTCTTCGGTGACGTTGTACGGGTCCCACGCGCGCACCTGGCGCAACACATCCAGACGGAAGTGGTTGGAGGTGCCGCCCAACGGAATCGGAATGCGCAGGTATTCCAGCGCCGGCAGGTAGAAGTCGAACCAGAGCGTGTACTCCAGCGTGAACATCCGCGTCAGCCAGTTTTCGTCGGCGTTGTAGTAGTTCAGGCGCGCCTGGATACACACCACATCCTTGTCCGCCTTGCGGAATGCCGCCACCACGCGCTTGAGCTGATCCGGCTCGGGCTTGTCTTCGGCGTCGTAGATGGTGAGCAGTTCGCCGCGCGCAAAATGCAGCGCGTAGTTGCAGGCCTTGGGCTTGGTCTTGGGCTGCGACGGCGGCACCCGGATGATTTCGAAGAACGCTTCCAGGCCGAGTTTCTTGGCGGCGTCGATGGTGTCGAAATCGTCCGCTTCCAGTACCAGCTTCACGTCGAGCTTGCTGATCGGGTAATCCAGCTTGCGCAGCGCATTGGCCAGGATCGGCAGGACTTCCGGCTCCTTGTACATCGGCACCAGCACGGTATAGACCGGCAGGTCGTCATCGCGCAGTGCGGCCACTTCGTCCTCGGTGACCTTGATGTCGATGCGGTGGCGCGAGCCGAACCACACCAGCAACAGCTTCAGTCCGAAGGTCGCCAGAAAGCCCAGCGCCACCAGCACGTTGACGGTGATCAGGGCCGGCACCGGGAACAGCACCATCGCGATCACCAGCACCGCGGCAATTGCCCACAGCGTGAGCTTCTGCCCCCGTGTCACCACCTGGCGCGCCGAGTAGGTCGGCGCATGCGATGCGAGCAGGTTCAGCGCGTTGTCGGTGAGCTGTTCGTCGGCGTAGCGCTGCAGGCTCCAGATGATGTCGAACTTGGCGGTGCCGACAAACCGCACGTCTTCGCCATAGTGCGCACGCGCCCAGGCGAACACCGCCGGGTCGGGGTCGGCCACGGCCAGCACCAGCACGCCGTCTTCGCGGCGCCACGGCAGCAGCAGACGCTGCGCATAACTTTCCAGATCGCCGGAGGTGAGCAGTTCCGGATCCGGCGGCTGCTGCACCAGGTCGACGAACTCCAGGCCGAAGTGCGCGGCGACGATGGCGTAGAACCGCTGCGCCGGCACGCCGCGCTGGGCCAGGATCACATCGCCCAGGCGCGAGTTCCAGCGTTGCTGCAACGCCAGCGCCGAGCGCAGTTGTTCGTCGGTGATGACGCCTGCCGTGACCAGCGCACGGCCCAACAGACCGCGTTCGCGGCCGATGTCCGGTGCCCGTCCCAGCGCGTCCATTTCGCAGGTGACCGTCATTGTCGTGGCGTCCTTAGAACCGCCACCAGGCAGCCACGAATGGCCCACCTGCAGCAGCGGTGTTGCGGCCCATCACTGGCTGCTGATACCCCACCTGCCACTGGCTGCCGCCCGGCGCGGTGTACAGCGTGGACAACTGCAGCTTCGTGAGGTCGTAGTTGGTGCCGGTGGCAACGAAGCCGACGCCCCCAGCAGAGCCTGGGACGTCAAAATTGTTGCGCCCGTTGCCCAGACCCTGGATCACGTTGACTTCGCCAAGCAGCAACCAGCTCGGGGTCAGGCTCAGACCGGTAGACGCGTCCACGCGCAGTTCGTCGGAGGCCGCACTGCCGCGCAAGCGTACTGCACCCCCCAGATCAACGTAGCCGTTGCGCCCGCCCAGCGTGTAACCACGCCCACGGCTGTAACGCAGCTCTAGGCCATAGTCGCCCAGGCCCAGCGCAGGATCGGTATTCGCACTGGGATTGTTCGGATGGTAGGTCTTGCTGCGGCCATAGGCCGGAATGCTGACCAATGCCTGCACCGAGCTGCGCCAGACGTCCTCTTGCGCGCTTGGCAGCGCATAGCGCAAGCCAACTTCCTGATCGGCAAGACCAGTCGTGCTGGTGCGGGTCCGGCCATCACCGCCGTAATTGCTGAAACCCACTTCGGTGAAATAGAAATTGCCGATGAAGCTCAGCTTGTCGGTCAGCCCATGCTCGACGTAGACATTCAACTGGTCCTGGCGGCTACGCCCGTTTCCGTCGAATTGTTGGCCGTCGCCAAACGTCGTGCGGTGATGGCTGTCGTCGAACCAGCCGCGGCCATCGCTATGCAGCGCCTTGACGATCACCAGGGTGTCGCCCTGCGGCTGGGTCCAGGCACCGGCCACGGCGGTGCCCGGCACGGCGGCCATCACACAGCTCAGCGCAAGCGCCGATAGCGCGGCTGCCGGCACGCGGCGGGTGCTGGATGCAAGAGAAGGAGGCGAGACAACCGGACGGGACTGCAGCGCAGCGGCGCACGGCTGACGTACCCGCAATTGCGGGTCGTTCTGTAAGGACATTTGCACGATTCCTGATGGGGGACCCGAAAGGGACAGGAAGCTAGTGATTGATCACACTTCGAAGCGAAACGTATCACAGTTACGCCCCGCCACCCATCACTGATTTATCACAAATTTAACGCTAGCGAACTCATCTCTTTCGCAACAATTTCGGCACCTGGGCAGCGGCATGGGTCCAGATCGCCAGCCATACGCCGAGCCGGGTGACCGGCCCGCGCCGGCCCGCCTCGAACTTGCGGAAATAGCGCCACAGCCCGCAGTGTTTGTGCCACTCCACGAAGAATGGCCGCGACCGGCTGGACACGCCACGCACGTGCACGACCTGCAGATCGTTGGCCACCGCCACCAGCGCGCCGGCCTGACGCGCCCGCCGGCACAGGTCCAGGTCTTCGGCATGCAGGCGGTAGGCACCGTCCCAGCCGTCGAGCCGGTCGAACAGGCTGCGCTGCATCAGCATCAAGGCGCCGGAGATCGCGTCCACCACCTGCAACGTCGCAGAAGGATCGGCCGGCACCGCCAGCTGCGCGGCAGCGCGCGGTGCACGCAGCATCGCGGCAAAATCCGGATCGCGGCGGCGCACTGCCGCATCCGGCTGCCCCTGCTCGTCCACCTGCTCCACGCCCAACAACACTGCCGCATGCCCCGCCGCGCGTGCGCACAGCTGCGCCAATGTGTCGCGCTCGACCATCAGGTCCGGATTGATGAACACCAGCCAGGGCGCCTGCGAGTCGCGCGCGCCCTGGTTGCAGGCCGTCGCAAAGCCGGGGTTGTCCGGGTTGGCGATGAAGTGCAGGCGCGCATCGGCCAGGGCATGCCGCTGCACGACTTCCAGGGTGTCGTCGCTGGAGGCGTTGTCGACCACCCGGATCTCGCTGATGCCCTCGGCCACGCGCAGCCGCGACAGGCACGCATCGATGGTGCTGCTGCTCTGGTAGGTGACGACGACGGCGGCGATCTGGACAGGAGTCATCGGTCCATTATCCGGTGCCGGGGCCGCGCAACGCCATCACGCCGATGCCGGCCCGCACATGACGGCTGGCAGCGCCAGCAGGCATACTGCGCGCCCGGAGCCGCCCAGCGGTCTTCTGCAGGCGCCGCCCACGGCGCACCCCACATTCTTCAGTGTCGAGATGACGGCCAGCGACCTTTCGGTGTTGCGCTGCCTTTTCATTCCCTGCAGCGCAACCGCCTGATGGCGCGCGCGCTGCAACGACGGCCCGGCAGCGCCGTCCGTGTTATCGCCGGTGCGCGCGCCGGGTCCGCTACAACGGCATCGATTGGCTGGTCTATACCACTGGCGTGCGCCGCACCGGAGCTACGCGCATGAGCACCTCGCATCAGGTGCACGGCATGAGCCTGGAGTTGGCACTGCCGGACTGGCCGGTGTTGACCGCCGAGGAAATCCATCGCGTGCTGCAGCACGTTTGCGCTGCCGGCGATGGCGCACGGATTCGCTGGCATAGCGCACGCCCGTTTTCCGCTGCCGCCTGCGTGGACACTGCCACCGGCACGCTCATCGTCAAGCGGCATCACCGCAGCGTGCGCAGCATCGCCGACTTGCGCCAAGAACATGGCTTCATGGCGCATCTGCGCTGGGCCGGCGCGCCGGTGGTCGAGGTGCTGCACGATGCCGCCGGCCACACCGCCCTGGCCGATGCGCACTGGGTCTATGAAGTACAGCGCGCAGGCCTCGGCCAGGACCTGTATCGGGACGCCTTGTCGTGGACGCCCTTTACCAGCACCGCGCATGCGTTGGCGGCAGGCTCCGCGCTGGCACGCCTGCATCTGGCAGCGCAGGGATTCGATGCGCCGCCACGTCGAAGCAGCGTCCTGGTCGCCAACCTGGCGCTGTTCGCGCAGGCCGACCCGCTGCGGGCGGTGGAACAGGCATTGCTGTCGCGCCCCGGCCTGGCCGCCGATTTCCAGGGCCGGCCCTGGCGCCGCGACCTGGCCGACCATCTGCTGCCCTGGCACGCCCGGGCATGGCCGGTGTTGTCGGTGCCCGGCGCATTGCCGCCGCTGTGGACGCACGGCGACTGGCATGCCTCCAACCTGCTGTGGCGCACGCACGACGATGGCGACACCGAGGTCGGCGCGGTGTTCGACTTCGGCCTGTGCGACCGCAACTTTGCGATGTTCGACCTGGCCACGGCGATCGAACGCAACCTGATCCCATGGTTGAACCTGGACGCAGGGCAACGTGCGCAGCCACAGCTGGAGCAACTCGACGCCTTGCTGGACGGCTACAGCCGGTACTGCACGCTGGGCGCGGTGCAGCTGCGGCAGCTGGTCGCCTTGCTGCCGATCGTGCATGCCGACTTCGCCCTGAGCGAGATCGACTACTTCGCCGGCATCACCCGCTCGGCCGACAACGCCGACATCGCCTATCACCGCTACCTGCTCGGCCATGCGGACTGGTTTGCCAGTGCCGATGGCCAGCGTCTGCTCGACCACCTGCACGCGCACGCGCGCCGGTTGCCATGAGCGCTCTTTCTTCTCCTTTTCGAGTCCTGCGCATGTACCTGCCCGTCTCCCTGCCCCACCGCCGCCCGCTCGCGCTTGCACTCGCGCTGTGCGTGGCCACGCCTGCACTCGCGCAGCAAGACCCCGGCGCCGAGGCGGTGGAACTGGATGCGGTCAACGTGCGTGGCGAACGCGCCGAGGCCAGCACCGCGTTGACCGGCTTCGGCGCCACGCGGCTGCTGGATGCCCCGGCCTCGATCGCGGTGATCGATCGCCAGCAAGTGCTCGACCGCCAGGCACGCGTGCTCAGCGAGGTATTGCGTGCCGATGCCTCCACGGGCGAGGCCTACGCACCGATCGGCTACTACGAAAATTTCGTCGTGCGCGGCTATTCGCTCAACGCCGCCAACAGCTACCGCATCAACGGCCTGAGCGCAGTAGGCGAGCAATCCATCGCGCTGGAAAACAAGCAGCAGGTGCAGCTCCTCAAGGGTCTGGCCGGGCTGCAATCGGGTGTCAACGAACCGGCCGGGTTGATCGACTACCGCACCAAGCGGCCCGAGCACGTGCGTAGCGTGACCCTGGGGACCGACGAACAAGGTTCGCGCTATGTCGCCGCCGACCTGGGCGACTGGTTCGGCGCTGAACGCAGCCTGGGCCTGCGCGTCAATGCCGCACGCGAAGACATCGACAGCTATGTCGACCACGCCGACGGCTACCGCAATTTCCTGTCGCTGGCCGGCGACTGGAAGATCACCCAGCAATCGCTGCTGCAGCTGGACGTGGAATACCAGCATCGCCAGCAACGCTCGGTGCCGGGTTATCAACTGCTGGGCGGCACCCAGGTGCCGCGCGCCATCGATGTGCATCGCCTGCTCGGCTACCAGCCGTGGTCGCGGCCGGTGGAGATGGATGCGCTCAATGCGCAGCTGCGTTACGCCTACCAGTTCAACGACGACTGGCGCGCCACTGCCGAGGCGGCGCGCAGCCGCTCGGTGATCAACGACTTCTCCGCGTTCGCCTGGGGCTGTTACGGCGCGGCCAGTTGCGCCGACAGCGTCACCCCGAATTTCTTCAGTGCGCAAGGCGAGTACGACGTCTACGACTACCGCAACCCCGACGACACCCGCGTGCACGATCAACTGCGCGCCACGCTGGAAGGCCGCGTGCTCACCGGCGCACTGGATCATCACCTGAGCATCGGCGGCGACTGGCTGCGCCGCACCATCGATCGTTTCGGCTCGGTCAACGAATTCGTCGGCAGCGGCAGCATCGACCGCGACCCGCAGGTGTTTGCACAAACCGACGTCGCCCTGGACCCGAAAGAGCGCCGCCTGGACAGCCGTCAACGCGCCCTGGTGGTCGCCGACCGGATCGGACTGGGTCGGCAATGGGAGCTGTCGCTGGGTGCGCGCCATGTGCGCCTGGACGAGCGCAGCTTCGATCGCGATGGCGTCCTGGAGCGCCGCACGCGCAAGGACACGCTGCTGCCGCAGGCCGCACTGCTGTTCAAGCCGCAACAGAACGTGTCGCTGTATGCCAGCTACGCCAAGAGCCTGGCCGCCGGCGGCACCGCGCCGTGGTTTGCCGACAACGCCGATGAGATCCTGCCGCCGACCAATGCCTACCAGCTGGAAACCGGTGCAAAATTCGATTTCGACGGCCTGCGCCTGGGCGCGGCGCTGTTCGATATCCGGCAGGCCTACCAGTTCACCCAGCCGCAGGCCGATGGAGGCTTGCGCTATGTGCAACAGGGCCGCCTGCACAACCGTGGGCTGGAACTATCGGCCGACGGGGCGGCAACCGAACAGCTGCGCCTGTTCGCCAGCATCGCGGCGATCCGCGCGCGCGCCGAAGACACCGGGATTGCCGACTACGAAGGCCATCAGGCCATCAACGTACCCAAGCTGCGTGCCAGCCTGCAGGCCGACTACAGCGTGCCCGGCATCGACGGCCTGGCGCTGCTGGCAGGCCTGCAATACAGCGGTCGCAAGTTCGCCGACCGGCTCGGCAACGCCAGCGTGCTGGCCTACACCGTGGCCAACCTGGGCGCGCGCTATGCCACCGCACTGGGCGGGGTGGCCACCACCTGGCGCTTGAACGTGGACAACGTGTTCGACAAGCGCTACTGGCGCGATAGCGGCGAATACCAGGGTGATGCCTATCTGTTCCCGGGCGCGCCGCGCACGGCGCGGCTGACGGTGCAGGTGGATTTTTGAGGCCTGCTGCCCCCATCCGCCCTTCGGGCAGCTTCCCCCGCAGGCGGGAGAAGGACGTCGAAGCGAGTCAGCCGTGCTTGTGCGTGTTTGAGGCAATGGCTGAAAACAGCAGGCACCAGTTGAAGGCAGGGACTCAGCGGTGAGAGCGCTATCGCGTTTCCATCGCATGCAGATTCGGGGCACCGCGCAGCATCCACGTCCGACCGCACCGCTGTTTTGCACGGCTTGCACCTCTCCCACCGCTGTCCACTTTCCATCAGGCATTGCATGTCATTGCTCGAATCCACCGCCGTCGTGATCAACCTGCTGGGCGTGTGGCTGACCGCGCGGCGCATTCGCTGGTGCTGGCCGGTCGGCATCGTGGCGGTGGCGCTGTATGCCTGGCTGTTCTATCAGTGGAAACTGTATTCGGACATGCTGCTGCAAGGGGTCTATGTGCTGACCCAGCTGTACGGATGGTGGCACTGGCAACGTGGTGCCTCTGCAGAAACGCGGATTCGCCCGCTGCCGATGCCGGCTGCGGAACTGTGGCTATCGCTGTGCATCGGCGCGGCGTTCGCTGCTGCGCTCGGTGCCTACATGCATCACCGCACCGATGCCACGCTGCCGTGGCTGGATGCGGCGCTGGCCAGTTTCAGCCTGGTCGCCAGCGTGTGGGCCGCGCGCAAACGCATCGCCAACTGGGTGCTCTGGATCGTGCTCGATTGCATTTACGTAGGCGTGTTCCTGAGCAAAGGGCTATACCCCACCGCCCTGCTCTACGCCGGTTTCGTGGGGCTTGCGGTGTATGGATGGCGTAGCTGGAAAGCCCAACAGCAGCAGAACCCGGCAGGCGTTGCCTGAGCCACCTGCGGTTTGCGGGCGCGTTCTTCTTTACCATCGCCGCATGTACCTCTCTCACCCAACTGTCTTGCACAGGCGCTGCAGCCACCACCGGCGGATCGCCGCATGAGCGCACCGCGCCAGCACGCCATCACCGAAATCGTCTCCGCGCAGATCGCCGCCGGCGAATGGGGTCCGGACCAGCGCCTGCCGGTCGAGCGCGCGCTTGCCGAACGCTTTGGCTGCACCCGCATCACCTTGCGTGAGGCCTTGCAGCAACTGGAAGCGCAGGGACGCATCTACCGCGAGAACCGGCGCGGCTGGTTCGTCAGCGCACCGCGCGTGCGCTACGACCCCACCAGCATCGCCGGTTTCATGCAGTATGTGGCGGCGCAGGGGCGTAAACCGCGCACCGAACTGTTGAGTGCCACCCGCCAGGCGGCGGGCGCTGCCTACGCGGCGGCGCTACGGCTGCAGACGCCCTACGAAGAGGTCTTCGTGCTGCAGCGCCGGCGCTGGATCGACCGCCGCGCGGTGCTGCTGGAAACCAACGTTGTGCTGGCTGCCTGGGCGCCGGGCCTGCTGGAGCACGACCTGGCCGGTTCGCTGTCGAGCGTGTTCAACCGGAAACTCGGGCTGTTCCTGAGCCGCGCGCAGTTGTCGATGCATCCGGCCGGGCTGGACGCCGCGCAAGCCCTGTTGCTGCAGTCCACCACCGGCACGCCCTGCTTCCGGCTGCAGCGGATCAGCTACGCCGAAGACGGCCGCGCGGTGGAGCTGGATATCGAATCCTGGCGCCACGACGCGCTGGAAGTGGTGGTGCGGACCGAGGCGCCGATGCGGTCGGCTTCTTGAGCGGCTAACAAGACGACGTCACGTCAGTCATTGCACTGCGGCCTGGCTGCAGGGCCCTTGCCCGCCCACCATCGCGGGACACGCCGTGAATCCGTCCATGGAGGCTCTTACGCGGCATCCATGCCGCGTAAGGTCCCGCGACGGTGGGCGGGCAAGGACCAGTCGAGATGGTCGGTGTGCATGTTTTCAACAAAGCAACCGACTCACTCTCCGGTGCGGTGTCCTCGCCGATTGCGGGACCGTGTGGCGGCATGGATGCCGCCACCGAGCCCCCAGGGACGGGTTCACGGCGTGTCCCGCGAGCGGTGAGGGCACCGCGCCCTCGACCCCCCTCGGCGTTTGACCTGGACTCCCGATAGCATCTACCAGCATACGGCCGACAAGCCACTGCACTCACCGCACGGCAAGCAGTCGTCAGGCTGCATAGGACAGCGCTCAAGAACTGCACTGCACAAGTCCACCGAACACCGGCTGCGCCCGCCTGACGGTGAGCATGCCGCTTTGGCAGCTGTTCTACGCGTCAAATAGCCTGCGTTGTGGATCCGGCGGCGGCAGGTCGGCGAGCAGCTGCGCGAGTTGATCGCGCTGCGCACGCAGCGGGTCGTGCATCAGGAAGTTGGCCAGGCGGGCGTGCCAGGCCGGCCAGCGCGTGGCCAGTGCATCCATGTCGCCATCGGCCGGGCGGCCTTCGTGTGGCGAGGCGACAAAGGCGGTGTCGCACAGCACGTTGCGCCATCCCAGCCCCGCCATGCGCAGGCTCAGGTCCACCAGTGCCGCATACCAGGAGCCGTAGCTGCTGGCATCCAGGCCGCCGGCCTTGCGCCGTGCGCTGCCGCGCAGCAGCACCGCGTGGCCGATCGCCGATGGCAGTTCCGGATGCAGCGGCGGCATCGCCGCACACGCAGCGGCGAGCCGCTCCCGCGCCTCGGGCATCGGGTTGAGTTCGCCCAGGCGTGGCCAGGCACAGGCTTCGCCCACATTGCTCCACGGGGTGGCGGTGGCAATCGCCGCATCGCGCGCAAAACAGGCATCGAGCTGATTCAACCAACCCGGCAGCGGGCAGGCGTCCACGCCCAGCACCACCACGTCGGCATCGCCGCAGGCGCTGAGCATTTCGTCCAGATGGGCCACCTCGCCGAGCATGCGCTGGCGCCGTGTGTGATGCGCCTGCAGCCGCGTGCGCGCCAGCCAGTGCGCGATCACCGCACGGCCGCGCGGGCCGGCCTGGGCGTCGTCGGCCAGCCACACCCGCGTGCCGGCGGGCGTGGCGGCATCCAGTGCGCCCAGGCACGCATCCAGGGCCTCGTCGTCGGTGCCGACCGGCACCAGCACGACGGGCAGTGCCGCACTCATTGCGGCTTCTGGCTGGGCTTCAGCGGCTCCATGGCCTTGAACTTCTGGCCGTATTCGTCGGTGAGATTGCGCGCTTCCTGCGGGTTGCGCACGATCGACGGGGTGATCAGCACGATGACTTCGCGACGAGTCGTATCTCTGGTCTTCTGACCGAACAACGCACCGACAACCGGCAACTTGCTGAGGAACGGCACCCCGGAACTTCCATCGCTAGTGCTGTCGTCGATCAGCCCGGCCAACATCATGGTGTCGCCACTCTGCACCGCGGCTTCGGTTTTGACACGGCGCGTGTTGATGTCGACATTGCAGGCGGCGCTATTGACGGTTGTGGTGGTCGCGGCCGTACACGCAGCAGGACGCGCACCAGGCGTACTGATTTCCTGCACGATATCCAGGAACACCATGCCGTCCTTGGTGACGCGCGGACGCACTTTCAGGATCACACCGGTATCGATGTATTGCACCGACGAGAAGCTGCTGTCGCTGCCCAGCCCGGTGTTGATCGATGTGGAATTGATCGGAATGCGCGAACCCACATTGAGCGTGGCTTCGGCGTTGTTTCGCACAAAGACCGATGGCGTCTGCAGCAAGCGAATATTGGTGACCTGATCGAGCGCACTGATGACCGCGGCTGCATTCTTGCCCAAGAACGTCCAGCCCACACCGTTGTTGGTGATACTTCCGGCGATATCGCCCCAGATATTTCGGCCGGCGGCCGGCGGCAATGCAGGCCCACCATTTCCATTGGCATCGAACGGCCGGGTCACTGCATTCTCGAAATACCAGTTCACACCGTAGCTCAGCTGGCCCGTCAAATTCACCTCAGCCACCTGCGCCTCGATATGCACCTGCATCGGCATCACGTCGAGCTTTTCAATGACGTCGCGGATGGAGGACCACGCCTGCGGGGTGGAACGCACCAGCAAGGTATTGGTTTCGGCCACCGCCGACACGCCGACCTTGTCGCCTTCCACCTCCAGCGTCACCGCGCCATTGCCGTTGCTGCGCGGCGACAGCTGCAGGCTGCCGTTGCCCAGCCCACCGCTGCTGCTGCCACTGCCGCTGCTGCCACCGAAGCTGCTGCCGGAGGAGCTGCCATCGCTACTCTCGCCGACGCTGCCGCCGGTCATGCCGGAGCTGCCGCCCATGCTGCTGTCGCGATTGCCCAGCTGCCCACCCAGCACGCTGGTCTCCGCGCCCGGCGCCAGCGAAGCATTGGAGTCGCCGTTGTTGCCGCGGCCGCCGAACACTTCCGACAGGCGGTCGGCCAGGTCCTTGGCCTTGATGTATTTCAACTCATACGAGAACAGCCGCACGCCGCCACCGGCGCTGTCGATGCGGTCCAGCCACTGCTGGATCTGGTCCAGGTAGCGCGGCTGCGGGGTGATCACCAGCACCGCGTTGGCGTTCTCCAGCGGCATGAAGCGGAACATGCCGGCACTGGGCGTCTTGCTCTGTTCGCCGAAGACCTTTTCCAGATCGGCCGAGACCTTTTCGGCCTTGCCGGACTGGATCGGAAACACGCCCACCGACATGCCCGACAGCCAGTCCACGTCGAAGATCTGCACGGTGCGCAGATAGTTTTCCAGCTCGGCGCGGGTGCCGCCCAGCGTGATCACGTTGCGCGAGGGGTCGGTACCGACGATGGCGTTCGGGCGCGCGTACGGCTCCAGCACCTTCTTCATTTCGCTGGCGGAGATGAATTTCAACGGCACCACGCGCACTTCGAAACCGCGCGCAGCGGACGGCGATGCGGTGCTGGGCGCGACGGTGCCGGCCAGCGCCTGGTCGGCCGGCACGATGTTGTAACGGCCCCCGCTGAACACCATGCGCGCGTTGTTCCAGCCCAGCACCATTTCCAGCAGGTTCAAGGCCTGCGCCGGCGAGACCGGATTGGGCGTGGCCAGGGTCACGGTGCCCTGCACGCCGGGGGCGATGACGTAGTTCTGCCCGAGCATGTCGCCCAGGATCGCCTTGACCACCGCCTGCACCGATTCGCCTTCGAAATTGAAGGTGGCGCTGCCGCTGCTGGCCATGCCCAGCGAGGGCGACGGCGCGGCGGCGGCGCTCTGGTTGATCATGGTGCCGCTGCCACGCCGGATCACCGGGGTGGGCTTGGCGCTGGCATTGCCCTCGGCGCGTTGCTCGGCGCTGGTCTGGGTGGCGCCGGCAGCGCCGACTTGCGGGTCCAGGCGCGCGTCGCGGCGCACCTCCGGCGGCGGCGTGGAGGCGCAACCGGCCAGCAGGCCGATCAGCAGGGACACGGGAAACAGGCGCTGCGTCATGCGTTCACTCATTGGGTCTGACCGGGGGTAGAGCCGCTCTGGCGCTGCTGTTGCAGCTGGCGGCGTCGGGCTTCGATACGTTCGCGGATGGCGCGCATCTGATCGTCGGAGGGGCGTGGGGCTTCCTGGGCGCCATCGCTGCGCTGCGGCGGCACCGTCGGCGGTGTCTGCCCGCCGGGCTGCTGTGGCTGCGCGGCGGGCTGGGTCTGCGGCGGTTGCGTCGGCGCAACGGCGGCGGCATCGGGCGAGGGTAACGGCGGGATGGCGCCGGCAGCGGCGCGCGCGCCCGCATTGGCGGTGGGTGGCTGCCCGCCCAGGCCGTTGAACACATGCAACTCCAGTGTCTGGGTGCCGCCGGGGCCTTCGATGGTTGCGCTGCGCGGCTGCAGGGCGAGCAGGCGCCAGCCCTTGACCGCCTCGCCGCCCAGTTGCACACGCACCGAATCCTGCGGGTCCAGCGTCAGCGTGGCCATCTTGAAGTTGTCCGTCAGCAGCACGCCGGTCAGGCGCACTGTCGAGGCAGCACCGCTGCCGTCGTTGCCGGACAGGAAGAACGGATGCGGCAGGCGGTCTTCGGCGAAGGCCGGATGCGCGGCGATCTCCGAGTACTTTTCGAATGCGCCCAGCCGTTCCGGGGCCGGTGCCGGCAGCGTGGGCAGGCGCTGCACCAGGGCCGGGTCGTCCGGCAGCAACTCCACGCGCTTGCCCAGCCCGGCCACGGCCAGCACGCATACCAGCAGCGCCCAGCCGACCACGGTGGCCAGCAGCCAGGTGCGCAGGCCGATCATGTCAAGGCGCATTGCCGGCCTCCGCAGCGTCGGGGGCGGCGGGCGCCGCGTCGGTGTTCAACGGCGCGGCGCTGGCGCCCGGGCGCAGATAGCCGGCCAGTTCGAAGGCGATATCCAGGCCGTTGCCGCTTTCGTTGGGCGAGAGTTGATAGCGCTGCGCCATCACGTTGAGATTGTCCACGAACAGGCGCGGGGTACCGTTTTCCAGGCTGTACAGCACCGAGGCCAGCTCCGGCGTGCCACAGCGCAGGCGCACCTGCACCGCAACGCGGGTGAAGCGGTCCTTGCTTTCCGGCTGCAGCGGCGAGCGGTTGCTGATCGCACAGCTGCGGTTGCCGGGGCTGGCTTCCACCACGGCGCGTTCCAGCCGCTGCACCAGGCCGGCCGAGGCCAGTTCGGCCGAGGTTTCCGGCAGGAAGCCCGGACGGCTCTCCAGGGTCTGGCGCGCCTGGCGCAGCCGCTTGCTGACTTCCGGCGCCTGCTGCAGCTGCACGCGCACGCGCAGCTCGCGTTCGCGCAGCGCCTGCAGCTCGTCCTGCACGGCGATCATCGGCTGGGTGAACCAGGGGTGCACCAGCACCAGATAGGCCACGCCGATCACCAGCAGCAGCAGGCCCAAAGCGATCCAGCGATCGCGCTTAACGTTGCGTGGCATCGGCCGCCTCCTTGGCATCGGGGCCGGCCAGTTCGGCGGTGATGGTGAAGCGGTCGACGTTGCGACCGGCATCGCTCTGCAGCACGCCGGTCAGCGAGGGCGTGCGCCACAGCGGCGAGCCTTCCAGACGCCGCACCAGCGAAGAGGCTTCGTTGCTCAGACCGATCAACTGCAATTGCCCGCCTTCGACCGAGAATTTTTCCAGATAGGTCCCACCGGGCAGGCGCCGGCTCAGCTCGTCCCAGATTTCCACCGAGGTCGGGCGGGTGGCGCGCTGCTGCTGGAAGAAGTTTGCACCTTCGACCAGATCCAGCAATTGCTGGCGTTCGGCGGCAACCTGGCGCGCACGCGCGGCGTTGGCCTGCACCTTGGCACGCAGGTCGTCGGCGGCCTGGCGGCGGTTGTCCAGCAGCAGCCAGCCGGCCACAGCCAGCAACACCAGTGCGGCGGCCGCGAGCAACAGATTCCAGCGCTGCATCGGGTCGCTGCGCCGCAGCCGGCGCGCCGGTGGCAGCAGGTTCACACCCAATGGCAGGCCCTGCGCGTCGGCAACATCGATGCCGGACAAGGCGCTGGTCCATGCGTCGGGCACGCCGTCGGGGCCATCGATCATGCGTCGCGGCACCACCACCAGTTCGGCATCGAGCTGGCCGTCTTCGCGTACGTCCAGCACGCGCGCATCGAAGTACACCTGGTCGGCGGTGAACGGGGTTTGCCGGTCGATCTCGAAGCGCGCCACGTCCTGCAGGCGCGCGGCTGCCGCAGCAGGCAGGCGCAACGGGCGACGCAAGGCATGCGCGGCCGGCAGCAGCCAATGCCGCGGCAGGCCCTCCAGCGCGGTGGGCAGCAAGGCATTGACCTCCTGCGGCTGCACCGGCCATGGCAGGCTGGCGATGGCCTCGCTGCTGTGATCGCGCTGACGCAGCAACTGCAACGCCTGCCCATCGGGCTGCAACAACAGCCGCGACGGCGACAGGCCCAACTGCCATTGCCAGCGCTGCGGCAGCCAGGCCAGCAGCGATTGCTGCCACCAACGCCAGAAGCCTCCGGCGCCCGGCATGGCGCGTACGCCGATACGACCCAAGGTATCCCGCCATGCGGTCATTGCACTGCTGCTCCCTCTTCCCAACGCAACACGGTATACGCCGACCCAGGTAATGCGGACGCACTGGTGGAGACGACTGCCCGCAACACGGCCTCGCGTCCCTGACTCAGTCGCGCCCGGCTCTCGATACTATAAGTGTCCGACCCACCGACCGTCGCCTCGCTGCCCGGCAAACCCGGCGGCGCGTCACGCTGGGCCAGCAGTTGCCGCGCATCCAGGCCCATCGCGGTCAGCACCGGCCCGGGCGCAAAGCGCGCCTCGGGACGCGAGCGGCCGCTGTACAGGGTGAGGTTGGGCAACAGCTTGCGATACAGCTCGCCATCCATGCCCAGCACCAGGCGCAACTCGCCCAGCGTTTCGAACGGGCCATCCTTGGCACCGTACGGCAACCCGGCATCGGCGTAATCGCGATCTTCTGCGCCACCGCCGGGCTGGCTCAGCGAGTCGCCGTCGCGCCAGTCGACGATGGCGCCGGCAATGCGCGTATCGCGGCCCTGTTCGGCACCGACCGCGCGCACCAGGCCGGCCAGCAGCGCGGGCTCGGCCATGTTCAAGTCCACCTTGCCGCTTTCGTCGGTGATGCGGATCTCCACCGTGGCATCGTCCATCTGCCAACGATAGCGCCGGCCGTCTGCAAGCCAGCGTGCCTGGGTGTCGGTGCTCTGCAGGCGGGACAATGCGTATTCCAGTCCGGAGCGCGCGTATTCCTGCGCCTGCGCGCCGTTGCGCAGCATGCTGCCCTGCAGCGCTTCCACCCGCGCGGTCAGCGCGAATGCGCCGATCATCGCGGTGAGCAGCGCAATCAGCCATAGCACCAACACCAGCGCGGCACCGCGCATCGCGCTCATTGCCCCGCTCCCGGGTTGCTGGATTGCGGCAGAGCCACCACCAGCGGCGGCCAGGCGGCACCGCCACTACGGATCTCGATGCGCACCAGCAACGGCAGACGGTCGTGCCATTCCCACTGCGGCAACCACGCGCTGAGGCGTCCGCTCTGCGGATCCATGCCGCGATACCGGAAGCTCACCTGCTGCACGTCGTCGGCAAGTGTTTCCGGCGGCAGCGTGGTGCCCTCCTCAATCGGCTTGCCCGATTGCAGCATGGTCAATGCGATCCGCAGCGTGCGCTGCTCGCCATCGCCGGCCACCGACAGATCATGCAGGTACGGCCCGCCGCGGCCCAGGTAATCCGGCACATCGGCGGCAAACCGCATGCGCTGCGCCTCGCCGATGAACAGCATCGGCTGCTGACTCTGCGGGTCGATACCCATCGCGATCGGCAGTGCCGCCGCCAGCCGCCGGCGCAGGAATTCCTCCACCGCACGCACGCGCTCGCTGCGCTGGGCAATCGCCTCGCCGCGCTGGCTCACCGCGCTGGCCGAGCGCAAGGTGGCAAACGCCAATGCCAGCCCGCCCACCAGCAACATCGTCGCCAGCAACACTTCGATCAAGGTGAACCCGGCACTACGCGGCCGACTCATGGCGCGCTGGCCGGTTGCGCCGCCGCGACCAGCCGCAAGGTGCGCCACTGCAACACCTGGTTGGGTTGCTCGCCCCAGCGCACCACCAGGGTCAGCTGCAGCAGCGTGTGTGCGCCGGGGGACACCGGCGCCTGCGGATTGCGCCGCGGCTCGTCGTACGGGCGCACATCCATCGACCAGCGGAAATGCCCGTCCTCGAACGTGCCTTGCTGCTGCTCGGGCACCAGCGGTTTGTCCATGCCCTGGGCCGCCAGCAACGATTGCGCATGCAAGGTGGCGCGCGTGCTCTCGTCGGCCGCGCGCACCTGACGCGCGGCACCGGACAGCGATCCCAGCAACAGGCTCAATGCCAGCGCCAGCAACGCAAAGGCGACGATCACCTCGATCAGCGTGTAACCGCGCTGGCGCTTCATGGCGCCGGCGTCCGCAACTGCCCGGAACGCACTTCGCCGGTGATCCAGCCCACGTCCACGCGCCAGGTGGCGTCCTTGACGCGCAGATCGATGCGCCCGCCGGTGGAGGCGCCATCGGGGAAGAACTGGATGGCGCCCTGATCCTGCCGCGACTGCACCTGGCGCGCGCCGGTGAAACGCACCTCCAGCGACGCCGGCAGATCGCCGTGATGGCCGCCGGGTGCTTCCCAGCGGCGCTGCTGCGGGTCGATCAGAAAGCGCTGCGGCGTGCCGGTGGCGATCGCCTGCGTGCGCGTATAGCGCAGCTGCGAGGCGATCGCCTTGCCGGCGGTGCGCAGGCGCATGCCGTCGATCCCGCCGTTGAGCGCTGCGGCGGCCAGCACGCCGGCCATCGCGATCAGGGCGATGACCAGCAGCATCTCCAGCAACGAACTGCCACGCGTGCGTGTGCGACCAGGGCCGACCACTCCATGCGGATGACGCAACGGCTGACACGCAACGCGCATGGCGAACGGCTTATTGGTACTTGATGTCCGCGTCGTAACTGCTGCCACCGGGGCGGCCGTCCTTGCCCAGGCTGATCAGATCGAACGGCTGGCCATCGCCGGGCGCGCGGTATTCGATGGTGTGGCCCCACGGGTCGTTGAGTTCGGCCGGCTTGGCGTACGGGCCGAGCCAGCCGCTGCTGCCGCCGGGCTGGGTCACCAGGTCATCGAGCTTGCTCGGCAACTTGCCGGTGTCCAGCTGGAAATTCTCGATCTTGCCGGCCAGGGTCTGGATCTGCGACTTGGCCAGATTGGCCTTGCCGCGATCGGCACCACCGAGCACACGGCTGCCGACCAGGGTCAGCACCGCGCCGATCAGGACGATGACGATGATGATTTCCAGCAGGCTCATGCCGGCCTGGCCTGCACGCGATGGGCTACGGGTGATGGAGCGCTTGATCATGAACGATTTCCTTGCACGTCGATGAAAGATGCTGCCGCCAGAAGATGACACAGCGGCCATTGCAATGGTTCCCGCATGGGTGTCGCGCGGTCACCGGAACGTTGTTGTGAATCCACCGCCACGTTATCCGATGGCATTGGTCAGGTCATACAGCGGTACCAGCACCGAGATGATGACAAGCCCCACCACCGAGGCCAGCACCAGCGTGATCAGCGGCACCAGCGCGGCCAGCGCGCGGTCGATGGCCTGCGCGGTTTCCAGCTCGAAGGTGTCGGCGGTCTTGAGCAGCATCGTATCCAGCGCGCCCGATTCTTCGCCGACCTGGATCATCTGCAGGGCCAGCCGCGGGAAGCGCTTACCGCGTGCCAGCGCCATCGCCAGGCCATGGCCGTTCTTGACGTCGTCGGCGGCGGCATCGACATCCTCGACCAATGCCAGGTTGGACATCACGTTGCGCGCAATGCCGATCGCCGCCAGCAGCGGCACGCCGTTGCGCAACAAGGTGCCCAGGGTACGCGTCAGCCGTGCGGTTTCCAGGCGCGCGATCAGGCTGCCGACCACTTTCTGCCGCAGCAACCATTCGTCCAGCGCGGCACGGAAGGCGGCATTGCGGCGTTTGCGATCCAGCCACAGCCCCAGTACGCCCGGCACCACGATCAACACCACCCACCAGTCGCGCACCAGCAGGCCCACGCTCAACACCGCCTGGGTGAACCACGGCAAGGCCACATCCAGGCTTTCGTACATCTGCGCGAACTGCGGCACCACATAGCCGAGCAGGAACAGCAGCGCGCAGCCGACCACCGCCAGCAGGATCGCCGGATAGATCAACGCGTTGATCACCTTGCCGCGCAGCGCGCGGCTGCGCTCCAGGTAGTCGGCCAGGCGTTGCAGCGTGTCCTGCATGCTGCCGCCGGCTTCGCCGGCGCGCACCATGTTGATGTAGAGCTTGGAAAACAGCCCGTGCTGGCGTTCCAGCGCCGAGGACAGCGGCGCGCCGCCACGCACGGTGTCGCGCACATCGCCGATCACGCGCCGGCTTTTGTCGTCTTCGGGCAGATCCATCAGGATCGACAACGCGCGATCCAGCGGCTGGCCGGCACCGATCAGCGTGGACAACTGCTGGGTGAACTGCACCAGCGCGGCGTTGTCGAACGGCTTCTTGCGCAACAGCATGCGCAGCGACGGCGAGTCGTTTTCGCCGGTGGCCAGGCGTGTTTCCACCGGCAGGTGGCCCTGCTCCTGCAGGCGCAGGGCCACGTCGGCGTCGCTGGCCGCTTCCATCTGGCCATCGAGCATTTCGCCGTGGGCGTCGAGCGCCTTGTAGCGGTACAGGGGCATCAGGCTGGAAGGCCGGGATTCGGGAATTGGGAATCGGGAATCGGGAAACGCAGGATCCTGCGCTGCGTTCGCGCCACCGGGCGCAGCTGTGCGCGTGCGCGACGCGTTGCCGGGACCTTGCCCTGCTTATCTTCCGATCCTGAGCATCCGATGCTCGTTGTGGCTCCGTTGACTCTCACGCATCCTCCGTCACGCGCAGCACTTCTTCGATGGTGGTTTCGCCGCGCAAGGCCTTGGACAGGCCGTCTTCGTACATGGTGCGCATGCCGGCCTTGCGGGCCAGTTGCTCGATCTCGCCCATGCCGGCGCGACGCATCACCGCACGCCGCAACTCGTCGTTCATGACCAGGAATTCGACGATGGTGGTGCGGCCGAGGTAACCGGTCGGCGCGGCGGCAGAGGCGCGCGGGCGATACAGGTAGATCTCCCCGTCCGGCTGCAACCGGCGCAGGTTGAAGCGTTCGATTTCTTCCGGCGATGCCGGATAGCGCTCGGCGTTGGCCAGGTCGAGCTTGCGCACCAGGCGCTGCGCCAGGATGCCGTTGATGGTGGAGGTGAGCAGATAATCCTCCACGCCCATGTCGAGCAGGCGGGTGATGCCGCCGGCCGCATTGTTGGTGTGCAGCGTGGACAGCACCAGATGGCCGGTGAGCGCGGACTGGATCGCGATGCGTGCGGTTTCCAGATCGCGCATTTCACCGATCATGATGATGTCCGGATCCTGGCGCACGATGCTGCGCAGCGCGTTGGCGAAATCCAGCCCGATCTGCGGTTTGGCCTGGATCTGGTTGATGCCTTCGATCTGGTATTCCACCGGGTCTTCGACGGTGATGATCTTCACGTCGGAGGTATTGAGCTGGCTCAATGCGGTGTACAGCGTGGTGGTCTTGCCCGAGCCGGTCGGGCCGGTCACCAGCATGATGCCGTGCGGTTGCTCCAGCACCTTGCGGAACTGCGGCAGAAACTCTTCGGTGAAGCCGAGCTTGTAGAAGTCGAACACCACCGTCTCGCGATCGAGCAGACGCATCACCACGCTCTCGCCGTGCGCGGTGGGCACGGTGCTGACACGCAGGTCCAGCTCCTTGCCCTGCACGCGCAGCATGATGCGGCCGTCCTGCGGCAGCCGGCGTTCGGCGATGTTGAGCTTGGCCATGATCTTGATGCGGCTGATGACCGCGGCGGTGAGCTTGGCCGGCGGGCTTTCGCCTTCCACCAGCACACCGTCCACGCGGTAACGCACCTTGAGCCGGCTTTCGAACGGTTCGATATGGATGTCCGAGGCGCGCAGCTCCACCGCGTGCTGGATCACCAGGTTCACCAGGCGAATCACCGGCGCCTCGGACGCCAGGTCGCGCAGCGCTTCGATATCGTCGCTACTGTTGGCATCGCCATCGGCGGTTTCCACGATGGTGCCCATCGCGCTGCGGCCCTGGCCGTACCAGCGCTCGATCAGATCGTCGATTTCCGAGCGCAGGCCAACCTGCAGGAACAGCGCACAGCCGGTGGCAAGCCGCACCGCGTCGATCGCGTAATCGTCGTAGGGATCGGCGATCCACAGCTCCAGCCGGCCATCGCGTTCGCCGACCGGGCACAGATGGAATTGCTTGAGGAAGCGCAGCGACAGCCCCTGCACTTCCGGCAGCATCTCCGGCGGGGTATCGCCGAGCTGGCGGGCATCCACCAGCGGCAGACCCAGCACATCGGCGCAGGTCTCGGCATGATCGCGTTCGGACACCAGGCCCAGACGGCCGAGCAAGGCCAGCAGGCCCATGCCGGATTCGGTCTGCAACTGGCGCGCGCGCAGCAGATCGGTGTCTTTCAGGCGACGGCGTTCGAGCAGCGCCTCGACGATGCGCGTCTCCGCACTGCGATGCTCAATTGGATCGACGGCAACCGCGTTCACACTCGTCTCCACTGGTCCGGCGCCGACTGTAGCAGTTTGCCGCGACGATCAACCGCACGCATCTGAATCGCCCTGAAAAACGATGCCCCCGGTGATTGGCCGGGGGCATCGGTCACACTATCTATCTACTTACTGTCGTGCAACGAGCGTCAGCTTCGCGTAGTCGCCCGCGCCCACCAGCTTGATGTAGTAGGTGCCTGCCTTGGGAGCAGTGAACCGCACGGTTTCGCTATTGCCCGGGCGGGTCGACTTGGCGTCGTAACTGGTCGCGCTGGGTTCGGCTTCATGGCTGACGTACACCGACACATCGCCGGTGCCACCGTAGGTCATGAAGCTGAGTACGGCCCCGGCCTTGGCTTCGAAGCTGTACAGCGTGGCGCTGCCCGCGGTACCACTCAGGCCGGTCAGCGGGGCCTTGTTGGTCAAGGCAATGGCGGTCGGCGCGCAGCTTTCGGTGGCCGGATCGCAGGGCTCCACCAGCACCGCTTCCAGCGCGGCCTTGGCATCGACGATGCCGCTGCCGATCGGGGTGCTGGCCGGCGGCGTCACCGGGAAGCGGCGGCTGGTCTGCTTGAGCAGGGCTTCCACTGCGGCCGGAGTCAGCGGGCCATCGCCCAGGCCGATCGCCGCGCTCTGCACCAGGGCGACGACACCGGCCACGTGCGGCGATGCCATCGAGGTGCCACCTAGTCCCATATAGGTATAGGTGCCCGAGGTCGGCGTGGTCGCACCGGTATAACCGGCCTGCCAGATGTAGCCGCCCGGATTGCCGTCCACGCTGCCACCGCCGCCCGGACCGGACAGGTCCACCTTGCTGCCGTAGTTGGAGTAGTAGGTGATGCCGCCGGTGATGCGCGTGGCACCCACGGTGATGGTGTTGTTGCAGCTGGCCGGCGAATGGTTGGCCGCGTCTTCGCCGCTGTTGCCGGCCGCCACCACCACGGTGGTGCCGCGCGAGACGGCGCCGTTGATTGCCAGCTGGGTGGCCGAATCGCACGGCTCGCCGCCGCCCAGGCTCATGTTGATGACCTCGGCCGGGTTGGTGTTGGCGGGCACGCCAGCAACCGTACCGCCGGAGGCCCAGACGATCGCATCGGCGATGTCGGAGGTGTAGCCACCGCAACGGCCGAGCACGCGCACTGGCAGGATGGTCGCCTTCGGTGCCACGCCGGCCATGCCGACGCCGTTATTGGTCGCCTCGGCCACGGTGCCCGAAACATGGGTGCCGTGCCAGGAGCTTTCCTGTGCCACCGAGCCGTCATAGCAGACGTTGTCGGCCTCTTCCCAGTCGCCGTAATCCAGCGCGCCCGGTACGCGGGCATCGGTGGGACGACGCGAGACTTCGGCATCGGTAATGAAGTCGTAACCCTGCAGCAGGTTGCCGGCAAAATCCGGATGGCCCGGCAGGATGCCGGTATCCAGCACTGCCACCACCACGCCGGCGCCCTGCGACAGATCCCATGCGGCCGGCGCATTGATGCCGCCGTTGGGGTTGCTCAGATGCCACTGGTACTGCGCGTACAGCGGGTCATTGGGCACCAGCTGCGGGCTCACGTCGGTGGCGGCGAGGCTCTTCTTGATCTCGACCGGGCGCAGCATGCGGTCGATCTGCACGTCGGCCACGGACGGGTCGTTCTTGAGCTCGACCACGACCTTGTCCACCTGTGCGGTGGTCAGCGTGCTGGACAGCTTGATCAGGTCCGAGCCGATGCCGAGCTTGCGCACATACGTCGCCTTGGCGGCGGCTGCGCTGCTGCGTGCGCCGGTGCTCGCACCGACACGGCCGACGGCGGCCTGCACCGCGCTCAGCTTGCTGGCGCGATCGGTCGCGGCGGCGGTGTTGTCCTTGTAGCGCACGATCAGGCGGCTACTGAACGCAGCGCCGGCCGATGCTGCCTGGGTCGGTTCCTTGACCAGCAGTTGCGGGGCAGCAGCGAGCGTGCCCGATGCACCGAGCGCCATCATCAAGATGGCGCCGGTCAGCGGGGAGAGACGGAAATTCTTGTCGATCACGGTGAAGTCCTCTTCGTGTTTTTCGTCGATCAGCTGGGAGCGGCTTTCGAAACTGCTGCGCAACTGCGGTGCAGCTCGCTGCGTTTGATCAGCCACTCCTGGTAAGGCCATCACTCCATCGAATCCGTTGGCCGGCCCAGCCACGGTCCTTGCCCGCCCCCTCGGGCCTTGCTCTGGCGCGGCGGCGCACACCGGCGCCGCCGCGTGTCATGCACCCAGCGGGTTACCAGCCGAAGCCGGCGCCCACACCGATCGAACTGTCGTCACCACTGAGCGCGCCGCCCACCGTCAGCGTGGCGCGCGGGCTGATCGCACGCTGGTAGCCCACCGACAACGCCGATTCGCCGTTCTGGAAACCGACGCCGGCACCGACGCGGTTCTGCGTGGCGATGCCACCGACGCTGGCGGCCATGTTCAACATCGCCGAGCTCATCGCACCCTGCCGATCCAGGCGACGGTTCTGCCGACGCAGACGGTCCTCGATGTCGCCCTGGTAGGTTTCGAAGCTGTCGGCCATCGCGTTGTAGCGGCTGTCGGTATAGCTGTTGGCCGCGGCAACGCCGTTGTCCAGCTGTCCCTTGTTGACCGCATCGGTGGCACGTGTGCCGGCGGCCACGTTGGCCACCTGACGCTCGCCGCCGACGCTGCCCACCGACACCGTGTTGGCGCGATCTGCAACCGACCCCTGACCCAGCGCGACCGCACCTTGTGCGCTTGCCCGTGCACCCTGGCCGATCGCCGTACCGGAGGCCGCGCTGACCTGCGCGCCTTCGCCCATGGCCACCGCATTGGTCGCCACCGCAGCGATCTGCGTATTGGCGCCGACCGCGGTGCTGCCGTCGGCATTGACGCGTGCATTGCTGCCGATCGCGGTGTCGTTGGGGCCATGCGCATACGCGCTGCCGCCGATCGCCGTGCCGGTCACGTGGTTGGCCACTGCTGCCGTGCCGACGGCGGTGGACGTTGCGGCCGGGGTGATGCTGCCGACTACCGCTGCGGTCGGCGTGCCCTGCACGCTGGCGCCGGTATCGGTGACAGCGTTGCTCGATGCAGTCACCGCACTGGTGGCAACAGCCGGCACCGCTGCGGTGCGCAGCGACAGCGTGCGTGCCGCAGTGCTGGCCGTTGCAGTACCGCCACGTGCGTCCAGCTCGGTGACCTTGCTGTCCAACGCGGTCAATGCCGCACCGACGTTGTTGTAGCTGGCACCCTGGATCACGTAGGTCGGCGCGACGAACACGCCTTGCGCACCGATCGCCGCACCACCGCCGAGGAAGCTGGCAGCGTTGCTCAACGACTGGAACAACTGGCCGCCGTTGACCGCATCGGTGCTGGCACTGGCAATCGCGCCGCTGCCGACATTGACGATGCGACGGGTGGCCGGGCCGCCGCGGCCATCGCCGCTACCGACCGACACCACGTTGGCGTCATAGGTGCGCGAGCCCGAGCCCAGCGCCACCGAGTCCGCACCGCTGGCACCGGCATTGGCACCCAGCGCCACCGCATTGGCACCGCTCTGGCGCACGAAGGAGTTGTAGCCCAGTGCCACGCCGTTTTCGCCGATGGAATTGGTCTGCCGGCCCATCGCAGTGCTGTTCACGCCGCTGGCGCTGCTGTCCACGCCCATGGCGCTGGCGCCGGTGGCCGAAGCGCGGCTGCCGGAGGCGATCGCCACGCTGCGTGCGCCGCTGGCGGTTGCGCCGGCACCTGCGGCGGTGGCGCGATCACCGGTCGCGGTGGCCACCCCTTCGCCGGTGGTCTGCACCATGCCGGTGGTGGTCTGCACATCGGCCGCCAGCGCATCCAGCTGGCCCTTGTTGACCGCATCGGTCGCCGCCTGGCCGTCGCTGACATTGACGATACGACGGGTGGCCGGACCGCCGCGGCCATTGCCGCTGCCGATCGACACCGTGCCGGCTTCGTCGCTGCGCGAGCCCGAGCCCAGCGCCACCGAATCGGCACCGGTCGCACCGGCATTGGCACCCAGGGCCACACCGTTGACCGCGCTCTGGCGCACGAACGAGTTGTAGCCCACCGACACCGCGTTCTCGCCAATCACGTTGACCTGTCGGCCGACGCCGGTGCTGTTGATGCCGGTCGCCGATGCATCCACGCCAACCACGCTGGCACCGACCGCATCGGCGCGGCTGCCGCCACCCAGGGCCAGCGTATTGTCGGCAAGTGCCGCAGCGCTCTGACCCAGCGCGGTGGCATTGACGCCGTCGGCATAGGAATTCCAGCCGATCGCGGTGGTGTAGTCGGCCGTGGCCCAGGCACCTGCACCGAATGCGGCAGCGCCGGTGCCGGTGGCACGCGCCGGGATGAAGCCGAAGAACGTGCTGCCGCCCACCGCCACGCTTTCGTCGCCGGTGGCTTCGCTGAACTCGCCCACGGCGACCGCGCTTGCACCGGAGGCCAGCGATGCGGCACCGACCGCGGTGCTGTAGTCGCTCGAGGCCACCGCGCCGTAACCCAGCGCCGACGACAGCCGGCCGCTGGATTCGCTGTAGCCACCGAAGGCGGCGCTGCCGACATTGGAGGCGGTGCTGCGGAACCCGGCCGCCGTGGCCTGGTTGTCCGATGCCACTGCCTCGCTGCCGAGCGCGGTGGTATAGGTCGAAACCGCTTGCGCGCCGGCACCGTTTGCGGTGGCGCCGACATCGCTGGCCAGGGCATTGCTGCCGACCGCGCTGCTGTTTTCGCCGGTGGCCTGGGCATTGTTGCCCATCGCCGCCGCGCCGATGCCGCTGGCCAGTGCGCTCACGCCGACCGCCGTTGCGTTATCGACGACCGCCTGCGCGCCTGCGCCCAACGCCGTGGTGCCGGTGCCGGTGGCATTGGCGCCCTCGCCTGCAGCCAGCGCGTTGTCGCCATCCACATAGGCGCCGGCATCGCTGTCGGCGCTGCCGCTGGCCTGGAAGTACTTGCTGGTGGATTGCGCGGTTTCGGCCACGGCGTTGAGCTGGTCCAGATTCACCGCATCGGTGCCCTGCGTACCGGCGGCCACGTTGGTGATCTGACGCTCGTTACCGGCGCTGCCCACCGAGACCGCAAAATCGCGATCGGCCACCGAATCGGCGCCCAGCGCCACGCTGCTTTCGCCGGTGGATTCGGCGAAATTGCCGAGTGCGGTGCTGTTGAGGCCAGGCGCCCATGCAGCGCCGCCGAGCGCGGTGGAGAAGTCGCCGGAGGCTTCGGTCGGCAGCAGGCCGAGCAAGGCACCACCGACCGACACGCTGTTGTAGCCGCTGGCCACGCTGCCCTGGCCGGCCGCAACGCTGTAGTCGCCGGTTGCGGTGGCATCGCCACCCACGGCTACGGTACTTGAGCCGCTGGCGGTGCTGAAATTGCCCAGCGCGGTGCTGTTGAACCCGGTCGCGCTGGAATAGCCGCCCAGGGCGGTGGAGTAGTTGGAGGTGGCCTCGGCGCCGAAGCCGAACGCCGCCGCGCTGGTGCCATCGGCCACGCTTTCTGCGCCGACCGCGGTGGCCGAATCGCCACTGGCGCTGGCGAAATAGCCCACTGCGGTGGTTTCGCTGCCATCGGCCACGCTCAGCGTGCCGGCCGCCAGCGACCCGTCGCCATAGGCGCCTGCCGCCGCACCCAGCGCGGTGCTCTGCGCGCCGGCGGCTTCGCTTTCGCCACCTACGGCCACGGCATAATCACCGCTGGCCTGGCTGAAGGCGCCGCTGGCCACACTGCCGTAGCCGCTGGCGGCGGCGTTGTAGCCGGCCGCATTGGCGTACTGCGCGGTGGCGCTGGCACCGCTGCCGATGGCGACCGCGCCGATCGCGGTGGCCTGGCTGCTGGAGCCGAAGGCGCTGCTGTAATCGCCATCGGCGGTGGCGTTGGACCCGGCCGCGATGGCCTCCTCGCCCTGCGCATCGGCGGTGCCGGTGCCGGTACCGGTAAACAGGCGCGCAGTGGCTTCGGCGGTCTCGCCGACCGCGTTGAGCTGGTCCAGGTTCACCGCGTCGGTGCCTTCGGTACCGGCGGCGACATTGGTGACCTGGCGCTCGCCACCGAGGCTGCCCACCGACACCGTGTTGGCGCGATCGGCAACTGCGCCGGCGCCCAGCGCTACGCTGTTTTGCGCGGACGCAAGCGCGTTGCTACCGATGGCCACGCTCTGCGCGCCATCGGCCTGCGCTTCCCAGCCCAGCGCAGCGCTTTCATCGCCTACCGCGGCAGATTCGCTGCCAAGTGCAATGGCACGCGCGCCCCATCCGTTGGCGAATGCACCCATCGCCACCGAGGCGGTGTCGGCGGCGAAGGCATTGGGGCCCACTGCGGTGCTGTCGTAGCCATAGGCCGAACTTTCGATGCCGATCGCGGTGCTGCCATCGCCCCAGGCGACGCTGGCCCGGCCCAGCGCAGTGGCCGAGCCGCCGTTGGCGATGCTTTCATAGCCGATCGCTGTTGAGTAGCGTCCGTTGGAGATGCTGTTGCCGCCGACGGCGGTGCTGAAATATCCCGATGCATTGCTGTCGCCGCCGAGCGCGGTGGCGTAGTCGTCACCGGCGCTGCTATTGAAGCCCACCGCCGTGGCATTGGCGATGCTGGCATTGGCATTGCTGCCGACCGCCGTCGTGCCCAGCGCGGAGGCCTGGCTGCTCGCACCGAGCGCAATGCTGTCGTCGCCCGACGCGTTACTGGCGCCACCCAGCGCAACGGTGCGCTCGCCGAAGGCACTGCTGTTTGCGCCGATCGCAGTGGATGCGCTACCGCCGGCGGCGGCATTGGCGCCGAAAGCGGCGCTGTCATCGCCGAACGCGACGCTTGCACCGCCCACGGCCGTACTGGTGTCGCCGAAGGCCACACTGCCCGCCCCCAGCGCAGTGGAGTCGGCGGCGTTGGCAATGCTCTCGTAACCCAGTGCGGTCGCGCCGCTGGCGGTGGCCTGGCTTGCGCCGCCCACTGCGGTGCTGGACTCGCCCGACGCGCTGCTGGTGGCACCAAGCGCAGTGGCGTTGTCGGCGACTGCATTGCTGTTGAAACCGAGCGCGCTTGCATTCTCGCCGGTCGCGATGGCGCCGCTGCCGAGCGCGGTGCTGCCCTGCGCGGATGCCTGGCTGGTCGAACCGAATGCAGCGCTGTAGTCACCCGTTGCCGATGCGTTGGAACCGGCCGCAACACTGTCGATGCCTTCAGCAATCGCGGTGCCATCGCCGGTGGCCACGAACGTGCGCGCGGTGGTGGAAGCAACGTCGGACACGGCGGTGAGCTGGTCGAGATTGACCGCATCGCTGCCTTCGGTACCGGCGGCGACATTGGTGATCTGGCGCTCATCGCCGGCCGCGCCAACGGACACGGTGTTGGCGCGCGTGGCAATCGAATTGGCGCCCAACGCAACCGAGTTGGCGCCGCGTGCGGTGCTGTAGTAACCCAGCGCCGTGCTCAGCTCGCCGCTGGCCCAGGATTCCGGGCCGACTGCCGTGGCACCTTCGCCGGGTGCATAGGCGAAGTAACCCACCGCGGTGGCTTCGGTGCCGGAGGCTTCACTGAGCACGCCAACGGCGGTGGTGTAGGTGCCCGATGCGATCGCCCCGGCGCCGAGCGCAGTGGACGCTTCGCCGCTGGCCTGGGTCTGCACGAAGAAACCCAGACCCGGGACGTAATCGACCGGACCACCGACTGCGGTGCTGCTGGTGCCGCTGGCGCTGGTCTGCGTGCCCACGGCGGTGGCGTAATCGCCTGCCGCATTGGCAACCGCACCGAACGCGGACGACTGCGCACCGGCCGCATACGCGCCGACGCCGAACGACGAGGCCGCGAAGCCATCGGCATTGGCGCTGGCGCCGACCGCGGTTCCGCCGACGCCGGCACTGGTGGCACCGGTGGTGACCGGCACGCCGCCGTTGGTGACCAACGGCTCGCCGTCTTCGTCCACCGCAGCGCCGCCGACAGCCACGCTGCCGGGGCCGTTGGCCTGCGCGTTATGGCCGAATGCCGCGCTGTTCTGCCCGGAGGCGAGCGCATTGGCACCGACCGCGGTGGCATTGTCGGCCACCGCATTGGCACCGGTTCCCAGCGCAGTGGTCGCCGTGCCCGTGGCATTGGCGGCATCGCCGGCAGCCAGCGCGCTGTCGCCATCGACATAGGCGCCGACGCTGTCTTCGCCCGGGGTCGCCTTGAAGAACGTGGCGGTGTCTTCGGCCACGTCGGCCACGTCGCGCAACTGCGCCACGTTGACCGCGTCGGTGGCGTTGACGCCGGCGCTGACGTTGGTGATGCGGCGCGTGGCCGGGCCACCGCGGCCATTGCCGCTGCCGACCGACACCACATCGTCCTCGTGGGTGCGCGAGCCTGCGCCCAGCGCCACCGAGTTGGCACCGGTCACGCCGGCGTTGGCGCCCAGCGCCACGCCGTTTTCGCCGCTCTGGCGCACGAAGCTGTTGTAGCCGATGGCCACCGCGTTCTCGCCGATCGCATTGGTCTGGCGGCCGATCGCGCTGCTGTTGACGCCGCTGGCGCTGCTGTCGGCACCGGTGGCGAGCGCGCCGGTCGCGCTGGCGCGACTCCCGGCGCCGATGGCGGTGGCGTTGGCGGCAGGTGCCGACGCACCGCGACCGACTTCGACCGATTGCGCCACTGCGGAAAGGGGGATGGCGATGCCGGCGCTACCCAGCGCCAGGGCGATCGCGGCAACCAGGCAACGGCTCTGGCGGCGGTCGATGAATGCGGCGGTGCTCACTGCGCCCGGGCTGTCGCCGCTGGCCAACTCCGATGCCACGGCCCACACGCCTAACGATTTGTTCCAGACCTTGCGATAAATCCGATTCATCGACGCCCTGCTCCTGAATGTTGGGACTGGTTTTTTTGACAAACACCCACCGTCGCGAGGCCGTCAGCCACTGCGATCCCCGTGGTGATTGGCGCCATGGGCCAACTGGCGGTGCGCGGAAAGCGGCACCCTGGATAGTCAAAAAGTGAACGCTACCCAACCATAGAACTGAGCGAAGTGTTAACAGCGGTCAAATCGGGCGTCAAGTTTTTGACAGAAAGCGAAGCTGAGCGTGCTTTTCATCACACTTCGGCTTGCGTTTATTAGTTTTTTGATAATTCTTTGGAAAACAGCGATCTAGATCATGTCCCGCGAGACATTTGAAAGCTGAATACGGATGTCTGCAGCAGACAAAAAAGCCCGCTGGCAGGACGCCAGCAGGCTTGGTTGCGCAAAACCGCGCGCGAAACAGGTCAGGAACCGCGCCAGCGCGACCCGCGCCGACGCTTCAGGCCACGACGCCTCGCAATGAGGCCGCTCTCATCCGCATCATCGCGCCAAGAAACCGGCGGCAGCGCCCTCTGGCGCCACCGCGTGTCGGATCACTGGCGCGCCAACAGGCTCACCCCATCGAAGCTGCTGCCATCGAGCCGGATGAAATAGGTTCCGGCACGCGGTGCGGTGAAGCGCACCGTCTGGCTGGTCCCGCTGCGGCTGGACATGCCGTCGTTGTCGGTTGCGGTCGGCGCGCGGCCCATGGCGACATACAGCGCCGCCTGCCCGCTGCCGCCGAAGCTGACGAAGCTCAGCACCGCACCCGCATTCGCTTCGAAGGCGAAGACGCCGGCATCGCCGGCCACATTGGACAGACCGCGCTCGGGCACGCTGTTGCGCAGCGTCTGCGCGTCCAGCTGGCAGCCCAGGTCGCCGCTGGCGCAACGGCGCAGTGCCCGATCGATGGCCGCGCCGGCATCCACGATGCCGCTACCGGCCGGCGTGCTCAACGGCAACTGCACGGGGAACGCGCGCGCACTGCGCTTGAGCAGGCGCTCCAGCGCCGCGGGTGTCAGCGGCGGCTTGCCGTCGGCGATCAGGGCGCTCTGCACCAGCGCGGCCGTCCCCGCCACATGCGGCGTGGCCATCGAGGTTCCGGCAAAGCCAGGCCCGAGATAGGCGAATTGGCCGGACGTGGGCGTGGTCTTGCCGGTGTAGCCGGTCTGCCAGATCCAGCTGCCGATCGGGCCGTCGTACAAGGTGTCGGTTTCCAGATCGCGCGCGCCGCCGCCGGGCGCAGCCAGATCGATCAAGCTGCCGAAATTGCTGTAGTACGCCAACCCGCCGGTCAGGCGGGTGGCCGCCACCGATACCACATTGGCGCAGTTGGCCGGCACGGCACTGGACACGTCCGCGCCATCATTGCCGGCCGCCACCACCACGGTGGTGCCACGCGACACCGCAGCGTTGATCGCCGCCTGCGTGACCGAATCGCAGGGGCCAACGCCGCCCAGGCTCATGTTGATGATTTCCGCCGGGTTGCGATTGTCCGGCACGCCATCCACATGGCCACCCGACGCCCACACGATGGCATCGGTGATGTCCGAGGACGAACCGCCGCAATGACCCAGCACGCGTACCGGCAGCACCTTGGCCTTGTAGGCCACACCGGCACCGCCAATGCCGTTGCCGGTGGCTTCGGCAATCGTGCCGGCCACATGCGTGCCGTGCCAGGAACTGTCGCGGGCCGCTGAAAAAATGCCGCATTCGCCGTCCGTTGCTTCCCAATCCCCGTAATCCAGCGCGCCCGGCGCACGTGCGTCGGTGGCGCGTCGCGATCTGTCGGCGTTGGTGATGAAGTCGTAGCCCTGCAGCAGGTTGCCGGCCAGATCCGGGTGCCCCGGCAAGATGCCGGTATCGATCACCGCCACGACCACGCCTTCGCCCTGGGCGGTGGCCCAGGCTGCCGGCGCATCGATGCCGCCAACCGGATCGGTGAGATGCCATTGATTGCCCGCCAGCAGCGGGTCGTCGGGCAGGCTGCCACCGCTGTTCTGCAACGGATACATGCGCGTGTCGATCTGCGCGTACTCCACTGCAGGATCGGCCTGCAGTTCGCGCACCAGGCGGTCGGCGTCACTGCGGCTGAGCTGTGCGGGCAACCTGATCAACTCACTGCCCACCGCCAGCGTACGCACATGCGTCAGCGCGGCTTGCGTGCCGCTGCGCGCGGCCGGCACCAGGCGCACCGCCGCGCGCGATGCCGCCGCGGCGATCGTGGCCACCGACGCAGTGCCGACACTGCGCGCGCTCACCCGGCCACTGCGATAGTTGACGATGATGCTGTCGACCGGGGCGTCGCGCATGGCCTGCTGACGTTGCGCAGTGCGCACGCCGGAATCCGGCGTGGCCGCAGTGGCGATGCCGCTGGCGAGCGACAGGACGGCACTGCAGGCGATGGCGAGCGTTCGGGAACGATGGGTCTGAATCACGATGACGTCCTCTTCAAGATGAAATGCAAAGCAAATGAGTGAGCACGCAGCGGCCATACGCGCGCCGCTGCAACGGCAAGGCCTGCGTTACCAGCCGAAGCCGGCGCCCAGGCCGATCGACCTGTCGTCACCACTGAGCGCGCCGCCCACCGTCAGCGTGGCGCGCGGGCTGATCGCACGCTGGTAGCCCACCGACAACGCCGATTCGCCGTTCTGGAAACCGACGCCGGCACCGACGCGGTTCTGCGTGGCGATGCCACCGACGCTGGCGGCCATGTTCAACATCGCCGAGCTCATCGCACCCTGCCGATCCAGGCGACGGTTCTGCCGACGCAGACGGTCCTCGATGTCGCCCTGGTAGGTTTCGAAGCTGTCGGCCATCGCGCTGTAGCGGCTGTCGGTATAGCTGTTGGCCGCGGCGACGCCGTTGTCCAGCTGGCCCTTGTTGACCGCATCGGTGGCACGCGTGCCGGCGGCCACGTTGGCCACCTGACGCTCGCCGCCGACGCTGCCCACCGACACCGTGTTGGCGCGATCGGCCACCGACCCCTGACCCAGGGCCACCGCACCTTGTGCGCTTGCCCGTGCACCCTGGCCGATCGCCGTGCCGGAGGCCGCGCTGACCTGCGCGCCTTCGCCCATGGCCACCGCATTGGTCGCCACCGCGGCAATCTGCGTATTGGCGCCGACCGCGGTGCTGCCATCGGCATTGACGCGTGCGTTGCTGCCAATCGCAGTGTCGTTGGGGCCATGCGCATACGCGCTGCCGCCGATCGCCGTGCCGGTCACGTGGTTGGCCACTGCCGCCGTGCCGACGGCGGTGGACGTTGCGGCCGGGGTGATGCTGCCGACCACCGCTGCGGTCGGCGTGCCCTGCACCGCGTTGCCTGCATCCAGCGCGCTCGCCGTTGCAGCAACCGACGACGCCGAACTTTCTGGCATGCCGTCGGTGGCCAGCGCTGTTGCCTGCAGGCCATCGTCTGTCGCATCCGCCGTGGTGGCGACAGTCGAGGCGTCCGCAACTGGTGAAGGCGCCGCTGCCACACGCGCAGCGCTTGAACGTGCGGCAGTGCCGGAGGTGGCCGCTCCACCTCGCGCATCCAGCTCGCTGACCTTGCTGTCCAGCGCAGTCAGCGCCTCGCCCACATTGCGGTAACTGCTGCCCTGGATCACGTAGGTCGGTGCCACGAACACCCCTTGCGCACCGATCGCCGCGCCACCGCCGAGGAAGCTGGCAGCGTTGCTCAACGACTGGAACAACTGGCCGCCGTTGATCGCATCGGTACTGGCACTGGCAATCGCGCCGCTGCCGACATTGACGATGCGACGCGTGGCCGGGCCGCCGCGGCCATTGCCGTTGCCCACCGACACCACGTTGGCCTCGTAGCTGCGCGAGCCCGCGCCCAGTGCCACCGAATCGGCACCACTGGCACCGGCATCGGCACCGAGTGCGACGGCGTTACTGCCCCCTTGCCGAGTAAAGGCGTTGTAGCCCATCGCCAGACTGTTGTTGCCCAGCGCATTGGATTGCACGCCCAGTGCCATCGCCGCGCTGCCCGCCTCACCGACGAACACGCCGACGCTGGCATTGCGCCCGATCGCGATCGCGTCGGGCGCATCCGCCCTGGCGTTGGTTCCCAGGGCGATATTGTCGCCATGGAGGATCGACGTATTGGCGCCGCTGCCGATCGCAATGCTCCTGCTGGAGGTGGCGCGCGCGTCGTAGCCGATGCTGATCCCCTCAACGCCCTCGGCAGATGCCAGCGCCCCCAGCGCCACCGTACGCGGCGCGAACGACGCTGCACTATGGCCGATCGCCACCGCATCGGCGTTGGTGTCGTTGGAGAACACATTGGCGTTGTAGCCCAGCGCAACGGCGTAATCGCCGTCGCTTCGCGCGCCGGCGCCGATGGCAACGCCACCGACCCGGAAGGCACCTGCCGACCTAAGCGTGGAGCTGATCAGTGACATTCCGCCAAGCGTCACGCTGCGCTCGCCAGCGGCAACCGCCAGACTGCCCACGGCCACACTGCCCTCGCCAAGACTGGAGGCGTTGAAGCCCACCGCCGTGGTCATGCTCGCGTTGGCCAGCGCACCGAAGCCGAAGGCCGACGCCGCCGCACTGCGGGCGCTCGAAAAGGCGCCCACCGCAGTGGCCACATCATCCTGCGCACGGGCGCTGAATCCGGCCGCCATCGATTGCTCGCCACTGGCCGCGGCCCCCGTGCCGACCGCAGTGGCGAAGCTGCGCTGGGCAATGGCCGCGCTGCCCAGCGCCACCGCGCCGCGCGCCTGGGCCGAGGCACCCTGTTCCTGCGCGCCGACGATCGAGCCCGCCGCATCGAACACCGGCACGGACGCCACGCCGCCCACTGCAACGGCCGAGGCATCGGCCGCGCTGGCGTTGCGGCCGACAGCCACGGTATCGCGCCCCAGCGCCAGGCTGCCCGAGCCCAGCGCATTGGCGCCGTCGCCGATGGCGTTGCTGGCGCTCCCCAAGGCCAGCGCATTGAGTCCGTCGACATGGGCAGCGGCTTCGTCCGTATCGGTCTTGCCAATGGCCAGCGTGCTGTCGAGCCGATTGGTGATCGCACGCACGCTGTCGAGTTGGGCCAAATTGACCGCATCGTTGGCTTCGGTGCCGGCCGCCACGCTGGTGATCTGCCGCACCAAACCCGCCTGCACATCGCCCACCGACACCGTGTTGCTGCGGTACGCGTAGGAATGTGCGCCCAGTGCGACGGCACTGGATGCCGAACGGTTCCAGGCATCGTCGACAAAATCGCCCACGCGCGCGCCATAGCCGATCGCCAGCGCATCGATGCCATTGGTCTGGGAATCTGCACCGATCGCGGTGTTGTTGCCGTTGAACCACGAGGTGGCGGCGCGCGCGCCCAAGGCGATACTGTTTTCCAGGTAGGCCGTGCTGTCGTGACCGATCGCGATGCCGCCATCGCCCATCGTCAATGCAAAACCACCCAGCGATACCGTGCGTGGCGCGAACGAACCGGCGCTGTGGCCGATCGCCACGGAATCGGTATTGCCAGGCCGATTCGGAAAGATGTTGGAATCGTAGCCAATGGCAATCGCATAGTCGGACTGGCTCTGCGCACCTGCGCCGAGCGCGATGCCGCCTGTTCCGGTGGCGGCGGTGATCGAGCCGAAGTTGCTGATGCCACCCACCACCACACTTTGCACCCCGCTGGCCAGTGCGGTATCGCCCACTGCAATACTGCTACTGCCTTCGCTGCGCGCCCGGTAACCGAAGGCGGTGGACGTATCTCCGCTGGCACGCGAACTGTAGCCGCCGGCGGTGGAGAGAAAACCACTGGCCGTGGACAGACCGCCCACCGCGGTGGCGCCGTCGTTGCCGGTCTGCGCGCGATACCCCACCGCCGTGCCCTGCACGCCGATGGCGCTGGCGCCGCTGCCCAGGGCGCTGGAAAACGGATCGCCGGCCAGTGCACCACCGCCGATGGCCGTCGCCCCCACCCCGGACGCTTGCGTGGCCTGTTCGCGTTGCCCGATGACAAAACCGAATGCGTCGTAGTCGTAGACCGTTGCCACGCCGCCAATGGCGGTTGCCGATTCCCCGGCGGCCGACACGTTGTGCCCGATCGCGGTGGCGTCGCGCTCCAGCGCCAGGCTTCCGCCACCGAACGCACTGGTGCCATCGCCCAGCGCATTGCTTGCATTGCCCAGTGCCAACGCATCCTGCCCATCCGCAAACCCCGGTGCATCGGTATCGGCCGCAGGCGTTGCGGTCACCTGCGCGCTCGCGGTTGCAGGCACTACGTCGTTGCGGGTCGCCGCATCGGTGTCGCAACGTTGCTGGCCCTCGACCACCGTGCAATGCGCAAGCGCATCGGCATGCGTGGTGGCCTGGGCAGCTGCGGCCACGCCGGCAAGTGCCAGCAGCATCGCTGCCGCCAGCCTGCCGCGCGCGTGCACCGGCGATCGATTCAACCGCTGATTCCCCACATCGCAGGCAAGCCTGCCCGTTCGGCAATGTGCATGCTGCCCACCGCCGCCATCCAAGTACATTGGTTTCATCGACGACTTACTCCCCATTGGTCTGGCATGTAAAAACCGACCACCGCGCGATTGCATCGCACGGTCCCCCTGAGGTTTATCTAAAATGCACTGGCACTGCGTCTGCGCCGGAGATTACCCGCGCAAAAGAACCCACGAATCGCAACATAAAGTGCTGCAGAAACGCCATGAATCGATGATTCAAAACGTGGTCTGAATCTATTGAAAAACCAAAGATTCAATTGGGATTGACATCACACAAGCAGCATCACCGTATACTGCAAGTAAATAACTAGTAGTTTTTATAGTGACCTGAAGTAAACCATGTCCCAGCGTTGATTACTTACTTTCTTGCAGGACCGGAAACGACAACGGCCGTGTGCATCGCTGCACACGGCCGTCCAATGGCACCGTTGGTACGGCGCTTCAGCTCATGCCGTACCGCGCCACATCATCAACCGCACCAGACCCGCGCATTGCGGAACATGCGCAGCCACGGCGAGTCCTCACCCCAGTCGGCCGGGTGCCAGCTCAGGTTTGCCGTGCGCGGGGTGCGCTCCGGATGCGGCATCAGAATGGTGGCGCGACCGTCGGTGCTGGTCAGCCCGGTGATGCCGTCCGGCGAGCCGTTCGGATTGAGCGGGTACTGCGAGGCCACCGCGCCATCGCCATCGATGAAGCGCAGGGCCACACGTGCAGCGGCCTGATCCACCACGGTGTCGAACTCGGCGCGGCCTTCGCCATGCGCCACCGCCACCGGAATCCGCGAGCCGGCCATGCCGCGCAGGAAGATCGACGGCGACTCCACCACTTCCAGCAAGGCGGTGCGCGCTTCGAACTGCTCGCTGCGATTGCGCAGGAACCGCGGCCAATGCTCGGCACCGGGAATGATGTCCTTGAGCTGGCTGAGCATCTGGCAGCCGTTGCACACACCCAGCGCGAAGGTGTCGCTGCGTGCGAAGAACGCGGCGAACGCATCGCGCAAGGCCGACCGTTCCAGGATCGAGGTGGCCCAACCGCGGCCGGCACCCAGCACGTCGCCGTAGCTGAAGCCGCCGCAGGCCGCAAACCCGGAGAACTGCGCCAGATCCACCCGGCCTTCGATCAGGTCGCTCATGTGCACGTCGAACGCACGGAAACCGGCGCGCTCGAAGTTGTAGGCCATCTCGATTTGCCCGTTGACGCCCTGCTCGCGCAGGATCGCCACCTTGGGCCGCGCACCGGTCGCCACGAAGGGCGCGGCCACGTCTTCGGACGGATCGAACACCAGCTTCGGACGCAATCCCGGCGCCTGGAAGTCGCGCGCCTGCGCGCGCTCTTCGTCGGCGGTTTCCGGGTTGTCGCGCAACTTCTGCATGGCGTGGCTCACCGACCACCAGGCATCGAACAAGGCTTCCCAACGCCACTCGGCCAGCACGCGGCCCTGCCCGCTCACGCGGATGCGCGGCGCGCCGGTGGGACGTGCGATGCGCTGCGCGCATTCGGTCAAGGCATGCCGCTCGACCAGATCGGCGAACGCGGCGCGATCCTCGTTGGCGATCTGCACCACCGCGCCCAGTTCTTCGTTGAACAGGCTGCGGAACGCGTCGTCGCCCCAGGCATCGAGTGTGATATCCAGGCCCTGGCGCGAGGCGAACGCCATTTCGCACAGTGCCGCAAACGCACCGCCATCGCTGCGGTCGTGGTACGCCAGCAACAGGCCGCTCTCGCGCGCGGCGCGGATCAGTTCAAAGAAACTGCGCAGGCGCTGCGCATCGTCCAGATCCGGCACCTCGCCGCCGAATGCCGGCAGCGCGGCATCGTCGGCATACACCTGCGCCAGCACCGAGCCACCCAGACGCTGCTTGCCGCCGCCCAACCCGATCAACCACAGCTCGCTCTCTTCGTCGCTACGCAACAGCGGCGTCAACTGTGTGCGCACATCGGCGACAGGCGCGAACGCACTGATGATCAGCGAGACGGGTGAAACGCTCTTGTGCGTTCCACCGGGAATGGGGAGTGGGGAATCGGGAATGGTGGAAGCGGCGGGCTGCGGCGTTTCGCCATTCCCGATTCCCGATTCCCCATTCCCGACAACCCACTGCGCCTGCATCGACAGCGAGTCCTTGCCCACCGGTACGCTCAGTTCGAGCGCCGGGCACAGCTCCATGCCGATCGCACGCACCGCGTCGTACAGCAAGGCGTCTTCGCCGGCATGACCGGCCGCGGCCATCCAGTTGGCCGAGAGCTTGATGCTGTCCAGCGTCTGCACCGGGGCGGCGCACAGGTTGGTGATCGCCTCGCCCACCGCCATGCGTGCCGACGCGGCGGCGTTCAACAACGCCAGCGGGGTGCGCTCGCCGATCGACATCGCCTCGCCAGCGAAGGTATCGAAGCCGGCCAGGGTGATCGCACAATCGGCCAGCGGCAGCTGCCACGGCCCGATCATCTGCTCGCGCGCGGTCAGGCCGCCCACGCTGCGGTCGCCGATGGTGACCAGAAAGCTCTTGGACGCCACCGTGGGATGCGCCAGCACGCGCAGGCCGGCCTGCTGCAGATCCAGCGCGGCGGTCTGCAGCACCGGCCATTGCGGCGCCGGCGGATGCACCGCATCGCGATGCATCTTCGGCGCTTTGCCGAAGAGCACGTCCATCGGCAGATCGATCGGCAGCTGGGATTCGGGATTGGGGATTGGGGATTGGTTGAAAGCAACGGCAGACGCGGTAACTGACGAATCGCTTTTGCGAATCTCGAATCCCGACTCCCCAATCCCGTCCCCAAACACGCCATAGCCGACCACCAGCCGCTCCTCGGCCGTGGCCACGCCGACGGCGGCAAACGGGCAGCGCTCGCGCGCGCAGATGGCGGCGAATTCGTCCAGGCGCGCCTGCGGTACGCCCAGCACGTAGCGCTCCTGCGATTCGTTGCACCACAGTTCCAGCGGCGACAGCGAGGGGTCGTCGGTGAGCACGCGGCCCAGGTCGATGATGCCGCCCACGCCCGAATCGTGCAGCAACTCGGGAATGGCGTTGGACAGGCCGCCCGCGCCCACGTCATGGAACCAGCGGATCGGGTTGTCGGTGCCCAGCGCCACGCAGCGGTCGATGACCTCCTGGCAGCGGCGCTCCATCTCCGGGTTCTCACGCTGCACGCTGGCGAAATCCAGTGCCTCGGCGCTGTCGCCGGCGGCCACCGAACTGGCCGCACCGCCGCCCAGGCCGATCAGCATCGCCGGGCCGCCCAGCACGATCACCGCATCGCCGGGCTGCAGGCGCAGCTTCTCGACCTGGTTGCGATCGATCGCGCCCAGGCCACCGGCCAGCATGATCGGCTTGTCGTAGGCACGGGTCAGGCCCTGCCCTTCGGCAAGCTCGAAGCTGCGGAAATAGCCGAGCAGGTTCGGCCGGCCGAATTCGTTGTTGAACGCGGCGCCGCCGAGCGGGCCGTCGAGCATGATGTCCAGCGCCGGGGCCATGCGCGGGTTCAGCGCGCGCGGCGCCTCCCACGGCTGCGGCAGGGTCGGGATGCGCAGGTGCGAGACCGTGAACCCGGTCAGGCCGGCCTTGGGCTTGCCGCCGCGGCCGGTGGCGCCCTCGTCGCGGATCTCGCCGCCGGCACCGGTGGCGGCGCCGGGGAATGGCGCGATCGCGGTCGGGTGGTTATGCGTTTCCACCTTGATCGCAAACGCCGACGGCAGCACCGCCTCGGCGCGGTACTCGCCGCTGGCCGGATCCGGCCGATAGCGCGCGGCCGGCACGCCTTCCACCACCGCGGCGTTGTCGCTGTAGGCCGACAGGGTGTGCTGCGGGGTCTGCTGGTGGGTGTGCTTGATCATGCGGAACAGCGAGCGTTCCTGCGGCTTGCCGTCGATGGTCCAGCTGGCGTTGAAGATCTTGTGCCGGCAGTGCTCGGAGTTGGCCTGGGCGAACATCATCAGCTCGACATCGGCCGGGTCGCGGCCCAGCTCGGCGAAGCGTTCGCGCAGGTAGTCGATCTCGTCCTGCGCCAGGGCCAGGCCCAGGTCGCGGTTGGCCTGCTCCAGCGCCGCCAGCGGCACGCGCTGCAACTGCCCGCGATCGGGCACGTTGAACAGCGCCTCGGCGGCCGCGGCCGAGCCAAGCAGCGACTGCGTCATCGGGTCGTGCAGCAGCTTGGCCACGGCGGCCTGCGTCGCGTCGTCGGCCGGCCAGCCGGCCAGATCGATGCGGGTGCCGCGCTCCACGCGCTGGATCGGCTGCCCGGCCCCGCGCACCAGTTCGGTGGCCTTGCTCGACCATGGCGACAGCGTGCCCAGGCGCGGCACCACGTAACGCGAGGAAGCCTCCTCGGCCCGCGGCGCGGGGGCGGCTTCGGCCTGCAGGATCCGCTGCAAGGTGGCCTGGTCGGGCGCTTGCCCGGCCTCGGCGCGGATGAAATAGACGTGCCAGGCGCCGGTGATGCGCAGCGCGGGAACGAGGGTTTGCAGGCGGGTTTCGAGCCGAGCGCGGCGGAACGGCGAAAGGGCGGAAGCGCCCTCGAGGACCATCATGTCCGGGGAACCGTGTCAGAAACGGGGCTGCAGATTGTAACGGAGCTGATGCATCGGCGCCGGACCCGGGATGTGGCGGCCAGCGATCTGTGCGGTGGTGACTCGCACCGCCCGGCGCGGATTCGGCACGTTCCGGCCAGATGCGGCAGCGGCAGCGGCAGCGGCGGATGGCGATGCCGACCCGGATTCGCGCGCGCACCTGCCTTGGGCCGGATCTGCGCGCGGGGGCGATGTCCGCAGCGCTGGCCACCACGCCGGTCCATCGCCGCTCTCACCCGACAAACCGTGCTGCCAAACCCTGCGGCCAGCCGGTCCTGAAACGCAACAGGCCGGAATGCATGCGCATCCCGGCCTGTTGATCGATCACGCCGACCGTCGCGGCGGCCAGCGTCAGCGTCAGCGCAGCATCACGGCGCTGCCGTCGAACACGTCAGCGGCTGCCACCGGCGGTGGTGACCGCGCGCTTTTCCAGCGCTTCACGCAGCTGCGCCGGCGGCAGGTAGCCACCGAGCTGGGTGCCGTCCGGGGCGAAGATCGCCGGGGTGCCGTTGACGCCCAGGCGCTGGCCCAGCGTGTATTCCATCGACACCGGGTTCTTGCAGTCCTTGGCATTGACCGGCTGCCCGGACTTGGCGGCGGTCAGCGCCTGCTTGCGGTCGGCGGCGCACCACACCGCGATCATTTCCTTGTGGTCCTGGCTGCCCAGGCCCATACGCGGAAACGCCAGGTATTCCACCGCGATGCCCTGCTTGTTGAGCTCGCCGATCTCGCTGTGCAGCTTGCGGCAGTAGCCGCATTCCACGTCGGTGAACACCGTCACGGTGTACTTGGGGTTTGCCGGCGCAAACACGATGCGGTCGGCCTTGGGCACGGTCTCCAGCTGCTTGCGGCGGTAGGCCAGCAGGCCCGGGCTGGCAGCAAACTGCTTGTTCTGGATGTCGAACGGCTGCGCCTGGATCAGGTAACGGCCGTCGTCGCTGACGTACAGCACCTGCCCGCCGACCACCACTTCGCGGAAACCGGGGAACGGCGCTGCGCCGATGTAGTCCGGCTTGAAATCCGGATCCAGCGCCTTGAGCGCAACGCTCACACGCTGGTCCACGTTGCCCGCGGCGGCGGGGGCGGCAGCAGCGGCTGGCTTGGCGCCGGCGTTGCTTGCCGCAGGCTGCGAGGATTGCGCGCAGGCGGTGAGGCTGAGTGCGCCCAGCAGCGCGGCGATGGCAAGACGATACATTCACGCATCCAGTGGAATGGGGTGTCTGGATTCTCGCACAGCGCAGATGAAGCCAGACAGCGGCTGAAACGCTTTCTTCTTTCTCTGGACCGTTGCCTCGCCTGCGGCGCACCCGCCATCACCCGCGCGGGTGGTGGGCGGCATGCAGCTTCTGCAGGTGCTGACGCGCGACCAGCGTATAGATCTGGGTGGTGGACAGCGAACTGTGACCGAGCAGCATCTGCAGCGCGCGCAGGTCCGCGCCGTGATTGAGCAGATGGGTGGCAAAGCTGTGCCGCAGCCCGTGCGGGCTGACCGTGGCGGGGTCGATCCCGGCCACCGCCGCATAGCGTTTGACCACCGCCCAGAACTGCTGGCGGCTGGGCGGCTGCCGCGCCGCATCGATGAACAACGGCACCTGCCCGTCCACCGCTGCCACCGCCTTGTGGCTGGCCAGCAGCGGGCGCGCCTGGCTCAGATAGCGCTCCAGCCAGTGCTGGGATTCCTCGCCCAACGGCACCAGGCGCTCCTTGCTGCCCTTGCCGGTGACCCGCAGCACGCCCTGGCGCAGGTTGACCCCCACCGCCGGCAGGTTGACCAGTTCACTGACGCGCAGGCCGGCCGCATACATCAGCTCGAGCATCGCGCGGTCGCGCAGGCCCAGCGGCGTGGCGATATCGGGCGCAGCCAGCAGCGCCTCGATCTGCGTCTCGGTCAGCGCCTTGGGCAGCGAGCGCGGCAGGCGTGGCGGGTCCAGCAATGCGGTGGGGTCGTCGCCGCGCACGCCGTCGCGCAGACACAGGCCGTAGAACGCACGCAGGGTCGACAACAGCCGGGCATTGCTGCGCGGCGAATAGCGCGCCTCGGTGCGCCAGCGCAGATAGTCGAACAACACCGCCCGATCGACACCCAGCAAGCCGCCGCCGGCACCGTCGCGCCAACGCGCCAGCCCTTCCAGGTCGCGCCGGTAACTGTCCAGAGTCTGCCGCGCCACGCCCTGCTCGGCCCACAACCGGTCCAGAAAGCGTTCGATGGCGGCGGCATCGGCGGCCTGCACCGGCGGCAGGTGTTGCGCCAGTTGGCGGCGTTCGGCAGGACTGCTGGCTGACATCGCAACAGCATAGAGCGTGGCATGCGTTTTGCGGCGCGCCATGTCAGCCAGGAGCGGGATTTTGCAACGCAGACTGCCTCGATCGGCCACACACCACGTGGCTCTCAGCGCGACACCCAGGCCCCGCCTGGCACGGATTGCCGCAGCGCGACGTTGCTCGCTCGCCTGCGCCGGCTATGCTCGCGGCATGACTTCGCCCCCCTCAGCGCGCAGCGCGCGCGCACCTGCCCTGGTGGTCTGGCGACTGCTGGCCATGTGCTACGACGCCTGGCCGGTGCTCGCGCTGTGGATGCTGATCTCCGCCGCGTTCACGCTGGGATTTACGCTTGCCGGGCATCCGGCCCGCGAGAACATTGCCCCCTTCAGCGGCTGGCAATGGCTGTTGTGGCTGTGCTGCTGGATCGCGGCCGGGGTCTACGCCACCGTCAGCTGGCGACGTGGTGGCCAGACCCTGGGCATGCGCCCGTGGCGCTTGTCGCTGGTCGGGCCGCAAGCCTCGTGGCGCGCACTATGGATCCGCTATGCCGTCGGTACGCTGTCGCTGGCCCTGGCTGGCGCGGGATTCTGGTGGGCCTGGCTGGACCGCGATCGGCTGGCCTGGCACGACCGTGCCAGCGGCACCCGGCTGCAGCGCACGCCCAAGCGCTGAAACGCCTGGGCCGGCAGCTTGCCGACCTCCCCGGCAGGCAGTGCTGGAATGCGGCCGCCGTGCAAAGCCCTGGCAGCCACACGCGCAAACCGGTACCACCGTTTAGCGCAGGCAGCGCACGGTTCCGAAGACGCTGAACCGGCGCAGCCGCGTCAGCTACTGCGCCGTCGGAACAACCACACCGACACGCCCAGCATCACCATCGGTGGCAGCGCATAGGCGATGCGGTAGTCCAGCTTGAGGGCACCGGCCATGCGGCCGAAGAACAGCTGCAGCAGCCAGAACCCCAGCGCGAACAGGATGCCCAGGAACAGGCGCTTGCCCAGCCCGCCGCTGCGCAGCGAACCGAACGAGAACGGGATCGCCGCCATGCACAGCGCCAGCACGTTGAGCGGGTAGAACCAGCGGCTCCAGTACTGATCTTCGTAGTCGCGCGCATCCAGGCCGTTGCGGCGGCGGTATTCGATGCTCTGCTGCAGATCGCGCGCAGACAGGTTGCGCGGCTTGGCCAGCCCGGCCGCCAGCGCTGCCGGGCTGAGCTGCGACTGCCATGCCAGCTCGGGGAAGGTTTCGCGCTGCACCGAGCGTTCCTGGAAGGTATCGCGGCGCACCTGGCGCAGCGTCCAGGTCCCGTTGCGATTCTCGGCCAACGCCGCGTAGGTCAGCTGCGCCAGACGGCCGCCGGCATCGAGGTGATACAGCCGCACATCGTGCAGATCCAATGCGGTGCCGCCGCCGTCGAGCAGCTTCTCTTCGCCGCTCAGCGCATTGAGGAAGGTGTCGCCCTCGCGCGCCCACAGGCCGGAATAGCGCGCCATTGCCATGTCGCTGTTGTAGCGGGCGCTGGTTTTCAGGGTATCGGCCTGGTTCTGTGCCCACGGCCCCACGGTCTCGCCGCTGATCACCATGGTGGCGGTCAGCAGCGCCATGGCCGCCACCACCGAAGCCGACATGCGCTTGCGCGACACGCCGAGTGCACGCAGCGCGGTGAGTTCGGACGTCGCCGCCAGCTGGCCCAGGCCCATCAAGGCGCCGATCACCGCAGCGGTCGGAAACAAGGTGTAGGCCCGGCGCGGCACCGTGTAGGCCACATACGCGATCGCGTGTCCAAAGGTGTAGGCACCCTGGCCGATGTTCTTGGCCTCGCTGGCAAAGGCATTGACCAGATCCAGGCCCAGCAGCACCGCCCAGGTGAGCAGCACGGTGAACAGCACCGCACGCCCGACGTACCAGTCATGCACCCGCGGCATCAGCCTCATGCGCGCACCCTCGGCCGCCGCACGCGGCCATCGCGCGCATACGCCCAGATCGCCACCGCCAGCAGCGGCAAGGTCAGCCACCACAGACCGAGCGCAGCCGGGGTCTTGCCATTGGCGATCCACTGGGTGCCGACGATCATCAGATTGGTACCCACCATGTAGGCCAGGAAGGCCAGCATGATCCGGCCGTAACGCTGCTGCCGCGGCGCGCTGCGCGACAGCGGCAGGGTCAGCAGCGCGAAGGCCAACGCCAGCAACGGCGGCGCCAGGCGCTCATGCAGCTGCGCGCGCGCCGCCGGACGCTGGTCCGAGAGCAGCTGCGTGGTCCACATCACTTCCGGATCGTTGGCATCGTGCACCTGGGCCCGGTCGGGCAAGGCCACGTCGTTGCTGGCGAACTTCATCAAACGGTAGTCCAGGGTGTTGCCGGCGGCCGGGCCTTCGATGCGGTAGCCGTCCTCCAGGCGCAGGTAACGGTCGGCCTTGCCTTCGAAGAACATCGCGCCGCGGTCGGCGGTGACCACGTCGATGCGGTCGTCCTTCTGGCGCTGCAGGAACACCTTGCCCAGGCCCTTGCCGTCGGCCGAGATCGTGGTCAGGTAGACCACCCCGCCGCCGGACAGCGGCGTGAACTTGCCCGATTCCAGGCCGGCCATCACGATGCTGCGGTTGGCGTCCTCCAGCATGGTCTCGGCGGTGCGGCTGGCCCAGGGGCCCAGCCACAGCGAGCACAACCCGATCACCACCACGACCGGCACCACCAGCATCAACATCGGCCGCAACATGCGCCGCGGGCCCACGCCGATGGCGGTGATGACCGCCATTTCTGAATCGCGGTACAGCCGCGCCAGTGCCAATAACAGCCCCAGCATCAGCGCCAGCGGCAGGATGATCGGCAGGTACGCCACGAATTGCAGGCCCACCTGGGACAGCAGCAAGCGAGCAGGGATGCGGCCATCGGCGATATTGCCGAGGATATCCACCAGCACACCGCCCACGCTGACGACCAGCAGCACGATCAAGGTGGCCAGGAAGCTCTGGGTGAAATCGCTAAGCAGGTATCGATCGAGCTTCGGCATGGGGTGGGCTTGTTTTAAACTCTCGGATTCGTTCGCGGCGGCGCCAGCCTAGTCCGGTTGGCGTAAACAGCCCGCGATTGTACGGATTTGCCTACGGAATCTGATCAATGGCCCTGCAATTCACCCTGAACCAAGACGCGCCGGCAAGCGCCGCCGTCGACTGCATCGTGGTTGGCGTGTTCGCCGACAAGACCCTGTCGCCCGCCGCCCAGGCGCTGGACAGTGCCAGCCAGGGCCGTCTGACGGCCCTGGTGGCACGTGGCGACGTGGCTGCCAAGACCGGCAGCACCAGCCTGCTGCACGACCTGCCGGGCGTTGCCGCCCCGCGCGTGCTGGTGGTGGGCCTGGGCGAGGCCGGCAAGTTCGGCGTGGCGCCGTACCTCAAGGCGGTGGGCGATGCGACCCGCGCGCTGAAGACCGGCCCGGTCGGCACCGCCCTGCTCACCCTGACCGAATTGCCGGTCAAGGCGCGCGACAGCGCCTGGAACATCCGCCAGGCGATCATCGTCAGCGACCATGCCGCCTACCGCTACACCGCCACGCTGGGCAAGAAGAAGGTCGACGAGACCGGCCTGACCACGCTGGCGATCGCCGGCGACGACGCCCGTGCCCTGGCCGTGGGCGTGGCCACCGCCGAGGGCGTGGAATTCGCCCGCGAGCTGGGCAACCTGCCGCCGAACTATTGCACCCCGGCCTACCTGGCCGAGACCGCGGCCGCCTTCGCCGGCAAGTTCCCCGGCGCCGAGGCCGAGATCCTGGACGAGACGCAGATGGAGTCGCTGGGCATGGGCTCGCTGCTGTCGGTGGCGCGTGGCTCGGCCAACCGCCCGCGGCTGATCGTGCTGAAGTGGAACGGCGGCGGCGACGCGCGCCCCTACGTGCTGGTCGGCAAGGGCATCACCTTCGACACCGGCGGCGTCAACCTCAAGACGCAGGGCGGCATCGAGGAAATGAAGTACGACATGTGCGGCGGCGCCAACGTCATCGGCACCTTCGTGGCCACGGTCAAGGCCGAGCTGCCGATCAACCTGGTGGTGGTGGTGCCGGCGGTGGAGAACGCCATCGACGGCAATGCCTATCGCCCCTCCGACGTGATCACCAGCATGTCCGGCAAGACCATCGAGGTCGGCAATACCGACGCCGAAGGCCGCCTGATCCTGTGCGATGCGCTGACCTACGCCGAGCGCTTCAACCCCGAAGCCCTGGTGGACGTGGCCACGCTGACCGGCGCCTGCATGGTGGCGCTGGGCCACCAGACCGCCGGCCTGATGAGCAAGCACGACGACCTGGCCAACGAACTGCTGGCCGCCGGTGAGCACGTGTTCGACCGCGCCTGGCGCCTGCCGCTGTGGGACGAGTACCAGGGCCTGCTGGATTCCACCTTCGCCGACGTCTACAACATCGGCGGCCGCTGGGGCGGCGCGATCACCGCCGGCTGCTTCCTGTCGCGCTTCACCGAGAACCAGCGCTGGGCGCATCTGGACATCGCCGGCGTCGCCAGCGACGAAGGCAAGCGCGGCATGGCCACCGGACGCCCGGTGGGGCTGTTGACGCAGTGGTTGCTGGACCGCGCCGCCAGCGGCGCGGCGTGATTGGGGAGTGGAGATTCGGGATTCGTGCGAGCGCACGCATCCCGCCGTCCTTAGCCACCTGCAGGCAGACAGTGACCCGCTGTCGCCAATCCCGAATCCCCCTCAACGAATCCCTGCCCTGATGCCCCGTGCCGACTTCTACCTGATCGCCAAACCGCGCTTCCTCAACGAACCGCTGCGGCTGGTCTGCGAGCTGGCGCGCAAGGCCAACGACGCCAACCTGCCTACGCTGATCCTGGCGCGCGACGCCGCGCAGGCCGAGGCATTGGACGACCTGCTGTGGGCATTCGACGACGAGGCCTACATCCCGCACCAGATTGCCGGCACCGACGAGGAAGACGAGCTGGCACCGGTACTGATCGCCTCCCCGGAGTTCGATGCTCCTTCGCGCCCGCTGGTGATCAACCTGCGCGACGATCCCTATCTGGGCGCCTGCGACCGCGTGCTGGAAGTCGTCCCCGCCGACCCGGCGGCCCGCGAACCGCTGCGCGAACGCTGGAAGCAGTACAAGGCCCTGGGCCTGGAACTGACCAAGTACGACATGTGAGAGGGGCGGGGATTTGGGAGTTGGGATTGGGGATTCGTAAAAGCAGATTTTTTGCGCGTCCCTAGGCTGCATCCAGCCACGCATTCCAAGTAGCCGATCTTCGCTCCACACCACCACTGCTGACGTTGATGAGTGGATTGCCAGTGCTTCTCGCCGGCCCCATGACGCAACCAATCCCGAATCCCGAACAACGAATCCCCGCCCCACTATGACCACCCTCGCCTCCAGCTACGACCCCTCTTCCTTCGAATCGCGCCTGTACGCGCAGTGGGAGGCTGCCGGGTATTTCGTGCCGTCCGGCCAGGGTGAGCCGTATACGGTCCTGCTGCCGCCGCCGAATGTGACCGGTACGCTGCACATGGGCCATGCGTTCCAGCAGACGCTGATGGATGCGTTGGTGCGCTATCACCGCATGCGCGGCTTCGACACGCTGTGGCAGGTGGGCACCGACCATGCCGGCATCGCCACCGAGATGGTGGTGTCGCGCAACCTGGCGCTGGAAGGCAAGGGCGAAACGCGCGACTCGCTGGGGCGCGAGGGCTTCATCGCCAAGGTGTGGGAGTGGAAGGCCGAATCCGGCGACACCATCGAGCGCCAGATGCGCCGCCTGGGCACCTCCAGCGACTGGTCGCGCAGCACCTTCACCATGGACCCGCAGCCGTCGGCCGCGGTCAACGAAGCGTTCGTGCTCTGGTACGAGCAGGGCCTGATCTATCGCGGCCAGCGCCTGGTCAACTGGGACCCGGTGCTGAAGACCGCGATCTCCGACCTGGAGGTGGAAAACGTCGAGGAAGACGGCTTCCTGTGGTCGATCCGCTATCCGCTGGCCGATGGCGTGACCTACGAGCACGTCGAGCACGATGCCGACGGCGCCGAGACGCTGCGCGAGACCCGCGATTACCTGGTGGTCGCCACCACGCGCCCGGAGACCATGCTGGGCGATACCGCAGTGATGGTGCATCCGGAAGACCCACGCTATGCCACGCTGCACGGCGCCCGCATCGTGCTGCCGCTGACCGGCCGGCAAGTGCCGGTGATCACCGACGACTATGTCGACCGCGCCTTCGGCACCGGCGTGGTCAAGGTCACGCCTGCGCATGACTTCAACGATTACCAGGTGGGTGTGCGGCATGAGTTGCCGCTGATCAACCTGTTCACCGTCACCGCCACCATCAACGAGAATGCGCCGGAGCGGTACCGCGGTCTGGATCGTTACGACGCACGCAAGCTGGTGCTGTCCGAACTGGAAGACCTGGGCGTCTTGGTCGAAACCAAGCCACACAAGCTGCAGGTGCCGCGCGGCGACCGTACCGGCCAGGTGATCGAGCCGTATCTCACCGACCAGTGGTTCGTGAAGATGGACGCGCTGGCCAAGCGCGGCCTGGAGCTGGTCGAAAGCGGCCAGGTCAAGTTCGTCCCGCCGAACTGGATCAACACCTATCGCCACTGGATGGAGAACATCCAGGATTGGTGCATCAGCCGTCAGCTGTGGTGGGGGCATCGCATTCCGGCGTGGTTCGACGAGGCAGGCAAGTGCTATGTCGGCCATGACGAAGCCGAGGTGCGCGCGAAGCACGGCCTGGGTGCCGACGTCGCACTGCACCAGGACAGCGACGTGCTGGAAACCTGGTTCTCCTCGCAACTGTGGCCGTTCTCCACGCTGGGCTGGCCGGACGCGAACGCGATGGCCGAGCGCGGTTTCGCGCGCTATCTGCCATCGTCGGTGCTGGTCACCGGCTTCGACATCATCTTCTTCTGGGTGGCGCGCATGATCATGGCCACCGACAGCTTCACCGGCCAGGTGCCGTTCCGCGATGTCTATATCACCGGCCTGATCCGCGATGCGCAGGGCCAGAAGATGTCCAAGTCCAAGGGCAACGTGCTCGACCCGCTGGACATCATCGACGGCATCAGCATCGAAGACCTGGTTGCCAAGCGCACTACCGGGCTGATGCAGCCACGCATGGCCGAGAAGATCGAAAAAGCCACGCGCAAGGAGTTTCCGGACGGCATCATCGCCCATGGTGCCGACGCGTTGCGCTTCACCATCGCCGCACTCGCCACGCATGGCCGCGACATCAAGTTCGATCTGGGCCGCGCCGAAGGCTACAAGAACTTCTGCAACAAGCTGTGGAACGCCACGCGCTTTGTGCTGATGAACACCGAAGGCGCACGCTTTGCCGGCGTGCCGCAGCCGCGTACCGAAGCCGAGCAATGGATTCTGGCGCGCCTGGACAAGGTGACTGCAGAAACCCACGCACACTACGCCAGCTACCGCTTCGATCTGCTGACGCAATCGCTGTACGAATTCGCATGGAATGCGTTCTGCGACTGGTTCGTCGAACTGGCCAAGCCCGCGCTCAACGGCCAGGACAGCGAGGCAGCCGCCAGCACGCGCCACACACTGCTGTACGTGCTCGAAGCGCTGCTGCGCCTGCTGCACCCACTCACCCCGTTCGTCACCGAGGAACTGTGGCAGCAGGTTGCACCGCGCCTGGGCATCAGCGCCGCCACGATCTCGTTGCAGGCATTCCCGCAGGCCGGCGATGTCGACACTGCGGGCTACACCAGCGCAGAGGCGGATGTCGAATGGCTGAAGTCGATGGTGTCGGCACTGCGTCGTGTGCGCAGCGAGTTGAACGTACCGCCGTCCAAGCAGGTACGTCTGCTGCTGCAGGCCGGCACTGCCGACGATCGCGCCCGTGTCGGCCGCTTCGCCTCGCAGCTGTCGTTCCTGCTCAAGCTCGAAGCGATCGACTGGCTCGACGCCGGCCAGGACACACCTCCGTCGGCCACGGCCATCGTCGGCGAGCTCACCCTGCTGGTGCCGCTGGAAGGCCTGGTCGACATGGATGCCGAACGCACGCGCCTGGACAAGGAAATCAAACGCGTGGAAGCCGAGATCGGCAAGTGCAATGGCAAGCTGGGCAACGCCACGTTTGTGCAGAACGCACCGGCCGTGGTGGTCGAGCAGGAACGCGCGCGCCTGAACGACTGGACCACGCAGCTGACCGGCCTGCGCGAGCAACGCGCCAAGCTCTAGGACCGCCAATCACTGTTGGCCGGGACGGGGTCAACAGCCTGGTTAGTCGAGGGCGCGGTGCCCTCACCGCGTGCGCGACACGCCGTGAACCCGCCCCTGGGAGCTCGGTGGCGGCATCCATGCCGCCACACGGTCCCGCAACGGACAAGGACACCGCACCAGACAATTGGTCGGCGCTCATCTGAAAAGCTGTCTGTCGCGCGGTGCGCATCAGACGTAGAGGCGATGCTTCACGATCGAACAAGGCGCACCCAGCACTGCTCTACGTTACGTACCGACCATCTCGACTGGTCCTTGCCCGCTCACCGTCGCGGGACCTTGAGCGGCATGGATGCCGCGCCAGAGCCTACAAGGACGTACTTGCGGCGTGTCCTGCGATGGTGGGCGGGCAAGGGCCGCGCAGCAAACTCGCAGCGTCGAGGCCGCGGTGCCCTCACCGCTTGCGGGACACGCCGTGAACCCGTCCCTGGGGGCTCGGTGGCGGCATCCATGCCGCCACACGGTCCCGCAACCGGCAAGACACCGCGCCAGACAGTTGGTCGGCTGCTTTACTGAAAACCATGCACACCGATCATCTCGACTGGTCCTTGCCCGCCCACCGTCGCGGGACCTTACGCGGCATCGATGCCGAGTAATGGTGGGCGGGCAAGGGCCCTGCATGGATCCTGCGCCCGGCTGCGCAGAGAACTGAAGACGCGTGATGCTGCGCGCACGCGCCAGGCGTCGAAACAGCGTATGTCGCCGGACAATGAGACATCGATAAGGACATTACGCAAACGCACAACGCCCACAGTGCTGCGGGCGTTATGAAAAGACGTGCAACGCTGCACGCATCGCGGCGTTGCGTACCGCAGGGGCCTTACAGCTTGCCCGCCCCGGCCTTTGCCTTGACGTCTGCCGCCACCTTGGTGGCGGCCAGCAGGCTGTAGGTATACGGCGGCTTCCAGCCGATGTTGCTGTTCCACGAGCAATTCAGCGCCTTGCCGTTGATCAGCGAACCCTGGTCACGATACACGCTGCCCTTGTAGTCGCCGGCGATCTTGTCGCAGCTGCTCACACCACCGATGTCGAACGCATTTGCAGTACCCGTCTTGCGGGCACTGCATTTGCGTGGTGCATTGATAAGGCTTACAGCTTTCCGGCGCCGGCCTTCGCCTTGACGTCCGTAGCGACCTTGTCGGCCGACAGCAGGCTATAGGTGTACGGCGGGGTCCAGCCGATGTTGCTGTTCCACGAGCACGTCAGCGCCTTGCCGTTGAGCAGTGAGCCTTGATCGCGATAGACGCTGCCGCCGTAGTCGGCCGCAATCTTGTCGCAGCTGCTCACTCCACTGATGTCGAACACGTTGCGCTCGGAGAAGATCTTCGACTCCTTGCCCACGCCATGCGCGTGCGAGAACTTGTAGACCGGATGGGTGGTGCTGCCGACGTGGTAGTTGTTGTACAGATGCACCTGCCCGAAGCGCACCCGCGGTGCGCGTGCGGAGATGTTCTCGAACAAGGTGTTGTGGATGGTCACCTTGAGCTTGCCGCTGTCGGTGCTGGAGGCGCTGTCGCTGGAACCGATCAGGTCGTTCTTCTCGTGCGACTTGAACGCCGAGTAAGAAATGGTGACGAAGTTGGCGCCCTTCTTGACGTCCATCGCGCCATCGTGATGCTGCTTGGGACGGCCGTTGGCGGTGCCGTTCTGATCGTCGGTACGACGACCGTCGGTGAAGGTGACATGGTCCACCCACACATTGGTTGCGCCCTCGACCGTCAGGCCGTCGTACTCGGCATTCCAGTTGCCGGCGCTGCCGTCATCCGGGTCCCAGACCGGCTGCGGATCCCACGGATTTTCGATGGTGAGATTGCGGATGATGACGTCGTTGGCCTTGACGTAGAAATAGCCTTCGCGGATCTCCGCATTGCTGGTGATGCCGATCAGCGTGGTCTTGGTGGGGATGTCCAACCGCGCGCGGCTCTTCATATCCGAGGTCGTGGTGTACGGCTTGCCTTCGCTGATATCGATGATGCCGCTGATCTTGATGATGCGCCCGTTGCTGCCCACGCTGGCTTTCAGCGCGCTCTTCAGCTCGGCGGCAGTCTTGACCGTGTAGATATTGGCTGCGGCCGCTTTGGAACCGCCTTTGGTCCCTCCGTTCTGTGTTGCCCAACCAGTGGTTGCAACTTCCAGTGCAGGATCGGCGCAGGCAACGCCAACAACCAGCAACGACCCGACAAACAGCGACGCGGCGGCCGCCGTTGAAAATTTCGGCTTCATCTTGATCTCTCCCTCGGATAGGTTCGATGCGCCGCGCGGCGGCACACCCCTCGTCTAGCAGGCGCGGAACATACTTTTCATCTCTGTAATGTTCAGTTCCGCGACGCCGATACTAGGAGCATCGCAATGGCTTGTATCTAGCCGATGTATCGATGTGCACGCGCAGTCACGCAAACGGTTGCGGGACATCCAGGAGAAGACAAAACGCTGTAATCAAGACACGCGGAGACAGGCATGAGGACACTGCAGCGCAGCATGCTCTGCAGCGCAACGCAGACCGACACAGCTCCAGCACGGTGTGCCGCCGCCATCACATGCATGCGTGTTTTTTTTCGGCGCGCACGGCAATTGCATCGCTATCGCAGTGCGCCTGGCACATGGACACAGTCGATTGGCGCTGCTGGAAAACACGGGTGGCACGTGGCGGCATGATCACCGTCGCGGCTGCCGGTGCGTCCTGCCGGATGGCGCCGCGCAGGCGACACCTCGGGCGATGCAAATGGGAAAAACATTCACCCTGTTGCGATCGATTGCAGCGATGCGCAACAGCTCGGCGCACAGCGGGTGCGTTGCTTGATGACCTGATCGTGGTGCATCACCACAACGCCGCTTCGGGGCGAAACAGCAAGGCGCCAGCACGGTCGCCTGGCGGCTATGCAGGAGCCGGCCTGGTGTCTCGGGTCGTGACGCGTGCCTCACCGATGCAACCGCGCGACGCGTATCAGGTGCGTCGGGGCAGAACCAGCCGGACGCGGGAGAACGCTTCCATCAGCCTCGGCCGATGAGGCTCAGGAGAACCCTTCGAAGGACAACTCGATCGCCATCACCAGCGCATCTTCGCGGCCGGTGTTGGAGGGGTAGTAGCGTGGGCGCCGCCCGATCTCATTGAAGCCTTCGGAGTGATACAGCGCAATCGCCGACGGATTGGACGGGCGTACTTCCAGAAACGCGCGCCGCGCGCCGCGATCGCAGGCACCCTTGATCAGCGCGCGCAACAGCACGCGGCCATGCCCGCGGGATTGCGCCTCCGGTGCGATGCAGACATTGAGCACGTGCGCCTCGTCGGCAGCGATGCTGATCACTCCGTAGCCAATGACCTGCCCGCCCTGCTCCATCACCCAGCCCGGATAGCCGGCCTGCAGGCAGTCGCGAAAGATGCTGCGCGTCCACGGGAACGGATAGGCCCGATGTTCGATGTCCATCACCACATCCAGATCGCTCTCGCGCATGGCGCGCAGCGAGGTGGGCAGTGGCGCGTTCAAGGCGCTCATGCCGGGTTCCGACGCCGCCGCAGCGCGCGCAGTTGCGGCCACAGCGCGCGCTTGGCGGCCGGGTTGCCGCGCAGCTCGGCCAGCGGCCAGGACGCCATCAAGGCTTGCGTATTCGGATCGCCGGGGTTGCAGCCGGAGGCGCGCAGCAACGCCATCTGCAGGCGATCGGGCATGCCGACCCGGCTGCGCCGCGGCGGCGCTGCCGGCGCAGTCGTGACTGCATCCGGCGCGTGGGCCGGCGCCACCGGTGCGCTGCGGCGGACCGCCGGCGCTACCGCTGGCGCCGGCATTGGTGGCGTGCGCTCCACGCGCGGCGGTGCAGCCGCCGGCGCACGCTCGATCGTCTCCTCAGGCACCGCCGCCGCGTCCACGGTGTCGCGGTCCAGATAGACGGTGTGTCCCAACGCCTGCAGATACGACACCTGCAGATCGGACCACATCGGCTCGGAGGCCAATTGACTCATGGCATCTGGCTCATGGCAGCTCGGGCGTGCGCCGCCAGCGCCGCCACAGCCACATCACCGGCCCGGACAGTGCATACAGCACGCCGATCACCAGCAGCGAACGGGCCAGATCGATCACCAGCAGCGCGATCACCACCGTGGCGATCGCCAGCGCCAGGAACGGCACACGGTCGGCACGCGGACCACGGGCGCCGCCCTTGAAACTCCAGAACCGGATCCGGCTGACCATCAGCAAGGCCGATACCACCGTGACCGCCAGCGCCAGGTAACGCAGCTGCTCGCCATCGAAGCCCAGGCTGTCGTCGGCAAACGCCCAGACGAAGGACATCATCAAGCCGGCGGCCGCCGGGCTGGCCAGGCCGATGAACCAGCGCTTGTCGACCACCCCCACTTGCGTGTTGAAGCGCGCCAGGCGCAGTGCCGCGCAGGCCGCATACAGAAACGCGGCCGACCAGCCGACCCGGCCCATCACGTTGCTGTCGTACTTCAGCGCCGACAGCGACCAGTGATACATCACCAGCGCCGGGGCCATGCCGAAGCTGACCAGATCGGCCAGCGAGTCGTACTGCACGCCGAACTCGCTGCTGGTATTGGTCAGGCGCGCGACCCGGCCGTCCAGCCCGTCCATCACCGCGGCCACGAACACCGCCATGGCGGCCTGGACGAATTGCCCGTTGGCGGCGGCGATGATGGCGTAGAAACCGGAAAACAGCCCGGCGGTGGTGAACAGGTTCGGCAGCAGGTAGATCGTGCGCGAGCGCGGGGGCGGTCTCATCTCATCCATCCGGCAAGTGTAGGGCCTGAGGTCCATCCGGCGGTAGCGCGCCGGCGGCGTGCAGCCTCACTTGCCAGCGCCGGCCGCGGATGCTGCAATCGCCGCGGGAATCATCCAGGGGAAGCCACATGCACCTGTCGTCCGGGCTTTGCGCCCTGTTGATGCTGGTCAGCGCCGCCGCCGGCGCGACCGATCTGTACAAATGGAAGGACGCCAAGGGCGTCACCCACTACACCGAAACCCCGCCACCGTCCGGCCAGCGCTACGAAGCGCGCCGGATCGATGCACGCAGCGGCACCGCCGCCATCGCCGCGCCGGACACCACCACGCCCGAATCGGCCGACTGCCTGACCGCACGCCGCAACCTGGAACTGCTCAGTGGCAAGGGCGAGGTCACCATGGGTGCCGGCGCCGATGGCAAGCCCGGCACCCCGCTGGACCCGGATGCCCGCGCGGCGCAACGCAACCTCGCCGAAGCGGCCGCCAAGGCCTATTGCAAGCCGGCAGCGAGCGGCACTCCGGCCTCCTGAGCCGGCCCGGGAGCGGCCACCTACCGGCCCATGCGTCCGGCCGATCGGCTGGCGCCACTGACCGGCAGGGCGCGAGACTGGCAAACTATGGGCTTTCCGCCCAAGCGAAGCCCGATGCGTCTTTCCCAGTTCCACCTGCACACCACCAAGGAAACCCCGGCCGACGCCGAGTTGGTCAGCCACCGTCTGATGCTGCGCGCGGGCATGATCCGCAAGTTGGCCTCCGGGCTGTACACCTGGTCGCCACTGGGTCTGCGCGTGCTGCGCAAGGTCGAGGCCATCGTGCGCGAGGAAATGAACCGCGCCGGGGCGGTGGAAGTGCTGTTCCCCACCATCCAGCCGCGCGAACTGTGGGATGCCACCGGTCGTTGGGAAAAGTTCGGCGGGCAGTTGCTCAAGATCAAGGATCGCAAGGAACAGGAGTTCTGCTACAGCCCGACCGCCGAAGAGGCCGCGGCCGAATTCGCGCGCCAGGAAATCAACAGCTACAAGCAGTTGCCGCTGAACTTCTTCCAGATCCAGACCAAGTTCCGCGATGAGATCCGTCCACGCTTCGGCGTGATGCGCGCGCGCGAATTCCTGATGAAGGACGCCTACTCCTTCCATCTCACCGATGCCGACATGGCGCGCGAATACGACAACATGCGCGCGGCGTACACCCGCATCTTCACCCGGCTGGGGCTGGAATTCCGCGCCGTGCAGGCCGACTCCGGCGCGATCGGCGGCGATGCCTCGCAGGAATTCCACGTCATTGCCGCTTCCGGCGAAGACTCGCTGGCATTCTCCACCGGCTCCGATTACGCCGCCAACGTGGAAACCGCCAGCGCCGCCCTGCCCGCCCCGCGCGCCGAGGCTGATGAGGCGATGCGCCAGGTCGCAACGCCCACCCAGAAGACCTGCGAAGACGTCGCCGGGTTGCTGGGCATCACGCTACAGCGCACGGTCAAGTCGGTGGCGGTGATGACCGAGGCCGGCTTCGTGCTGGTGCTGGTGCGCGGCGATCACGCCGTCAACGAGATCAAGCTCGGCAAGGTCGCCGGCCTGGCCGGCTACCGCCTGGCCAACGAGACCGAGATCCGCGACCACCTCGGCTGCGAGCCGGGCTTCCTGGGCCCGGTGAACACCGCCCGCCCGGTGCGCGTGGTGGCCGACCGCGATGTCGCGGCGATGGCCGATTTCGTGGTCGGTGCCAACGTGCCCGGCGAACACCTGGCAGGGGTCAACTGGGGCCGCGACCTGCCCGAACCTGACACCGTTGCCGATGTGCGCAACGTCATCGACGGCGAACGCGCGGCCGATGGCGGCGAACTGCGTCTGGCGCGCGGGATCGAGGTGGGCCATGTGTTCCAGCTCGGCGACCAGTATGCGCAGGCACTGCAGGCCACCGTGATCGACGAGAACGGCAAGCCCGCGGTGATGAAGATGGGCTGCTACGGCATCGGCATTTCGCGCATCGTGGCTGCGGCGATCGAGCAGAACCATGACGATGCCGGCATTGTCTGGCCCGCACCGATGGCACCGTGGCAGGTGGCGATCTGCATCATCAACCCCAAGCAGGATGCACAGGTGGTTGCCGCCGCCCAGGCATTGCTGGACGAATTGATCGCCGCGGGGATCGACGCGGTGCTGGACGATCGCGGCCTGCGCCCGGGCGCCATGTTTGCCGATATGGAACTGCTGGGCATTCCGCATCGGGTGGTGGTCTCCGAACGCGGATTGGCCGCCGGCACATTTGAATATCGTGCCCGCACTGCAGAGGCAGCAGAAAACCTGGATAAGGCCGGGTTATTCTCCCGCCTGGGTTGTTGATCAAATCAGCCGAAACTACTTGGATTGGATGAACACAAGGCGCCGAATTATTTCGGCGCATTTGTCACCCGGGTTTTCTGACATTATGATGGCCAGCGCTGCCACGGACCGGCATTCTTTTCTCTCTCATCCTCCGGAGTAGTGATGTCGATCGATCTTAGCGGCCTGTCGGCCAAGCAGTTGGGTGCCCTGATCAAAAACGCGAAGAAGCAGCAGACCGTGGTTGCCAAGCGTGCTCCGATTGCCAAGGTCCGCACGCAACTGACCCGCGCGGCAAAAGCCCAGGGTTATTCCATCGAAGAATTGTTTGGCACCAGCGCCGGCCCGGGTCGTCCTGCTGCCGCTGCCAAGCCGGGCCCGCGCGCCGGCCGCAAGCTGGGCAAGGTTCCGCCCAAGTATCGCAACCCCGCCAATCCCCAGGAAGCCTGGACCGGCCGCGGCAAGCAGCCGCGCTGGCTGGCCGAACTGACCGCCGCCGGCAAGAAAGTCGAAGACTTTCTGATCAGCAAGGTCAGCACCAAGAAGACTCCGGCCAAGAAGGCCGCCCCGCGCAAGGCCGCCACCAAGCGCGCGCCCAAGAAGTCCAAGGCCGCCTGATTCACCGCAATAAAACCCCCGGCATTGCCGGGGTTTTTATTGCGCGTTTTTATCTGTCATAAATTCTTGCGGGCCGGAATCAACAGATTGCCGAACAGCAACCCGGCCATCAAGGCCATCACGATATTGGTCACCGCCAATAGTGCGGCCTGCCCGACACTGACATCCTGTTGCTGTACCAGGGTCAGAAAGCCACGCAAGCTGACACTGCCCGGAACCAGCATGATGATGCCGGGCAAACGGATCAATGCACCGGGTTTTTGCACCACCCGCCCGAACAGATTACCGGCGGCGGTCAATGCCATCGCCGATGCAAAGACACCGGCCGGACCACCCCAGGCATGTCCGGCATAACGCGCAATGACATACCCGGACATGGCCGCTGCCATGATCCATAAATAATCGCGCCGATTGGCCTTGAACAACACCGCAAATGCATAAGCGGCCACCAGCAGCGAGGCCCATTCCACCCAGCTGGCCTGCGGGCGCAATGCGGCCACCTGCGGATGCAGGCCGACCACCTGGGTCAGCGTCACCGCAATCACCGCACCGACGGTGAGCTTGAGCACCGTGGTCACCGCACCGGCCAGCCGCGCCGTGCCCGAGACCCAGTGCTGGCTGGCCAGCTCGTTGAAGGCATTGGTCAACGACATGCCGGGCAGCAGCACCACCAGCGAGGCGATGATCACCGTATTGAGGTTCAGCGGCCCGAGCAGCGACGCCACCACCGCAGCCACGACCCCGGCCAACAGCCCGGCCAGCGCCTCGCCGGCCTCCTTGGTCGCCGGCCGCTTGTCGGTGTACTGGGTCAGCAGGCCGATCGACATGCCGATCGCACCGGCGGTGGCGATGTCCAGCCAGGGCAGTTTCCACAGCCCTGCCACGCCGGCGGCGGCCAGCCCGAATGCCAGCACCTGCATGGTCTTGCCGCGCCGATCGACCTCGCGGTCCAGCCGCCGCAGCGCGGTGTGGCCCTGCGCGATGCTCATGCGCCCGTTGGCCACGCTGTCGGCCACGTAATCGGCCACGCTGAGCTTGTACAGGTCATTCTCGCCCGGGGCCAGCCGGATCACCCGGGTGATGTCGCTGGAGCCGATGGCCTTGGTCGGATCGCTGAAGCTCAAGATGATCCCGGTGGGATTGGACCAGGGCTCGCAGTCCAGGCCCAGCTTCTGCGACAGTCCGACCACGGCGGCCTCCAGGCGCTGCGCGGTGGTGCCGTAGGAATGCAGGCGTCCGGCGATTTCCGAAACAAAGGCGACGCGCTGGGCATAGGTGGCGCTGGCGGACGGTTGGACGACGGTGGCAGCGGACATGCGTGGCGGGTCGGATCGGAGAAACGCCGTCTGGCGAGGCCGCCAGTGTATGCCGCAGCGCCCCTGGCCGGCGTGCCGATCGTCTGTGCCGGGACCGCAAGTGCGAAGCGTCCCCATCATTCGCTCACGCCGGGCGCGGTATGCTGGCGCCACGGACAGGCCACCCATGATCAAACCGCAACCTCCCCGCATCGACCAAGACTCGCAGGATCAGACCCAGCTCCGCCTCGCCGGCAGTTGGGTGCTGGCAACCGCCCTGTCCCAGGCAGAACAGCTGCAGGCCGTGCCCGACGGGGTGCGCCGCATCGACGCGCGCGGCATCGGCCAACTGGATTCGGCCGGCGTGCTGCAGTTGCTGCGCTTTGCCGGCCGCATGGGCCTGAAGGAAGATGCGATCGATTTCCGCGATGAGCACCAGGCCCTGGTGTGCACCATCGAGGAACTCAACGACGAACGCCCCAAGCCCAAACGCGACTACGGCTTTGTCGCCGCGCTGGACCGTCTGGGCCGCACCACCCATGGCGTCGGCCAGGGCATCCTGGAACTGAACAGTTTTCTGGGCGAGAACCTGGTCAAGATCGGGCGGCTGATCCACGAGCCGCGCCGCTTCCGCCTGACCGCCACCGTGCACCACATGGAGCAGGTCGGCCTGGATGCGGTGCCGCTGGTGGTGCTGCTGTCGTATCTGGTTGGCGCGGTGATCGCGTTCCTGGGCTCGACCATCCTGCGCGACTTCGGCGCGGAAATTTATGTGGTGGAGCTGGTGTCCATCGCCTTCCTGCGCGAGTTCGCGGTGCTGCTGACCGCCATCGTGCTGGCCGGGCGCACTGCCAGCGCCTTCACCGCGCAGATCGGCGCGATGAAATCACGCGAGGAAGTGGACGCGATCCGCACCCTGGGCCTGGACCCGATCGACCTGCTGGTGATCCCGCGCCTGCTCGCGCTGATCTTCACCCTGCCGCTGCTGACCTTCATCGCGATGATCGCCGGCCTGGCCGGCGGCGTCACCGTGGGCGCGTTCGACCTGGACATTCCGCCGCAGATGTACCTGGCGCGCATGCACGACACCATCCAGTTGCGGCATTTCCTGGTCGGGCTGTCCAAGGCGCCGCTGTTTGCGCTGGTGATCGGCCTGATCGGCTGCCTGGAAGGCCTGAAGGTCAGCGGCACCGCGCAATCGGTGGGCGAGCGCACCACCTCCTCGGTGGTGCAGACGATTTCCTTGGTCATCATCCTCGACGCGGTCGCCGCGCTGTGGTTCATGAAGATGGGGTGGTGATGGAGCCGGGATTGGACATTCGGGATTCGGGATGCGTGCAAGGCAGAAGCGCAGCTGGCGCCCTGACACCCGGGAGAGCTGTGCTGTGACCAATCCCGAATCCCCACTCCCCAATCCCGGCACAGAGGCCGAGGCCGACGACGACCAGCTGGCGATTTCCGTGCGCGGGCTGACCAACCGTTTCGGCAGCCAGGTCGTGCACGAGGACCTGGATCTGGACGTGCGGCGCGGCGAGATCCTGGGCGTGGTCGGCGGCTCGGGCACCGGCAAGTCGGTGCTGATGCGCAGCATCCTGGGCCTGCGCGAGCCGGATGCCGGCAGCATCCAGGTATTGGGGGCGGATGCGCGCTCGGGCCGCTTCGCCGACCGCCAGCACATCACCCGCAATACCGGCGTGCTGTTCCAGGACGGCGCGCTGTTCTCGTCGATGACCGTCGGCGAAAACGTGCAGGTGCCGCTGAAGGAGCATCACGGCGAGTTTCCGGAGCGCTGGTATTTCGAGCTGGCGCTGCTGAAGATCAAGCTGGCCGGCCTGCCGGCCGATGCGCTGGACAAACTGCCCTCGCAGCTGTCCGGCGGCATGCGCAAGCGCGCCGGCCTGGCGCGGGCGCTGGCGCTGGATCCGCCGCTGCTGTTCCTGGACGAGCCCACTGCCGGGCTGGACCCGATCGGCGCGGCCGCCTTCGACCGCCTGATCCGCACCTTGCAGCAGGCATTGGGCCTGACCGTGTTCCTGATTACCCATGACCTGGATACGCTGTACGCCATCTGCGACCGCATCGCGGTGCTGGCCGATCACAAGGTGATTGCCAACGCGCCGCTGGCCGAGATCGAACAGGTCGACCACCCCTGGATCCAGGAATACTTCCACGGTCCGCGCGCCCGCGCCGCGCGCGCGGCCAAGACCGACTCCACCGAGACCGCCTGAGCATGGAAACCAAAGCCAATTACGTCCTGATCGGCGCCTTCACCATCGTGGCAGGCCTGGCCCTGCTGCTGTTCGGGCTATGGGCCGCAAAGTATTCCTCCGACCGCACCTGGCAGCAGTACCGGGTGGTGTTCCGCGAGGCGGTGACCGGCCTGTCGGTCGGCAGCCCGGTGCAGTACAACGGCATCGCGGTCGGCTCGATCACCGAGCTGACGCTGGCGCCGAACGACCCGCGCCAGGTGGTCGCGCACGTGCGGGTGAACTCCACCACGCCGATCAAGAGCGATACGCGTGCCAAGCTGGCCATCACCAGCCTGACCGGCCCGTCGATCATCCAGCTCTCCGGCGGCACACCCGAGGCACCGTCGCTGACCACCATCGACAAGAGCGACGCGCCGATCATCCAGACCACGCCGTCGGCGCTGCAGAACATCACCGATACCGCCAACCGCATCGTCGAGCGCATGGACCAGATGCTATCGGACAAGAACGTGGCCAGCATCACTGCCACCTTGCAGAACCTGGAAAAGATCAGCGGCGGCATCGCCGATCGCGACGAAGGCATGCAGGCGCTGATCGTCAGCGCGCGCGATGCCGCACGCAATCTGGACACCACCCTGACAACCACCAACGGCACCATCAAGCGGCTGGACCAGAACCTGGTGCAGCAGCTGCCGGGCATCCTGGAGAAGCTCGATGCCACCCTGGTCAAGCTGGATTCGGCTGCCGGCAACGCCGACAACATCCTTGGCGAGAACCGCGCGGCCATCAACAGCTTTGCCAATGACGGGCTGGGCCAGCTCGGGCCCACGCTGACCGAATTGCGCGGCCTGATCCGCGACCTGCGCCGGGTCAGCGACAAACTGGACAACAACCCTGCGCGCTACCTGCTCGGCCGCGACGCACCCAAGGAGTTCGAACCGAAATGACTGCCATGCGCCTGTTGCGTCCCGTGTTGTGCGTCTCCCTGCTGGCGCTGGGCGGCTGCTCGCTGCTGACCGGCGGCGACCAGAAGCCGGCCACCATCTACGCGCCGACCGTGCGGGTGACGCCCAATCCGTCCTGGCCGCAGGTGACCTGGCAACTGGCGGTGGCCAAGCCGAGCGCGGCGCGCATCATCGACAGCCCGCGCATCAACGTGCGCCCGACCCCGAGCGAATTGCAGGTCTACCACGGCGCAGGCTGGGCGCAGCCGGCCACCGATATGCTGGAAGACAGCGTGGTGCGCGCATTCGAGGACTCCGGCAAGATCGCCGCGGTCGCCCGCATCGGCACCGGCATCCGCTCCGACTACAAGCTGGCGATCGACCTGCGCCGCTTCGAGTCCGATTACGCCGGCCAGGCGCTGCCCTCGGCCACCATCGAACTCAATGCCAAGCTGCTGCACGCCGCCGACCAGCGCGTGGTGGCCTCGCGCACCTTCCTGGTGGCACGCCCGTCCAGCGGCACCGACACGGCGGCAGTGGCAGCGGCATTCGAACAGGCGATGACGCAGGTCACCACCGAACTGGTCGGCTGGACCCTGCTCAATGGCCAGCAGGATAGCCAGCGCTTGCCGCGTCCGCTGTCACCGCGACAGCCGGACTAGCGCTTGGGGCCACGCGCATCAATCTGGCGAAACGTCAGATTGATGCGCTCGCCGACCGGTTTTGCGGTGCGCGGCAACGCATGCTTGTAGTGGCGCTGGGTATCGCCTCCCATCAGCAGCAAATCGCCGTGCCCCAGTTCCAGCGCCTGCTTCAACGCCGCATCCTCGCGATGCCTGAAGGCAAAGCGCCGCGTCGCACCCAGGCTCACCGAAGCGATCAACGGCTGCGCGCCCAACTCCGGCTCGTCGTCGCTGTGCCAGCCCATCGCATCGTTGCCGCTGCGGTAACGGTTGGCCAGCACGCTGTTGAATGGCGCCCCGGTCTCGGCCTGCAGGCGCGCGCGTAGAGGCTGCAATACCTCCAGCCACGGCTGCGGCGCGAACTGCGTGCCCGAGTAGCGGTAACTTGCCTCAGCATCGCCGATCCAACTGCTCAGACGCGGCGAATCCACCGTCCGCCCGAACATGCGGATGCGATGCACCTCCCACTGCACCTGCGTCAGCAGCACCTGCAGCAGCGCATCGGCCTGCGCGCGCGGCAACCAGCCGCGGCACCAGGCGATCTCTGCATGCGGCAAGGCAACCCGAATCTTCATGTTTCAAACGCTAGCACGCTCCGGCTGCGTGGAGGCTGGGCGCCACGGATGAATCGATCCGATTTGCCGCCGTCACATCGAATCCCGGAAAATGCGCGGTAGCCATCGAGCCAACGGGAGCGGAGCAATGTCGGAAGCAGGAGTCGGCGCAAGTGCGCCAGAGACGGTCGAGCGCGACGTGATGGAGTACGACGTCGTCACCGTCGGCGCCGGCCCGGCCGGGCTGGCTTTTGCGATCCGGCTCAAGCAGCTGGATCCGGCCATCAGCGTCTGCGTGATCGAAAAATCCAGCACCATCGGTGCGCATATCCTGTCCGGCGCGGTGATCGAGCCGGGCCCGCTGGATGCCTTGCTGCCGGGCTGGCGCGACAACCCGCCGCCGATCTGCGTGGCCGCCACCGACGACGAGTTCTGGTTCCTCGGCAAGGACAGCGCGCGCAAGTTCCCGGTGGTGCCGCCGGGCATGCGCAACCACGGCAACTTCATCGTCAGCCTGGGCGCGATGTGCGCCTGGCTGGCGCCGCAGGCCGAAGCATTGGGCGTGGAGATCTATCCGGGCTTTGCCGCTGCCGAAACGCTGCACGACGCCAACGACCAGGTCATCGGCGTACGTATCGGCGACATGGGCGTGGCCAAGGATGGATCGCACAAGCCCGGTTACACCGCCGGCATCGACATCCGTGCCAAGGTCACCGTGCTGGCCGAAGGCGCACGCGGGCACCTGACCAAGCGCTTGCTCAAGCGCTTCGACCTCACCGCCGACGCCGACCCGCAGGGCTACTCGATCGGCATCAAGGAACTGTGGCAGGTACCGGAGGGGCGCGTCAGCCCCGGCAAGATCGTGCATACGCTGGGCTGGCCGGCCGACAACCGCACCTACGGCGGCAGCTTCCTGTATCACCTGGACAACAACCAGATCGCGCTCGGTTATGTGAGCGGGCTGGACTACAGCGACCCGCAATACCAGCCATGGGAAGCCTTCCAGCAATGGAAGAACCACGCGCTGATCAAGCCGTTGCTGGAAGGCGGCAGCATCCTCTCGGCCGGCGCGCGCGCCATCGTCACCGGCGGCTGGCAGTCGCTGCCGAAGGTGGAAATGCCGGGCGCCCTGTTGATCGGCGACACTGCCGGCCTGCTCAACGTGCCCAAGATCAAGGGCACCCACCAGGCGATCCGCAGCGGCATGCTGGCGGCCGAGCATCTGGTGCAATCGCAGCTGGCGCCGCAAGGCTTCGACGCCAAGTTGCGCGCCTCCGATGCGATGGCCGAGCTCAAGCAGGTGCGCAACATCAAACCGGGCTTCAAGAAGGGCCTGTGGTTCGGCCTGCTCAACGCCGCCTGGGAAACTGCGCTCAAGGGCGCCTCACCATGGACACTGAAGAACAAGCCCGACTGGTCGGCATTGCACAAGATCGGCGAGTACGAGCAACCCACGCGCCACTACGGCACGCGCGAGCTCGCTCCGCGCGACCGGCTGCAGGCGGTGTACTTCGCTGCCACCGAGCACGACGAAGACCAGCCCGTGCATCTGAAGGTACTCGATACCGACGTGTGCGCTACCCGCTGCGTGCAGGAATACGACAATCCCTGCACCCGCTTCTGCCCGGCCAACGTCTACGAAATGGTCGCAGACGCCGGCAGCCCGTCCGGCAAGCGCCTGCAGATCAACGCCGCCAACTGCGTGCACTGCAAGACCTGCGACATCAAGGACCCGTACGAGATCATCACCTGGGTCACGCCGGAGGGTGGTTCGGGCCCGAACTACCAGAATCTGTGAGCAACGGTCGGCATACCGCGTGAGCGGCAGTCTCTCCAAACTCCTGGCCGCGGCACGTCGCTCGGTAGAGCTCCATGGCGGCGGTTTCGCCGGCGTAGCCACGGTCGCAATACGGGCCTTCAAGGTCATCCGCGCCCTGGGCATACGCGGCCTGCTGGGGCGGCTGCAACTGGCCGGGCGTACGCAGCCGGCGGTCCATCACCTGTCTGACCAGGAACCTTTCCTCGCGCCTGCGCCGCTGTCGCAGCTGCGGCTCAAGACTGGCGTGATGCTGCACGTCTTCTATCCCGACCTGATCGACGAATTCGCACGGTCACTTCAGCACATGCCGGTGGGTTACGACCTGCTGGTATCGGTGATGGATGAAGCCGCCGCCGTCCAGGTGCGAGACCGTTTTTCAAGGTTGCCGCGGGTGGACAAGCTCGATATCCGCATCGTGCCCAACCGTGGCCGTGACATCGCGCCGCTATTGGTGACATTTCGCGAACAGGTCCTGGCATTGGATGTCGTTGGCCATCTGCACACGAAAAAGTCGCTGTATACAGGCAGCGAGCAAGGCCAATGGCGCCGTTACCTGGTGTCATCCCTGATGGGGAGCCCGGAGCGCATCGCCTGGCAACTGGGAATGTTTCAGGCCGAGCCGCGGCTTGGCATGCTCTATCCCGAGAGTTACGAGCGGGTGTTGCTGTGGGCGCATACCTGGCTCAGCAATTTCAGCGTGTGTCGCGCGCTTGCCCAGCGACTCGGATTCGACATCAGTCCCTCGGAGTACATCGATTTTCCTGCCGGATCGATGTTCTGGGCAAAGGTGGATGCATTGCGGCCGTTGTACGCGCTGGATCTGGAACTCAAGGATTTTCCGGAAGAACACGGTCAGATCGATGGCACCCTGCACCACGCAGTGGAGCGCATCTTCGGCGCTGTTGTGCGCCACCAGCAGTATCGGATTGGCATATTGCCGCAAGATGGCACGCTGGCACTCAGCGGCGAAGGTGGACGCAACTGGCAGGCGGCGTTCGAAACACCGATCGCCACGCGGTTGACCCTGTCCTCTCTTCAAGCTCGGCTGGTGTCGCTGGATATCTTCGATACCTTGGTAGTGAGGCCGTTCCTGTTTCCAGCGGGTGCGCGCGCCTATCTTGCCCATCTGGTCGCGGACCGATTCGGGGTCGGAAATTTTCTCGAACTCCGCGAGCTTGCCGAGGCAAAGGCACGCCATCAACGTGGCGCCGATGTCGATCTATCAAGCATCTACACCACGCTGTCTGGCCTGCCCGGTGCGGGAGGACTTCCCATCGGTGCCTTGCAGGCACTGGAAGTGGCGCTGGAGGCCAGATTGCTGCAACCACGGCGAGGCGTGATCGCAGCGGCGGCGCACCTGCAACAACGTGGCACCCGCCTGGTTGCGCTTTCGGACATGTATCTGGATAGCACGTTGCTGCAGCAGGTCCTGCCGGCCGACGTCAGCGCGTTGCCAGCTGCCTGGTATGTGTCGTGCGAGACGGGCTGGCGCAAGGATGCTGACAGCGCCTGGAAGGAACTGCCAGGCATCGAAAACATCGAGACATCGCACTGGCTGCATGTCGGCGACAACGAACATGCAGATGTCCAGCGTCCACAGATGCACAAGCTGTTGACGCCGGTGCATGTGCTTCGCCCATCCGCGCTGTTTGAGGTGGTCCCCGCATTGCGCCCGCTCAGACCGCCGTCGGGTGACGCAACGCGGTGGCAGGACCAGTTGTGGCTTGGCCTATTGGCCAACCGGTTCGCCGATCTTGCCGACCGGCACCCGGAAACCTTGATGCCGCTGCCGATTCTTTCACCGGCATCTCTCGGCTACTTGGTCATCGGCCCGCTGATCTTCGATTATCTCGCCTGGCTGATCCGCATGGCGAAGCAAGCCAATATCGAAAAAATCCTGTTTTTGAGCCGAGAAGGCCACCTGCTGGAGCAGGGTTTTCGGCTAGTAAGGCAAACCTCGCCTTTGCTGCAGCAGCTTCAGGGCAAGTATCTGCTGGCATCTCGGCGTGGAACCGGAACACCCTCGCTGCATGCGCCGGATGATCTTGCATTGCTGCTGGACAGCACCTACACCGGCACGTTGAGCGGCCTGATACAGGCGCGCCTGGGAGATGCTGCCGCAGCTGTTCTGGAACGTCGCCTGGGGCGCCCGGTCATGCAACGCGATGTCTACCTGCCGGAGATGCATGCCGAGCTGCTGCAACTCATTGCCCCAGCGATCAATGACCTGCTGGCGCTTGCCGAAACTGAAAGGACGGCCTACCTGCGTTACTGGACGGCGACCGCAGGCGACAGTGCCGCCATGGTGGCCGACATAGGGTACTCCGGCACCATCCAGGCCAACCTCGCGCGAGTGACCGGGCAGCCGCTGGGTGGCGCGTATTTTGCACTGAACGGGCGCGCCACGAAGATCGCTGCCCAGAGCTGGGCCGCCGCCCGCTATTTTGATGGCCGTACCGAAGGTGCTCCGGAGCAGTCGACGATCCTGCGCCATGACCTGCTTCTGGAGACACTTCTCACCGCTCCTTCGCCGCAGTTTTCCTATTTTGCAGACGCCACCAACGTTCCGACTGCGGTCTACGCCAGTGCGGAGCTGTCGCCAGCGCAATGGGCGACGATCGCCCAGGTGCACGAAGGTGCATTGGCGTTCATTGCAGACGTTTGCAAGGTTGCGCAGGACGAAAGCTACCTGCTGGACTTCGATCGAGCCGCGGTCCAGATCCCGTTGCAGTGCGTCGGCTCCGGACGCTGGCAGGCGCCGTGGCTGGCGGATCTGCAACTCGACGACCGTTTCACCGGACGCGGATCGGTTCGGGCCGGATGACCTGACGGTCATCCGGCCTGGCCTCACGGTTGAGGCGTCAGAAGTGCCACGCCGGTCTTCTGGCGCAACTCCTCCAGTTCTACCCCATCGGCCGCCTCCACCAGCACCAGCCCGCCATCGGTGACATCCAATACCGCCAGGTCGGTGATGATGCGATCCACCACGCCGACGCCGGTCAATGGCAGATCGCATTCGGGCAGGATCTTGTGGCTGCCGTCCTTGGCGACGTGTTCCATCAGCACGACAACGCGCTTGACGCCGGCCACCAGGTCCATTGCGCCGCCCATGCCCTTGACCATCTTGCCGGGCACCATCCAGTTGGCCAGGTCGCCTCGGTCGGTGACCTGCATCGCCCCGAGAATCGCCAGATCGATGTGCCCGCCGCGGATCATCGCAAACGAGTCGTGGCTGCCGAAATAACTGGCACCGGCACGCGCGGTCACCGTCTGCTTGCCGGCATTGATCAGGTCCGCATCCACCTCGTCCTCGGTGGGAAACGGGCCAATGCCGAGCAGGCCGTTTTCCGATTGCAGCCAGACGTCCATGCCATCGGGAATGTGATTGGCCACCAGCGTCGGCAGGCCGATGCCCAGGTTGACGTAGGCGCCATCAGTCAATTCGCGCGCCGCACGTGCGGCCATCTGGTCCCTGGTCCAGGCCATCAGTGCTGTCCTTCGCGCACGGTGCGCTGTTCGATGCGTTTTTCCGGCGTGGCGTTGAGCACCAGCCGGTCGACATAGATGCCGGGCAGATGCACCTGGTCCGGATCGATCGCGCCCACCTCGACGATCTCCTCGACCTCGGCAACGCAGACGCGACCGGCCATGGCACAGGCCGGGTTGAAGTTGCGCGCGGTCTTGCGGAACACCAGATTGCCGGCCGTGTCCGCACGCCAGGCCTTGACCAGCGCGACATCGGCCTGCAGCGCGGTTTCCATCACGTACTGTTTGCCGTCGAATTCGCGGGTTTCCTTGCCCTGGGCCACGATGGTGCCGTAGCCGGTTGCGGTGTAGAACGCGGGGATTCCCGCACCGCCCGCGCGCAGACGCTCGGCCAGCGTGCCTTGCGGGTTGAACTCCAGCTCGAGTTCGCCGGCCAGATACTGCCGCTCGAATTCCTTGTTTTCGCCCACGTAGGACGAAATCATCTTGCGGATCTGCCGGGTGGCCAATAATTGGCCCAGCCCGAATCCATCGACGCCGGCGTTGTTGGAAATCACGGTCAGCCCGCCGACCCCGCTCTCGCGCACCGCTGCAATCAGCGCCTCCGGAATTCCGCACAGGCCAAAGCCGCCGACCGCCAGGGTCTGGCCATCGGCCAGCACCCCATCCAGCGCCGCCCCGGCATCGGCATAGCGTTTGCCGCTTGCCGCACCACGCCCACCATTGCTCATCACCGCCCTCGCCTCGCTGATGTGAAGCGGCCATTCTAGCCGCTGACTGTTCCCTGTCCCCGATCGCAATTCCGCCACACCCAAGACACGGCGCAGCCGCTAAACTCGGGATTTCCCCCACCCCAGGAATTGCCCATGACGCTACCCGCCTTCAAGGCCTACGACATTCGCGGCCGTGTGCCGGATGAACTCAACGAGGACTTGGCGCGCCGCATCGGCGTGGCATTGGCGGCGCAGCTGGAGCAAGGGCCGGTGGTCCTGGGCCACGACGTGCGCCTGGCCAGCCCCGGCCTGCAGGAAGCGCTCTCGGCCGGCCTGCGCGCCAGCGGCCGCGAAGTGATCGACATCGGCCTGTGCGGCACCGAGGAGGTCTATTTCCAGACCGATCACCTCAAGGCAGCCGGCGGCGTGATGGTCACCGCCAGCCATAACCCGATGGACTACAACGGCATGAAGCTGGTGCGCGAGCAGGCGCGGCCGATCAGTTCCGACACCGGCCTGTTCGCGATTCGCGACACCGTCGCTGCCGACACCGCCGCCCCCGGCGAGCCCACGGCAAGCGAGCACAGCCGCACCGACAAGACCGCATATCTGGAGCACCTGCTCAGCTACGTGGACCGCAGCACGCTCAAGCCGCTCAAGTTGGTGGTCAACGCCGGCAACGGCGGCGCCGGCCTGATCGTCGACCTGCTTGCACCGCAGCTGCCGTTCGAGTTCGTCCGCGTCTTCCACGAACCCGATGGCAACTTCCCCAATGGCATTCCCAACCCATTGTTGCCGGAAAACCGCGACGCCACAGCCAGGGCGGTCAAGGAACACGGCGCCGATTTCGGTATCGCCTGGGATGGTGACTTCGATCGCTGCTTCTTCTTCGATCACACCGGCCGCTTCATCGAAGGCTATTACCTGGTCGGCCTGCTGGCGCAGGCGATCCTGGCCAAGCAGCCCGGCGGCAAGGTGGTGCACGACCCGCGCCTGACCTGGAACACCGTCGAGATGGTCGAGGACGCCGGCGGCATTCCGGTGCTGTGCAAGAGCGGCCACGCCTTCATCAAGGAAAAGATGCGCAGCGAAAATGCCGTCTATGGCGGCGAGATGAGCGCGCACCATTATTTCCGTGAGTTCGCCTATGCCGACTCCGGCATGATTCCGTGGCTGTTGATCGCCGAGCTGGTGTCGCAGTCGGGTCGCTCGCTGGCGGATCTGGTCGAAGCGCGCATGCAGAAATTCCCCTGCAGCGGCGAGATCAACTTCAAGGTGGACGATGCCAAGGCGGCGGTTGCCCGCGTGATGGAGCACTACGGCGACCAGTCGCCGGAACTGGACTACACCGACGGCATCAGTGCCGATTTCGGCCAATGGCGCTTCAACCTGCGCAGCTCCAATACCGAGCCGCTGCTGCGTCTGAACGTGGAAACGCGCGGCGACGCCGCACTGCTGGAAACGCGTACGCAGGAAATTTCCAACCTGCTGCGCGGCTGATTTAACATCGTCCCCCACTTTGACGCATTGGAGTTTCCCCCGCTCATGAGCGATGTCCTTCCGATTATTCTGTCCGGCGGTTCCGGCACGCGCCTTTGGCCGTTGTCGCGCGAATCCTATCCTAAGCAGTTCCTGCCGCTGGTCGGCGAGCACAGCATGCTGCAGGCTACCTGGTTGCGCTCTGCTCCGGTGGCGGCACATGCCCCCATCGTGGTGGCCAACGAGGAGCATCGCTTCATGGCCGCCGAGCAGTTGCAGCAGCTGGGCGTGAAGCCGTCGGCCATCCTGCTCGAGCCCAAGGGCCGCAATACTGCCCCGGCAATTGCCGTCGCTGCGCTGGAAGCCACCCGTAACGGTGGTGATCCGCTGCTGCTGGTGCTTCCTTCGGACCATGTCATTCGTGACGAGGCTGCTTTCCAGGCGGCAGTCACCGTCGCAGCCGCCGCCGCAGAGCAGGGCAAGCTGGTCACCTTCGGCATCAAGCCGACCGCGCCTGAAACCGGCTATGGCTACATCAAGGCCGGTGCCGGCACCGGCGCCACTGCGGTCGAACGCTTCGTCGAAAAGCCCGACCTGGCCACCGCGCAGGGGTATCTGGCCAGCGGCGAGTATTACTGGAACAGCGGCATGTTCCTGTTCCGTGCCTCGCGCTACCTGGAAGAATTGCGCAAGTTCCAGCCGGCCATTGCCGATGCCTGCCAGAAGGCGTGGGAAGGCGGCAAGCGCGATGCCGACTTCACCCGTCTGGACAAGGATGCGTTCGCCTCCAGCCCATCGGATTCGATCGACTATGCGGTGATGGAAAAGACCGCCGATGCAGTGGTGGTGCCGCTGGATGCCGGCTGGAACGATGTCGGTTCGTGGTCGTCGCTGCTGGACGTCTCCGAACAGGACGGCCAGGGCAATGCGCACCACGGCGATGTCATCAAGCTGGACTGCAAGAACACCTATGCGTATGGCTCGCGCCTGATCGCCATGGTCGGCCTGGAAGACGTGGTTGTGGTGGAAACGCCAGACGCCGTTCTGGTCGGTCACCGCGATCGCATCCAGGAAGTGAAGGATGTGGTCGGCCGGATCAAAGCCGACGGTCGCTCCGAGGCGACCTGGCATCGCAAGGTCTATCGTCCGTGGGGTGCTTACGATTCGATCGACATGGGTCACCGTCACCAGGTCAAGCGCATCACCGTCAAGCCCGGTGCCGTGCTCAGCCTGCAGATGCATCACCACCGCGCCGAACACTGGATCGTCGTCAGCGGCACCGCAGAAGTCACGCGTGGCGAAGAGGTGCTGCTGCTCACCGAGAATCAGAGTACCTATATTCCGCTTGGCGTGACCCATCGCCTGCGCAATCCGGGCAAATTGCCGCTGGAACTGATCGAAGTGCAGTCCGGCAGCTATCTGGGCGAAGACGACATCGTGCGTTTCGAAGATACCTACGGGCGTACCTGATCGGTCGCTTTCGGGATTCTGCAGTACATAAGCAAACAGCCGGGGATTCCCGGCTGTTTGCGTTTGCGGCTTGAATGCGTCGGCGGAAATATCGCCACCGGCCAGAGTCGCGTATCTAGTGCCTGGCAGCGGCGATTTCGGCAATCACGCGCTGCAGGCCGACTTGCCAGTCCGGCAACACGATGTCGAAATCGCGCTGCAGTTTGTCGATCGACAGCCGCGAGTATGCCGGCCGCTGTGCGGGCGTCGGGTAGTCGGCGGTCGTGATGGGCACCACACGCGGCGCGCGCGACAACAGGCCTGCGCTGACCGCCTCCTGGAAGAACGCCTCGGCAAAGCCATGCCAGCTGGTTTGCCCTGCTGCCGTGAGGTGCCATGTGCCAGAGGTGCCTGGTCTGCGTTGACGCAGCAACTGCGCGGTGACATCGGCGATCAGGGCCGCGGGCGTCGGTGTTCCGACCTGGTCGGCCACTACCCGCAGCTCATCGCGCTCGGCACCCACACGCAACATGGTGCGCAGGAAATTCGCGCCATGCGAGGCATACACCCATGCCGTCCGCAGGATCAGATGCTGCGCGCCGGAAGCACGGATGGCCTGCTCACCCGCAAGCTTGGTCTCGCCATACACGCCCAGCGGCGAGGTCGGCGCGTCTTCCGGATACGGTTCTGTGCCCCGACCGTCGAAGACGTAGTCGGTCGAGTAGTGCACCAGCGGTACGTCACGGGATGCGCACCAGGCGGCGATGACACCAGGCGAGGTTGCGTTGACACGCAATGCGCTGGCGCGATCCTGCTCGGCGCGGTCCACCGCGGTATAGGCGGCGGCATTGACCACATGCGACGGGGAAACCCGGTCCAGCAAGGCAGTTAGCGTTTGCGGTGCGTCGAAGTCCGCCGTCTCGCAGGCGCTGCCGTCAGGCAGCTGACCACTGCGTGTCGTTGCCTGCACCGAGCCATCGGCGGCCAATGCGCGCAACAGTTCCGCACCCACCTGCCCGTTCGCACCAAACACCAACGTGGTCACGGCATATACACCGGCAGTCGGTCGGCTGGCACCTCATCCAGAAACGGCGCCTTGGCGTCCTTGGCCGACAGCAATGGATCGCTGATCGGCCAATCGATACCGATCGCCGCATCGTTCCAACGCACGCCTGCATCTGCTTCCTTGACGTACACGTCGGTGCACAAATAACTGAACAACGCTTTCTCTGAAAGCACTGCAAAGCCATGTGCAAAGCCTTCAGGTATCCAGACCTGGCGCCGGTTTTCTGCGCTCAGTAAAACGGCGGTCCAACGCCCGAAGTGGGGAGAGCCGGCGCGGATATCCACCGCAACGTCATAGACCTCACCTTCGAGCACGCTCACCAGCTTGCCCTGTGGCCGAGGCCACTGGTAATGCAGACCGCGCAGCACGCCCCTGGTGGACGTGGAGACGTTACTTTGCACAAAACTCGTCGGCAGCCCATGCTGCGCGAAGCGCTCTGCATTCCATGTTTCGAAGAACTGACCGCGCTCATCGCCGAAGACCGCAGGCTCGATGACGACGCAGCCGGGCAACGTCGTTTCGATCACTTTCAATGGACGACCCCACGCTTGGCTAATGCAGTTAGATACTTGCCGTAGTCATTCTTCAACAACGGCGCCGCCAGGCGCTCCAGCTGCTCGGCATCGATCCAGCCCTGGCCAAATGCGATTTCCTCCGGGCAGCACACCTGCAGACCCTGCCGCATCTGGATGGTCTCGATGAAATTGGCCGCTTCATGCAATGACTGGTGCGTCCCGGTATCCAGCCATGCATACCCGCGCCCTAGTGGCTCCAGGTGCAGGTTGCCGGCTTCGAGATAGCAGCGATTGAGATCGGTGATCTCCAGCTCGCCGCGCGGCGAGGGCTTCAATGCAGCCGCGTAGTCGCTGGCCTGGCCGTCATAGAAATACAAGCCGGTGACCGCGTAGTTGGAACGGGGCTTTGCCGGCTTTTCGGCAATGTCGATGACCTTGCCTTGCTGATCGAATTCGGCAACGCCGTAGCGTTCGGGATCGTTGACCCAGTAACCGAAGACGGTCGCTCCCTGCTCACGCGCATCCGCGCGGCGCAAGGTGTCGGTCAGGCCGTGCCCATGGAAGATGTTGTCGCCCAGCACCAGGCAGCTCGGCTTGCCGTCGATGAACTCGCGACCGATCAGATAGGCCTGCGCCAGGCCGTCAGGGCTGGGTTGCACGGCATACTGGAGATTGACGCCCCACTGGGAACCGTCGCCCAGCAGCGACTGGAACAGCGCCTGCTCGTGTGGGGTGTTGATGATCAGGATGTCGCGGATGCCCGCGAGCATCAGCACGCTCAGCGGGTAGTAGATCATCGGCTTGTCGTACACCGGCAACAGCTGCTTACTGACGCCCTTGGTGATCGGGTACAGGCGCGTGCCGGAGCCGCCCGCCAGAATGATGCCTTTACGTTGTGTCATCAGGGTGTCCTGTTGAGGCCCGCACACGCAGACATGCGCGGGCGCTTGCTAGGGGGTCGCGTCAGGCCGCGGCGCCGATCCGTTCGAGCCGGTAGCTGCCATCCAGCACGCCCTGAACCCAGGCCTGGTTGGTCAGGTACCACGCCACCGTCTGCGCGATGCCCTGCTCGAAGGTATACGCCGGCTCCCAACCCAGCTCGTTCTTCAGCTTGGAGGCATCGATCGCGTAGCGACGATCGTGTCCGGGGCGATCGGTGACATGGGTGATCTGGCTTGCGCGTGGCTTGCCGTCCGCACGCGGGCGATGCTGATCCAGCAGCGCACAGATCGCCTGCACGACCCCGATGTTCTGGCGCTCGGAGTTGCCGCCCACGTTGTAGGTCTCGCCGACCCTGCCCTTGGCCAGCACGGTGCGGATCGCCTCGCAGTGGTCGCTGACGAACAACCAGTCGCGCACCTGCTTGCCATCGCCGTACACCGGCAACGGCTCGCCGGCCAGCGCCTTGGCGATCACCAGCGGAATGAGCTTTTCCGGGAAATGGTAGGGGCCGTAGTTGTTCGAGCAGTTGGTGGTCAGCACCGGCAGCCCGTAGGTGTGGTGGAACGCGCGCACCAGGTGATCGGAGGCCGCCTTGGATGCCGAATACGGGGAATTGGGTGCATACGGCGTGGTTTCGGTGAACTTGCCGGTCTCGCCCAGCGTGCCATAGACCTCGTCGGTGGACACATGCAGGAACCGAAAGGCCTCGCGGCGCGCGTCCGGCAGCGCTTTCCAGTAATCGCGCACGGCCTCGAGCAAGGCCAGGGTGCCGACCACGTTGGTCTGGATGAACGCGCCGGGGCCTTCGATCGAGCGATCCACATGGCTTTCGGCAGCGAAGTTCAGCACCGCATCCGGCTGATGTTCCTGCAGCAGCCGGGTCACCAGCGCGCCGTCGCCGATGTCGCCCTTGACGAAGACATGGTCGGCATTGCCCTCCAGCGACGCCAGCGTGTTCAGGTTCCCCGCATAGGTGAGCGCGTCGAGATTGATCACGCGGACCCCGCGCGCGACTGCCTCAAGAACAAAATTTCCGCCGATAAAACCGGCCCCGCCGGTTACTAGCCAAGTCGCCACTGTCTACCCCTCCTGGTCGCGCGCGCGCGGCGCCGCATTTTCAAACCACACAGGATATACGGTCCGGGCAATACCGGGCCTAAGCATTGCCCGAACAACTGCGCGAAGCTGTTGCGCCGCAGCACCCATACGCCATCGCATGGTACTGCTTGCCCGGTTAGAATGGCCCCACTCCCGAGCCTGCCGCCGCGGCCGGGCCTTCCCGCAACAGCTGAAGGATCTCGTACACGATGAAAATCCTCGTCGCCTACAAGCGCGTGGTGGACTACAACGTCCGCATTCAGGTCAAGCCCGATGGCTCCGGTGTGGTCACCGACGGCGTCAAGCTCTCGCCGAACCCGTTCGACGAAATCGCCCTGGAAGAGGCGCTGCGCCTGCGCGACGCCGGTATCGCCACCGAGGTGGTGGTCGCCACCCTGGCGCCGGCCGATGCGGCCGCGCATCTGCGCAACGGGCTTGCCATGGGCGCCAACCGCGCCATCCACGTGGTCACCGACGCGGCGATCCAGCCGCTGACCGCCGCGCGCGCCCTGCTCAAGCTGGTCGGAAAGGAACAGCCGGACCTGGTCATCCTGGGCAAGCAGGCGATCGACGACGACGCCAACCAGACCGGTCAGATGCTCGCTACGTTGTGGGGGCGCCCACAGGCGACCTTCGCCGGCAAGCTGGTGGTCGCCGATGGCAAGGCCACGGTGACCCGCGAGGTGGACGCAGGCCTGGAAACGCTGGAAGTGGACCTGCCGGCGGTGATCACCACCGATCTGCGCCTGAACGAGCCGCGCTTCATCAAGCTGCCGGACATCATGAAAGCCAAGAGCAAGCCGCTGGAAACGCTGGCCTTTGCCGATCTCGGCGTCGCTGCGCACGACAGCCTCAGCACCACCCACTATGCGCCGCCGTCCAAGCGTAGCCGCGGGGTGATGGTCAAGGATGCCGCCGAACTGGTGGCCGCACTCAAGCAGAAGGGGTTGCTGTAATGGCCAAGGTTCTCATCGTTGCCGAACATCTCAACGGCCAGCTCAACGCGGCCACCGCCAAGACCCTGAGCGCCGCGCTGGCCGTGTCGGCCGAGGCCATCGACGTCGTCGTGCTGGCGGCCAACCCAGCCGCGGTTGCGGCGCAGGCCGCGCACCTGGCGGGTGTTGCCCGCGTCCTGACGGTGGCAAACGCCGCCAACGAACATGCCATCGCGCAGGTCCTGGGGCCGCAGATCGCCCAGCTCGCCGGCCAGGGCTACACCCACGTGTTCGGCCCCTCGACCACCTTCGGCAAGGACCTGATGCCGGTGGTGGCCGCGCTGCTGGGCGTCAACCAGGTCTCGGACCTGATGGCGGTCGAAGATGCCTACACCTTCAAGCGCCCGATCTACGCCGGCAATGCGATCATCACGGTGAAGGCACCGGCCGACCAGGTCGTGGTCGCAACCGTGCGCAGCGCCTCCTGGCCGGAAGCGGCAGCCGGTGGCAGCGCAACGATCGAGTCCGTCGCTGTGGATGCCGCGCTGCCGACCCACACCCGCTTCATCGGGCTGGCCGCAGGCAGCTCAGACCGCCCCGACCTGCAGAGCGCCAAGCGCGTGGTCTCCGGCGGCCGCGGCGTCGGCTCGGCCGAGAACTTCCAGCACATCTATAGCCTGGCCGACAAGCTCGGCGCCGCCGTGGGCGCCTCGCGTGCCGCCGTGGACGCCGGCTACGTGCCCAACGAACTGCAGGTCGGCCAGACCGGCAAGATCATCGCCCCCGAGCTGTACGTGGCGATCGGCATCAGCGGGGCGATCCAGCATCTGACCGGCATCAAGGACGCCGGCACGATCGTGGCGATCAACAAGGACCCGGAGTCGCCGATCTTCGAGATTGCCGATATCGGGTTGGTGGGGGATTTGTTCACGCTGTTGCCGGAGCTGGAACAGGCGTTGAGCTGATACGGCGATGCGCGCCGCGTGGCCAATCGGCTGCGCGGCGCCGGTCAGGATCGCGGGGGCGGCCGACAAACTGTCCGCCACAACAGCACGTGTCGTTATAATTGGCGTCACTTATCGGGATACCGTAGATGCCCTTGAGCTTCGAGGTTCCGGCCACACGTGGGTTGAAGGTCGTCAGCTCCGTGTCGCCCCTCGTCGCCGGAACCGGTGCGTCGACAAGTCCCGGTGCTGCGAATGAAGACGGATACGCGATAGCCCGCGCTGCAAGGAGGCGGATCTGGCAGCCAGCGCTGCCCATGCACTGCCGGCATCGATTGCGGGGCCGACGCTTGTGTTCGTTCAAACCTCCTGCGCTGCACCGAAAGTCCGGCGCCATACCAAACAAGCCATGTTGGCTCCCCCAATCGTCCCCCTGGGCCAGGCCTGCCCGCTGACCAGCGGTCGAACGCGATATCCTTCTGCTCAAAGATTCCTCGGCCGTGCATCGCTGCCGCAGCATTTCAACTCCATCCACACATCACTTGATACCTCGGATTCCATGGACGCTCTGATTCCCGTCAACTCGTTGTCCCGCCACATCGCGCCCGTACAGGATGCCCTGTCTCAGATCGCAAGCACTATCGTCGCAAGTGGCTACTATGTGCTCGGTCCGAACGTGAAGGCCTTTGAGCAGGAGTTCGCCAACTATTGCGGCGTCCGTCATTGCGTCAGCGTCGCCAATGGAACCGACGCCCTAGAGCTCTCCCTGAAGGCCTTGGGCGTCGGTCCCGGTGATACGGTGGCCGTTGTTGCGAATGCCGCGATGTATGGCACCAGCGCAGTCCTGGCATGTGGCGCTTCGCCTGCGTTTGTCGATACAGGTGCGGGCACTGGGCTGATGTCCGTACCTGCGCTGGAAGCAATGCTCGCTGGCGGCAGTGCGCCAGCAGCCGTCATCGTGACCCACCTGTATGGCCAACTTGCCGACATCGAAGCGATCGTCGCGCTTTGCCAACCGCGTGGCATCAAGGTCCTGGAAGACTGCGCCCAGGCCCACGGCGCGGAGCGAAATGGCCATCGCGCAGGCAGCTTCGGCGATATCGCTTGCTTCAGCTTTTATCCGACCAAGAATCTGGGTGCACTGGGCGATGGTGGCGCGATCGTGACAAACGACGACGAGCTGGCCGCCAGAGCTGCGCAACTGCGTCAGTACGGATGGACAGCCAAGTACACCAACAGCTTGCGGGGTGGCCGCAACAGTCGTCTCGACGAGCTGCAGGCCGCCATGCTGCGGTACATGCTTCCCCTGCTGGATGGCTGGAACCAGCGTCGCAGGGAGATCGCCAACCGCTACGCCCAGGGGCTGTCCAACCCCAGGATCGAAGCAGCCGGCCAGGTGGGCGCTGACAACGTGGCGCATCTGTACGTCGTGCGTTGCGATGACCGTGAGCAACTGCGTGCACACTTGCAGGCCGCCGGTGTGCAGACGGAAGTCCATTACCCGTTGTGTGACCACCGTCAGCCCTGCCATGCGGGTGCATTTGATTCAGTGGTACTGCCAAACACGGAAGCCGATGCGGCGCGCGTCACCACACTGCCCTGCTTCCCCGAGCTGACCGACGCGGAAGTCGACCGGGTCATCGAAGCATGCAACCGGTTCTGAGCGACGTGCAATTGCCTTCTCTCAGCCTCGTCGTTCCGATCTATGGCAACGAGGGTTCGATCGATGAACTGCTACAGGCCGTCGACTTCATCGCACGGAGCGTGGGTGGGGATTTCGAAGCGGTTTTCGTGGTGGACGGCAGCCCTGACCGCAGCTACGCCCTGCTGCGCGAAAAGTTGCCTGGCTGCGCGTTCCGCTCGCAACTGGCAACGCTGACCCGCAACTTCGGCGCATTTCCGGCGATCCGTACCGGGCTGCAGCTCAGCTCCGGGGAGCTGACGGCGGTCATGGCCGCCGATCTGCAGGAACCCCCAACGCTGGTCATCGACTTCTGGCAACGCTACGCCAGCGAGCGCTATGACGTGGCCTTCGGCGTGCGCGAAGCGCGCAGCGATCCGGCGGCCTCGAAGCTGGCGTCGACCTTGTTCTGGGCAACCTACCGGCGCATGGTCATCAAGGACATTCCCAAGGGTGGCGTGGATATCTTCGCTGTCAGCCGTGGTTTCCTCGAGCGGCTGTTGCTGTTGAACGAAGCCCATTCCAGCCTGCTTGCGCAGCTGTTCTGGCTGGGCGGCAAGCGCGAATTCGTCAGCTACCAGCGGCGCGAGCGGCAGCACGGCAAGAGCGCCTGGACCCTCAACAAGAAACTGCGGTATCTGTCCGACAGCGTCTTTGCTTTCACCGACCTGCCGGTCCGCATGCTGACGGCGCTGGGCCTGATCGCGCTGGCATTTACCACGCTGCTCGGTGCACTGGTGCTGGCCGCGAAGTTTTCCGGACTCGTCGCAGTGCCGGGCTATACCCTGACCATCCTGACCATTCTCTTTTTCGGCGCGCTCAATTCACTGGGCCTGGGTATCGTGGGTACCTACGCCTGGCATGCGTTCGAAAATACCAAGGCACGTCCGCTGTCGATCATTCAGTCGGTCGAAAACTTCAAAAAGGATAAACCGTGAGTTATTTCGTGCATCCCAATGCCCTTTGCGAGAGCGAGAACATCGGCGAGGGCACCCGCGTCTGGGCATTCGCGCACGTGCTTCCCGGAGCGCGCCTAGGCCGCGACTGCAATATCTGCGACGGCGTGTTCGTTGAATCCGATGTCATCGTAGGTGACCGCGTCACCGTCAAATGCGGCGTGCAACTGTGGGACGGCGTGCGTTTGGGCGACGACGTTTTCGTAGGGCCGAACGCAACCTTCACCAACGACCTGTTCCCGCGCAGCAGGGTGTATCCCGAGAAATTCCTCGGCACCGTGGTCGAGTCGGGTGCCTCGATTGGCGCCAATGCAACCATCCTGGCCGGCACCACCATCGGCAGTGGTGCGATGATCGGCGCTGGCGCAGTCGTTACGCGCTCTGTGCCGCCCAATGCCATTGTGGTTGGCAATCCCGCACGCATTGTCGGCTACGTTTCCGACAAGGACGCAAACCAGCCTGCCGCATTGCCGGTTGATCAGGGAATCACCGACACTGCCGTTCCGGGCGTCAAGCTGTACCGGATGCCCAGTTTCGCCGACATGCGTGGCTCGCTCTCCGTGGGAGATTTCGATAGTTTCCTACCTTTCAATGCAAGACGGTATTTCCTGGTTTACGGCGTCCCCACCCAGGAGACCCGTGGCGAACACGCGCACAAGCGCTGCCATCAGTTCCTGATCTGTGTCTCCGGCTCGGTCAGAGTCCTTGCGGATGACGGCACCCGCCGCATCGACGTCGAACTCAACTCGCCGAACCAGGGCATCCACCTGCCGCCGATGATCTGGGGAACACAATACAAGTACTCGAAGGACGCCGTTCTCCTGGTATTTGCTTCCGAGCCCTACGACTCGGACGAATACATTCGCGACTACGCGGACTTCAAGAGTCTGGCGAATGCGGCCGGATGAGCTGAAGGCCGCCGGCTCCGTCCAACGGGGACGGGACCGGTCGTGGGTCGTTGTTGCGCTTCGTTTTCTGGTAGGCGGAGCGCTCAATACGGGCGTTACCCTTGTTCTGTACTGGGTGTTGTTGCGCTTCGTTCATTACCAATGGGCGTATCTGGGGAGTTTTTGCGCCGGCATCCTGCTCAGCTACCTCATAAATACCCGCTACGTCTTCCGCGCTACACATAGCTGGCTGAAATTTGCGGCGTTCCCGCTTATCTATGCCGTGACTTATGCACTCGGGGCGTTGGCATTGAAGCTCACCGTCGGGCATCTCGGGGTGCCTGCAGCAATCGGACCGCTGATTTCCATTGCAGTGACCCTGCCCGTGTCATTCGTTCTGAGCAAACTGCTGCTACAGGGCGACAAACAACGTGCGGCACGCAATTGAGTCCAGTCAACCGGCCAAAAGCGATCCGCCGCATGACCGAGCAGCACCCCATTCCTACTTATTGATTACATGAGCACCCCACTTTCTCAAATGACGCGGCCCGGCCTCCTCCTGAAGACGGATTGGCTGGCCTTACTATTCGGCGCAGTGCTGTCAGTCATCGCCGGCAGCGTCCTGGTCGTCGGCTGGCGTGCCGGCCTGTCTTCGATTCTTGCCTACCCTTTTTCATACAGCGACGACTCCCTGAGCAGTCTCTGGCTGACGCAGCGCGCCATGGAAGGATGGATCTTCGAGAATGATCGGAGCGGCTTTCCTTTCGGCGCATCCTTTCTTGACTATCCTGGGGCCGATGCCGGCAGTTTTCTCTTCCTGAAGCTTGCTGGCATACTGACCAGCAGCAACGCTGCGGCGCATAACCTGTTTTTCCTCGCAGGCTTCGCTGCGAATTTTCTGGCTGCGTACTGGGTGATGCGCTGGCTGCGAGTCGGCCGATCATTGTCCTTCGCTACCGCCATACTTTTTACGCTGGCGCCTTTTCATTTCCTCCGACTTCGGCACATTTTTTACACCTGCTACTTCAGCATCCCGATCTATTTCATGATCGCCGTGCGTATCGCACGCTCGGATGCTTCGCTGGATTTCCTGCGTGCGCGGCCTGCGCGCAAGATCGCCCTTACCATGCTTTATCTTGTTTTGAGCTGTTTCGGCGTTTACTACACGGTTTTTGGCCTGATCCTGATCGGAACCAGCTGCCTGATCGCGCTTTACCAGAGGAATTGGACGTCGATTGCACGTATAGCGGCACCTGCGATCTTTTTCCTTGCCCTTGGAACGCTGGCGAACATTGCACCAAACGTGATCAACGAACGGATTAATGGTAGCAACCCGGAAGTTGCCGCACGTACACCCGCAGAGTCTGAGCTGTACGGGGTGAAATTCATGCAGTTGATCCTGCCCCAGCCGGAACATCGGTCTGCAAAACTGTCCAATGTGACCGCCCAGTACATGGCCAGCACGCCCTTGGTCAATGAAAACAGGACTGCCTCCCTTGGCCTGATAGGCTCCCTCGGCCTGGCCATTCTTGCGTTGGTGATGTTTGCACGCTTGGCCGAGCGCCATGCTGAAGAGCGCATCGCGCTGCTTGCTATCCTTTCCGGCGTGCTGCTCGCCTTCATGACCATCGGTGGTCTTGGATCACTCTTCGCACACGTCGTTTCACCGTCCATCCGCGGCTGGAATCGGGCCAGCATCTTCCTGACGTTCAGTACCCTTGCGGCGGTGGCAATCGCGGTACAGACGCTTTCCGACAAGCTGGGACGTCGGCACGGCGTCACCATTGCCTCGGTCGCAGCCGTTGTCATGTTGATCTTTGGCGTATGGGACCAGACCCCAGCGGTGTGTGGCGAGTGCCAGGCTGGAGCACGCGGTGCGTATGAGCGAGACAAGCGCTTCATCGGCAGCATCGAAGCGTCCCTGCCCGCCGGTGCTGCGATCTACCAGCTGCCGTACATGCCTTTCCCGGAAGTGCCACCGAAGAACGGGTTGAATGCGTATGACCATGTTGTTGGATTCGTGCATTCTCGGCAGCTCAAATGGAGCTATGGCGGCATGAAGGGGCGCGAAGGCGACCTGTTTTATCGGAATCTCGAAACACGACCTGCCAATGCGCAACTCGATGCGCTTCGTCGCTACGGGTTCGACGCCGTCTATATCGATAAAAGAGGGTATGTCGACCAAGGTGCCGGGGTCGTCGCCGAGTGGGAACAAGCGCTCGGTACGCCGCCGACGATGGTTCGTGAAGATGGTGCCGTCGTCGTCTTTCGCCTGCCTGGCGGTACAAAACCCTCGAGCGCCGAAGCTGCCAGGGAGGGCCTGATCGGCGAGCCTGCAGCAAACACCACGATTGCACTGCCCTCACTGCGCAATTTTCTGGCGGAAGGCTGGTCGACGGATGAGGCCTGGGGAGTCTGGTCAGTAGGCATGACATCTTCATTGCGCTACCGCGTCGGCGCTGCAACCACTGGCAGGACAACGTTGATTCTGCGTGGCAATCCCTTTCTCGCGGGCTCCCAGCGAACGCTGCGTATCCGTGCCAAAGTCAACGGCGTCCAAGCCCTGGATACCCGCGTCACTGCCGGGCAGCCGTCGCCATTGGAGCTCAGGATTCCTGTCTCCACACGCCAGCCAGGCGAGGTAATACGCGTCGTTTTGAGCTACGAGGTACCGGTGTCCCCCGCGCAGATCGGCGTTTCCAGCGATCAGCGGCCTCTCGCCTTCGGCTTGACCAACTTCGAGCTATGCACGGGTGCATGCGCTAAATGAACTCGGAGGCGCGCGTCTGCAGGGCAGTCGGCGCCTCTTTTTTCAGACGATGGCGAGCCGATCAGGACACCTGCCATCCTAGCGATGGCAAGGTAGCTCGCGTGCGGTACGCCCCGCCATGACCTGCCACTGTCCATACGCTCAGTGCGTGCGGACAGCGTCTTCAAGCATCCACCGCAACGTTTCCTCCAATGGAGGGCAGCGCCAGTCGCCGATCAGGCGCTGCAGTTTGGCATTGCTGCCAAGCAGCTTCTTGACTTCGTTCTGACGGACAAAGGCAGGGTTAACCTGCACGTCGATCTGATGGCCGGTGATTTCCGAACAGATCCTGATGATGTCGCCCAGCGAGCTGGCAACCCCGGAACAGACATTGACGGTCTGTCCATCGGCATCGGGTGTCTGCAAAAGCTGCCGATAGGCAAGCACGAGCGACCTGACGTCGCCGAAATCACGCCACACTTCGGTATTGCCGAGCTCTATTGCAGGAGCCCGTGACGCGAAGTGCGAAACAATCTTCGGCACCAGGAAATTGGCTGATTGACCGACGCCGGTGTAGTTGAACGGGCGAGTGATCACCAATGGAAGACGCTCGTGCCACAGCCTTACCACGTATTCCATGGCGAGCTTGCTTACCGCGTAATCGTTCGCCGGCGCCGGCTCCACCGATTCCTCGATGATGCCCTCCGTCGCATTACCGTAGACATTTGCACTGCTGGCAATCAGCACTCTCTCTGGACGGCGTCGGGCCGAGGCCAGTGCCTGCAACAGGTTTCGCGTACCGATCAGATTGACACGATAGAAATCGTCGGCTTCGCCATGTCCGACAAAGGCCACCGCAGCCAAATGGACGACGTATTCGGCGTCCACCTTTGCAACGACGCGTGCAACATCCGCTGCGTCGCGCAGGTCCATCGGGAGAAACTCATCTGTAGTCGCCGAACCCGCGCTTTCCGCACGGGTTCCCACTCCGATCACGGTGCAGCCCTGCTCTTTGAGTTCCTGGGTCAGATAGCGCCCGGTGAACCCGGACGCTCCGCTGACCAGAACGCGCTTGCCGTTCAGATCAGAACGAGAAGCCATGCGCGTTCCTCTTGAGATCGGCCTCGACCATCATCTGGCAGAGCTGCTCCAGCGTGGTTTCAGGCTTCCAGCCGAGGACGCGCGTTGCCTTCTCGGGATCGCCGATCAACAGATCCACTTCTGCAGGACGGTGGAATTTCGCATTGATGCGCATCACCACCTTGCCGGTAGCGACATCCACTGCAGTTTCATCTGCATCCTTGCCGCGGAATTCGACGTCGATTCCGGCCCCCTTGAAGGCCATGCTGACAAAATCACGGACGGTTTCAGTGCGATTTGTCGCCAGAACAAAGGTATCCGGCTCATCGGCCTGAAGCATGCGCCACATCCCTTCCACGTACTCGCGCGCAAAACCCCAATCGCGCTTGGCATCCAGATTGCCCAGCTCCAGGCATTCCAAGCGTCCAAGTTTGATCTTGGCCACCGAGTCAGTGATCTTGCGCGTCACAAATTCGCGGCCGCGCAGCGGGCTTTCATGATTGAACAGAATTCCGCTGGAGCCGAAGATGCCATAGCTCTCACGGTAATTGACCGTCATCCAATGCGCGTACAGCTTGGCAACGCCATAAGGGCTGCGAGGATAGAACGGCGTGCTTTCGATCTGCGGGACCGCCTGCACCTTGCCGAACATTTCCGATGTCGAGGCCTGGTAAAACCGGATGTCCTTGTTCACCTGCCGAATGGCTTCCAGCAGGTGGACCGGGCCGATGCCGGTGATGTGCGCGGTCGTCGTCGGCTGGTCGAACGATACGCCCACGAAACTTTGGGCCGCCAGGTTGTAAACCTCGGTGGCGCCCGTGCTCTCGAGCATGCGGATACTCGAACCGAGGTCGGTCAGGTCGTACTCGATCAGGTGCAAATTAGGGTGATTTGCAATTCCCACCTCTTCGATCCGCCAGAAATTGACCGAACTGGTACGGCGGTATGTGCCGAACACGCGGTAGCCCTTATCCAACAACAGCTGGGCCAGGTAGGCACCGTCTTGGCCGGAAATGCCGGTAATCAACGCAGTTTTCATCATCCCTCTCTTGGTTACTTATAAGTTACGGAATCGAGCCGGGATTGAACGCGGCTCGTTCCGATGATCATTGAGTCTCAGCGCGTGGCCAAAGGCTTTCCGCCCGCACCACAAACCGTTTCCTTGCCCTGGTCCTGGCACGAAGTCAGGGGGCCATAATCGAGCGAATCCACCTTGAAGTCGCTGTACCACGCTACCGATTCTTGGACGAGACCGAGTCGCAGTGTTTTGCCAATCACTGCCTGGCTGGGCACATCTGCGATCACTTCAGCGGAACCACCCGCCGGAATTCCCTCGGCAGGAAGCGGTGCGCGCAGGAAGTCCCGATTTGAGAAATTGCCGGAATTATCCACCAGGGAAATGGCGAGATTGACCGGCAGTGTGCCCTTGGAGTTAATCGCGACCTTGCCCGAGTTGGTGACCGACACTGCAAGCCGTACCAGTTCGCCGTTGTTGACCAGTACCGGCTCCGAGGCAATGGCGTAGCGTGCGCCAACCTGCTCTTGCGTCAACGGAGTCGACATGCCGCCCGCTTCGGTGGTCTGCGCAGCCTGCTGCGGCTCTGCCTTCACTGGCTGTTCTGCCTCCGGGGCCTTTGAGCAACCAGTAAACGCGATCACCGTCGCCAGTACGGCAACGGAACCGAAGGAAACCGGAGATTTCATAATGTTTTTCATGGATAAGGACCTGTGGTGGATGAGTACGTCGCTCATTATTGAGCGGCTTCTACCCGAATGAGAAGCCGGGCCGGTGAGAAGCCACGGCTTTTGAACCAGCAAACCGACTCCTGGACTAGATCAACCTCCAGGTAATAGTCGCCTGCAACTGCCGGAGCGCGGACGGTGAGATCGTAAACTGCAGAAGACATTGGCGCGACCGCATCGTAAATAAAATGACGAGGCTGTTCGGCTACTGCCGTCGGTGTTTCGGCATGAATCCAGAAGTGTCCGAGGTAAATACCGAACGGCCGCAGTGCGTGACCGAGCGGACTGAACCATGAGTACGCACTATTGTTGGTCAACTCGACGCGCAAGGAGACCATGCTGGATGGTTGGGCAACCAGCATCTCCTGCTCGGGAACGGCAGCGTTGCCTTGAAAGGCGTCTTCCGGCAACGGCTGACTGTATGGATAGGGTCCTACCGTTGCACCTACCACACGCGCATTCGAATCCAGTTCCTGATCCTTCAACGCTGCCAGGGCGGGATTCACCCAGCGATCCCCCCGCAGGCTGCTCAACACGTCGATTCGATGCAGCTCTTCGACTAGCGGCGAGTCGATTTCGACTTTCAGGCTCACGACTGCGTCAGCAACCTGGTCCCTGAAGTCGGAGACGACACGATGCCGTCTCAGCAGACGCGCATACTGTTCGGTGGCGACATACGGATCCAGCGCCGGCCGCCTCGCTGCGTCAGAGCATTCCTCGGCCCATGCGACATACGCTGCCGGGTCAAGCGCCAGTTGGCGCAGCAAGGCGGCCAGGGCTTGCGGGCACTCCGTGTCCGGCGCGAGCTTCTTGACCGAAGCGGGTAGCTCTGCATACCACCCGTGATCGGAGACGACGCTCGGAAGGCCAGCTTGCATCGCCTTGCACACGACTGCCGAAGCCTCGCCCATCGTCGGTTGGCGCAACGCGATCATCAGATCCGCGCGCTCGAAGACCTTCCAGAACTGATCATCGTCAACATGACCGTGGTTGACCAGCCGCACGTTACGCAGGTCGGCAAGGGCTTCCAGCTGTAAAAGTACGGACTCCTCCACCTGGCCGGCAATCTCCAGCGTGATCGGTTCATCCAGATCGGCGTCGATCATCGCCAATGCCTGTACGACCCAGTCAAAGCGGCGATTGGCCTGTCCGCCGCCCAACAGTGCGATGGTGCGAAGGCCATCGCGGACGCGGCGCGGAGCAACGACTGGATACAGTTGCGGCACTACCGTGACGGGAAGCCAAGGGAAATCCCTGGTGACGCGATCGGCCGCATACTGTGAATGCACCACTACCTCGGTGGCCAGCTTAGTGGCCACTTGATGCAGCGGAAAACGCACCACGTCTTCCCGATTCCATACAGGCGATCCAGTGCGAAGCGCTAGACTCGCGCTCCTGACATCGGTGACCGAACACCACTTTTCCAGCAGACCCAGATAGTCGCCATTCAGTAGACGGCCTTCGTCGTTAAGCACTCCGGCAGCCATGTGATGCAGGACAAGGTCGTGCAGGTGCACGATTCCCGGCGCTGCTGCCATCAGGGGCAGCATCCAGCCGTGGAAGGCTGGATGGTTCCCCATCTGGTACACGATCGCATCGGCGTCTAGCAATCTGCCGACGACGACGTTCACGCCGGATCGAGTGAGATCGTCCAGAGTAAACGCATCGACCTGCAGGCCTTGGTCTCGCAGCAAATCCGACAGGCCTGCCGTGTACTCTGCAATGCCTGAGCGCTCCGGAGGATGCGGCCCGACCATCGCGACGCGAAACGGCGTACTCAAAGCCGGCTCTCCACCAGATTGCTTATCACGCGATCCCAGGTAATGGAGGTACTCATGTGCTGACCAGCCTCGGCCAATGCACGCAGTTGCGCAGGTTCTTTCGCATAACAATCGAGCAGGCTTTCAGCGATCGCTTCTGGCGTGGGACTTGTGACCCAACCGCTGCCGGTGGACTCGACGATCCTGCCAACCTCACCGCTATCGTCCACCGTAATGACCGGCTTGTAGGCGGCGAAGCTTTCCAACGTCGCGAATCCGTAATCCTCATCCACCGGCGAGTAGAAGACCGCACGGCAGTTGGCAATCAGCTCAAGCAGCTTCTCGTCTTCCACAAAACCTGCAAGCTGGACGCGATCCGCCAGGCCCAGCTCCCGGATCAGCGGTGCCAGCGAGTGGGCATACTCGCTGGCACCGGTTCCGGCGATGACCACCTTTGCATGAGGGACATGCTTTGCAGCCCGGATCAGCAGATCGGGACGCTTCATCGACTCAAGACGACCGATACACAGCACGTAGTCGCCGTAGTCTCCCGAGGTAATGAATGGCGCCAGCTTGGACGGCGGATAGAGAACCTCCGAGCCCAGACCGCTGTATTGCTGCAGCCGATCGGTAACTGTTTGAGAAATGGTATACCGAGGCTCGATCTCCGCCAGCAGCTCCCGATCGGACGCCCGCAGGGCATCACGCACCGCCGAATCCTTCGCGGTCAGGTGGGGCTGATCGAAGCGCGTACGTTCCAGGTCATAAAGCACTCGATGCTGATGCACGAGCCAAAGCGCCTTGTTGGCATGCGAGGCCGCGTACGTCGGGTACTTGGTGCAAATGCACAGATCGATTTTCTGCCCATTGCTTTCGTTCAAATTCAATAACCTCCATGCCAGCATGGAAGACAGAATTTCTGTTTCTGGATACCACTTATAGGGTAGCTGCACCAGTTCTGCGACGACCTGGCGCTGCTTTCCCCACAGATTGATCTGCTTGACAAGCTCTTCGTTGAGCAGCTCCGCACCGCCTCTGACAAAAGGCACTTGCGCGCCAAGCACAATAACTCTCTTCACCTACATTCCCCTTCATGATGTCCTTGCCGGTACATGGCAATCCCTGTCCTTAATTCTTCGATTTCCTGATCCGGCTACCCAACTGATCCAGCGCTGCCAGCTGCTTGTCGATGGCCACATCGGCGGGCGTTGCCACCTCATCCTCCGCAAGCACAGGCTCTGTGCGCTCCAGCCGCTGCGGCGCATGAACCACGAGAGGTCCGCCACGCTTGGTCACCTTCATGGTGACCCATCTCAAAGGTGCTGTCACACGCCATGAGCGGCTCGTATGAAGCTCTCCGATCTGGCCCTCCAGCATATCCACTGCCAACTCAAGTTCACGAATGCGGCTACGTGCGTCCTCGAGGGCCTGCAAGCGATGGGACAGATCCAGCTGCAGCTCCTTCACCCTGCGTGCGTCCGCGGCGCCGGCAGTCTCCGACCTATTGACGCGCTGAACCAGCGAAACAATTTTCGCCTGCAGTTCATCGATGGTTGACTGCTGCTGCGTGTTGACGCGCTCCATCTCCGACATGCTGACCTGCATGCCATCGCGCTCTTCGACCAGTCGACTGAGGTCAGCGGCAAGCAGTTCCGACAGTTCACGAACGCGTTGACGCTCTTCCAGCTCGGACTCGAGCACCGAAATCTGCGAGACGAGCCTTGCATTCTCGGCCTCCCGATCCGCCAGGCCCTTGTTGAGCTGTTTCTCCCTGTCCTCGGCTTCGGCAGTGCGCTTTTCCAGATCTTTTGCCCACTCCTGCAGTTCGCTACTCACCTTTTCCAGATCGCGGTAACGGTTATCGGCCGTTTCTGCTTCCAGCTGAAGGGTTGCAAGCTTGTCCTGGGCCTGCTGAGCACCTACCTGCAGGCGCTCAATCAAGGATGCGCGTGCCGCAAGTTCAACACGGTCATGCTCGTTCTGCGTATAGAGGGCGCCAAGGCGTGTGTTGTAGCTCAGCAACGCCTGTTGCATGTGGCTGTAAAGCGATGTCCACTCAGGCTCATGCAATGCAGCCGGTTCAGAGCGCGCCAGGCACTCTTGCAGCTCTGCAAACGTCCAGCGTGCCTGGTCTCCCCCAAATGCCTGGATGAAGGCATTGCGATAACGAGGAGGAAGCGTCATGAAGTCCAAAGCCGGTTCCCGACCGGGACTGGCCGGAACAATGCGACGTTGCAGGATCTCCTTGACCGTAATCAGGAAGGACAGCAACAAGTCGCCCAGCCAGGAGCAATCGGTGGCTTCGGCAGAAATGGCGCCGTAGTCGATCAGAATGGCCTTGCCTTCCTGCGACATCAGAACATTCCAGCAACGCACATCATTGTGATAGAGACCCACGCGCTCGAGCATTACCAATTGCTCAAGCAATTCGGAGACTACTTTGTCCGGATCGTAGGGCGAGCCGTCATCGATCAACTCCGAAAGCAGGCGTCCGCCGGACATCTCCCTGACGAGGAACAAATCCGATGCATCGTCCAAGGCCGCAATCAGCCGTGGTACGGGATACGATGCAGGAGGATTTCTGAGAAACTCGACCTCGTTATTGAATTCCTGCCAGTTGATTTCGGCGCGCCCACCGATGCCCATCGTCATCTTCTTGACGAACACCTTGTCGCCGAAATAATAGCGCCTGCTGTACTGATGCGTTCCGCGCCCATAGGCATGCGCCTCGCCCGACCAGGAACTGAACCTGCCGACAGCCTCGCCCACGTACCAGAACTTGCTGCTGGCGAAGTACAGCGGCCTGGAAATCGAAGACAGATGGGTTGCCTGCCTCGACAACAATCTGGTGAAGGCATAATCGGTCAACAACTCCGCAGGGTCGTGCGGCAGAGAAGGCCCCCAGTACAGCGGCTCCTCACGCAATGCCAGCTCGAAGATCCCGGCGTCGGTGACCTCGGAGAGCTTGCGGCATAATCCCGCCACGCGCGCAATTCCCTGGGAATGCACCAGATGATGGAAGACACTCAGCCCCAGGACAAGGTCGTACTGGTCTGGATCAAGCCGCGCGATGACGTCTTCCACGGTGCCGTGCTCGAATGACGCAGCGAACGTCGGGTGCTCCTGGGCCAACGCCTGGCACACATCGACATTGAGGTCCAGAAAATCCACACCGTGGACTTGATGCCCCCCGGCCGCCAGGCTCAATGAAAAAAATCCCTGGGCGCAGCCGAGATCCAGCACCCGCAGTGGGCGACCAAGCTCTCCCTGGAGCCTTTGCGCACATTCGCGAATCAGCACAAACCTGTCTTCGCAGCCGCGCGAACTTCCTTCCGAAAGCTCGGGGTGTCCGAAAATCGGCTGATATTTCTCAGGCAGAGCGGCCACGCGCGCGCCAATATGCATTGTTTCAGTCATGACTGATGTTCTCTGATGTGATGGTAGATCCTGACGCCGTCATGACAACGCTTCTACGATTTCGAAATCGGCCTTGAGGTCCATCATCCCCCAGAATTGCATCCCTCTTGCGACGTTCAGCACGATGGCGTCGTAACGACGATCCAGCGGCGTCAATTCCACAAGCGGGTCACCACTGGAAATGCCGAGCGAGACCAGATAGTTCGCTTCATTGAGGTCGAGAGGCATGCTGAACTTGCAGACGATGACCTGTCCCGCTTTTACCGAAATCCCGGACCGCCCCTCACTGGAAAGGAAGGAGTTGGTGCCGTAGAGGAATAGACCCTCGAGGGTTTTAATCAAAAACCCGGGCACTACACTGTCAAAATCCTGATCGAAGGCGATCTTGACGTAAAATACCGTCCTGGTACCGCTCTCTACGCGAGCAGGAAACTCTTCCCCGCCGCTGACAACGACATAATCGAGTATTCGCGCACCGCCCTGCCCCCAGCGATGTTCACCGGCATTGTAGTAAGGGCGCGTATGAAAGATATCCTCATCGCCAGCGTGCATCTGGCCTGGCGCATCATCGGCCTGTGCCTGAAGCGATGCAGGCTTCTTGCCGAACAACTCGTCCAGATAAAGGTTGGAGACCTCACGCGAGGGCCCATCGGCATGCACGCTACCGTCCTTGATCAAAATGGCACGATCGCAGTGTTTGACAACATCTCCGACCGCGTGACTGACGAGGATGAGCGTCATGCCCTCGTCCTTGTAAGACTGGATGCGCTTGAAGCACTTCGCCTGAAAATACGCATCGCCCACCGACAATGCTTCGTCGACGATGAGTACATCGGGCCGAAATGCGGTGGCCACCGCAAACGCGACGCGCACCTGCATACCGCTTGAGTAGGTGCGTACCGGCTCATCGAAGTACTCTCCGATCTCGGCAAACTCCTGTATCTCGGGCAACACCTTGTCGATTTGTTCCAATGTGTAACCCATCAGCCCGGCAGAATGTCTGGCATTCTCCCTGCCACTCAGGTCCGGATTGAAACCCATGCCGAGCTCGAGAATCGCGGCGATACGGCCATGCCGGATGATGCGTCCTTCGGTAGGTTGCGAGGTACCGGTGATCAGCTTGAGCAATGTGCTCTTTCCGGCGCCATTGCGCCCCATGATCCCGATCGACTCACCCGGAGCGACCGAAAACCCGACATTCCGCAGAACCCAGTGCTCTTCTCGCGGCTTGACCTTCAACCCGAACCAGCTGGCGGCGCGTAGCCACTCGCTACCCCAGACACGGTAGGACTTCCCCAGCCCCTCAACCATCAACACAGGGCTCATAGGGCATCCACCATTTCGGCACTCGCGCGGCGAAAAACGACCAACGACAGGACACACAGGACGAGGGTCGCCAGCATGAGCGGGACAAGCTCGATCCACGCCGGGGAACGCCCGTAAAGAAGTACTCCCTGATAAGCGCTGACAAGCGGGAACAGCGGATTGAGCTTGAAGAGTTCCTGGGTCTGCGCGGGAAGGATATCGATGGTGTAAACGATAGGCGTCACCCAGAACATTGCCTGCAGAACAACCGGCACGACCTGCCCAATGTCACGCACGAAGACATTGAAGACGCCGAGCAGCAATCCGATCGACATCGCGAAAGCCAATGTCAGCAGCATCAGCAGCGGCAGCCAGGCTGCCTGCGGCCCCAAGGTGTGCCCCAGAATCGCGAACACGATGATGATTGCCAGGAACAGCAGCAGGTTGTTCACCATGACGGTGCCGCCGGCAATGAGTGGGAGACATATCCGCGGGAAGGCCTGCTTCTTCATCAGATTGCCGTTATCCACGAACAATGAAACACACTTGCCAATGCATTCGGCAAACAGGGTCCAGCAAAGCGTTCCGGCCATCAGATACAGGGCGTAAGCAAACTTGTTATTGACGCCTGGCAGCTTCGCGGCCAGCACCTCGGAAAGAATCGTCGCAAAGATCAGCACCTGCATGAGCGGGTGAATGATCATCCACAATGCGCCGAGTTTGCTGCGCAGGAAGCGCAGACGCAGGTCATTCCTGATCGACGACAGGATGAAGTATCGGAAGGCCCATACGGACCGGATCATGTCCAACGTTGCTACCTCTGAAAGTGTTCACTACTTTGGTGAAGCGGGGTAACCAGATCGCTACATCACAGGGTCGACAAAACCAGCCACCGTCAGTGCGCTGACGCGACCACCTTCGCAGCCCTTGCCAGCAGGTGCTCCGCTACGCTTCGGGGAGCAAGCCTTGCGCAGATATCGTCCCTGGCTGCTTCGCCCAGCCGCCGCGCCTGTAACGTGTCGTCCGCAAGCCGACGCATCGCAGCTGCGGCAGATGCGATGCGCGGCTCTGCCCAGCGCGCGCCATCCGACTCCGGATATCGGCCCGCAACCGGCACCAGGTCGTAGTCTACGAGGCAGGAGTTGCTGTCCGTCATGAACTCCATGTTGCCGGACCAGCCCGTTGCAATGACCGGCTTACCGAGTGACATGCACTCGGCAAGCCCCAACCCGAAGCCTTCGGCCCGATGCAGCGATACATACACGTCACAGCATCGCTGCAGCGCGCGCACATGCATCCTGTCGATCACCTCGTCCCGCAGCAGGATCCGCTTGTCAGCCGCGACCAGGCTCAGGAGTTCCGCCATCTGTTCGGGGTACATATGCCCATTGCTTGACTTCACGACCAGACGCACATCGTTGCGATCGACGGGAAACGCATGCCTGAATGCATTGACCACGGCCTGGGGATTTTTCCTGGCCACGAAGGAGTGGAAATCAAACGTGAAAAGAAAGACGAAGGTTTCCGGGTCCAGCCCGAAGTCCTGCCTCTGCAAACCGCTATCAGGCTGGTCAGAGAGCGGCAGCGGAAGTCGCATGATCGGTTTGTCGGTCACGCTGCGGAACGCATCCTCGATGAATCGTGAGGCCACCATGATCTCGTCCACCAGCGCAATGGCACTCAGCCAACTTGGCGGAATCACTTCAAGTTCCCAGAACCAGCACGCAATGACGTAATGCCCGTCCATGCGGGCCCGGCCGATCTTCTCGAACGCGGCTTGGAGGTAGTCGGGGTTGACGAAGACGACGGTGACCTGGTGCGGCATGCGCTGGTCGATGAGACCATCCAGACTCCGGTCGTCCCAGGAGTGCGCAAGTCCCATGTCCAGGTCATACAACGACACGGGAACGCGCGCGCTGATCAGCGCACGCGCATACATCCTTGCGCTCTCCGCCAGCCCGAATTCGCCGCGGAGATAGCCGACAATGTTGATCCCCACCGATGGAATCCGGGTGACGGAGATATCAGCGTCCATCGGCAAGGAAGCCTCAGCGCCTTTCGCGCACAGCTCCCAGGCGGCGGTGCGCTGAAACCGCGTTTGAACCAAAGAGCGGGCGGACAGCGTGGAAGAAACGCGGTCGCGCCAACGCTGCGGGAAAATGCGATAGATACGCTGCAACCAGGACTGTTGGCGTACCCACGACTGCAGGCGAAGGCCGGCCAGCCCACTCCGCCAATACGCGAACACGTCCTGTCGTTGCGGCGAAGCAGTCATGAAGAACGAGACGCCTCAAGGGCACGTTCCAGATCCCCGCGCAAATCCCCCACATCCTCAACCCCCACGCTCAACCGCACCAGCGCGTCGCTGATGCCGAGCTGGTCGCGGCGGGCCACCGGGATGGAGGCATGGGTCATGACGGCGGGATGGTTTACCAGGCTTTCCACACCGCCCAGGGATTCGGCCAGGGTGAACAGCTCGGTCTTCTCGCAGAAACGCTTGGCCGCGTCGAAGCCGCCCTTGAGGACGATCGAGACGATGCCGCCGAAGCCGGACATCTGGCGCTGGGCCAGGGCGTGCTGCGGGTGCGAGGCCAGGCCGGGGTAGATCACCTTTTCGATCGCGGGGTGGGTGTCCAGCCACTGCGCAAGCGCCAGCGCGTTGTCGCAATGCGCGCGCATGCGCAGCGGCAGGGTCTTGAGGCCGCGCAGGGCGAGGAAACTGTCGAAGGGCCCCTGCACGCCGCCGATGGAGTTCTGCAGGAAGGCCAGTTGCTCGGCCAGCTCGGCGTTGTCGCCGACCACCGCGATGCCGCCGACCATGTCCGAGTGGCCATTGAGGTACTTGGTGGCCGAGTGCACGACGATGTCGGCGCCCAGGCTGAGCGGGCGTTGCAGCATCGGCGAGGCGAAGGTGTTGTCGACCACGATCAGCAGGCCGTGCTTGCGTGCGATCGCGGCAATGGCGGCGATGTCGACCAGCTTGAGCATCGGGTTGGTCGGGGTCTCGATCCACACCATCCTGGTCTCGGGGCGGATCGCGGCTTCGAAGGCGGCCGCATCGGTCAGGTCGACGAAGCTGAAATCCAGGCCGGCGGTGCGGCGACGCACGCGCTCGAACAGGCGGAAGGTGCCGCCGTACAGGTCGTCCATCGCCACCACGTGGCTACCGGCATCCAGCAGCTCCATCACCGTGGAGGTGGCAGCCATGCCGGAGGCGAACGCGAACGCGCGCGTGCCGCCTTCCAGCGACGCGACGCAGCGCTCATAGGCAAAGCGCGTGGGGTTGTGGGTGCGCGAGTATTCAAAGCCCTGATGCTCGCCCGGGCTGGACTGCGCATAGGTGGACGTCGCATAGATCGGCGGCATCACCGCCCCGGTGCTGGGATCCGGCGACTGCCCTCCATGGATCGCCAGCGTCGCCAGCGACAGTGCGCGCTCGCCATCGTGGCTGGGTGGGGTGCGATTGGACATGGAGGTTCCCGGAAAAAGTGGCGGATTGTAGCAAGCAGGTCTGAATGGCCGGTGCCGCGCGTCTCATCCGGGCGCGCGGCGCTACCCGACCCTGCCTGCGATCACTGCACGCGGCGGCGCAGGTAGTTCAGCAGGTCGATACGGGTGATCAGGCCGAGGAACTGGTTGCCGTCCATGACGATGGCGACCTGGCCGCGGTCGAACACCGGCAGCAGCGCTTCGATCGGCGAGGCGACATCCAGGCGATCGAGCTTGCTGACCATGGCGGTGGAGATCGGGTCGCGGAAGCGCGCCTCGTCACCGTACACATGCAACAGCACGTCGCTCTCGTCGACGATGCCGACCAGCTCACCGTCATCGATGACCGGCAGCTGTGAGACGTCGTACAGCTTCATGCGCTGGTAGGCGGTGGTCAACAGGTCCTTCGGCCCGACCACCACGGTGTCGCGCTTGTTGTACGGGCGCAGGATCAGGTCGCGCAGGTCGCCGTGCTGCGGACGCTCCAGGAAGCCGTTGTCCAGCATCCAGTAGTCGTTGTACATCTTGGACAGGTACTTGTTGCCGGTATCGCAGACGAACACCAGCACGCGCTTGGGCGTGGTCTGCTCGCGGCAGTACTTCAGCGCGGCGGCCAGCAGGGTGCCGGTGGACGAGCCGCCCAGGATGCCCTCCTTGGCCAGCAGCTCGCGCGCGGTGTGGAAGCTTTCCGCGTCGGTGATCGAATAGGCCTTCTTGACCCGCGAGAAGTCGGAGATATCCGGCAGGAAGTCCTCGCCGATGCCTTCGACCAGCCAGCTGCCGGATTTCTCGCTGACCGTGCCCTCTTCGATGTACTGGGTCAGGATGGAGCCGGCCGGGTCGGCCAGTACCAGCTCGGTCTGCGGCGATGCGGTGGCGAACGCGCGCGACAGGCCGGTCATGGTGCCGGAACTGCCGCAGCCGAACACGATCGCGTCCAGCTTGCCGTCCATCTGCGCCAGGATTTCCGGGCCGGTGCCGAATTCGTGCGCGGCCGGGTTGTCCGGGTTGCCGAACTGGTTGATGAAGTAGGCGCCCGGGGTCTCGGCGGCGATCTTGGCGGCCAGGTCCTGGTAGTACTCCGGGTGGCCCTTGGCCACGTCCGAACGGGTGAGCACCACCTGGGCGCCCATGGCCTTGAGGTTGAAGATCTTCTCGCGGCTCATCTTGTCCGGCACCACCAGGATCAGCGTGTAGCCCTTCTGCTGGGCGACCAGTGCCAGACCCAGGCCGGTGTTGCCGGCAGTGCCTTCGACCAGGGTCGCACCAGGGCTGAGGTCGCCGCGCTGTTCGGCCGCTTCGATCATCGACAGGCCGATGCGGTCCTTGATCGATCCGCCGGGGTTGGCCGCCTCCAGCTTGAGGAACAGCTCGCAGACGCCGGTGTCCAGGTGCTGTGCCTTGACGATCGGCGTGTTGCCGATCAGTTCGAGTACGGAGGAATGGATCGCCATCGGAATATCGTCACTGCGTCGCGCGGGGCTTGGCCGCCCATTATCCGACGAACGGCTGGGGAATGCTCATTCAGACTGGACCCGATCGCGCCTGCCCATGAACGAGCGGGCTCAACAAGCACTACAACGACGACCGACGACCTGACTACAAGGCCGTCAGGCAGGCGTTCGCACCATCTTGCTAGCCGCGTGACACGGGTTGCGCATAGAAAGACGCGGACGGTGGCAAGCCGACGAGGAGGCCGCCACCGCCCGCGACGGTGAACTTGTTCTAACGGTGGGGAAGGATCAGTGGGTGAGCTGGTCGTACATCCGGGTGAGCTTCTCTTTCGCCTGCAACTTCTCGCGCTTCATCTGGCCCAAGGTCACGTCGTCGATGGGGAGCACCCCGAGTTCGGCATCCATGCATTTCTTGTTCAAGAGCTTGTGGCGTTGGTACAGCTGCTTGAACTCGGGATCGGACTTGACCAATGCGTCGATTTCGGTCTGCGGTTGCCCTTCGAACATGGCGTTACCTCCTTCACTTGAAACACTTAAAACAAGAACGCCCCGGCCGCGGGCGGCACGGGGCGCTGCTTGGGGATGGAAGACTCACGGATCACAATGGCAGGCGCACTGGCGGAACCCACATGCTGTCTGCCGAATTGCGTTGATGCGTGCCCTTGCGTCACTGGCCCGGCCCTCCGTACGTCCAGGCAGCGGAGTGCTGCCCGGGAGTACGACCCTACGCCGGTCGCGGAGGGGGTTCAAGGCCGGAACGGCCGCTTTTGCCGTTCCCTGTGCCAATCAGTGACCGCGGTTCAACCGGGCGTCATGCCCGGGTTAAAAGACCTTAACTTCCAACCACTTGCATCACGGCGAGACAACGACCTCGGCAGCGCGCGTCTTGCTGGCAGCGGCCTTGGTGCCATTGACCTGCAGACGCGCACTGGCAACGCCGGCAGCCACCAACGCGTCGCGCAGCGCTTCGGCCCGCTTCTTGGCCGTGGCCGCATCGCTGTCGTAGCCGACGATGCTGACCCGGCCCTTCTTGCCGATGTTCAGGTATTCGGCCAGCGCCTTGGCCTGCCCTGCGGCATCGCCGGACAGCGCCGCCTTGCCACCAAACGCGCCACTGCCCAGCGAAAACACTTCGCCGCGGCTGTCGAACCTGGCGGATGGCAACTTGGCCCCGGCCACCAGCTCGGCTTCTTCATGCGCCAGTTGCACGGCCTTTTGCTGGGCCGCATTGAGCTTGGCGGTCTGCTTGCCGGCCACGCTGGTCAGCGCCAGCTCGGCGTCCTGGCGGGCCAGGGTCTCCTGCTCGGCCGCCTGCCGCATGCGCTCGGCCTCCTCGGCCTGGATCTGCGCCTGCACGCGCAGACGCTCGGCCTCCTGGCGCGCACGCGAGGCGTCACGGCGGCTGGCTTCGATCAGCAGGTCGTTGCGGGTGCCCTCCAGCCGATCCAGTTCGCGCCGGGCCAGCGCAGTGCGGGCGGTGAGTTCGGCGATTTCGACCCGGCGGTCGGCCAGGAACACCAGTTCGTCGCGGTCGCGGCGCTTGGCCTCGGCCAGCGCCACCACGCTTTGCTGCGCCTGCAGCCGCTCGTAGCGGGCCAGGTCGTTGGTCTGCGGGTCGTTCTGCAGCGCGGCCAGGCGCCGGTTGAGCGCATCGGCCTGCGGGTCGTCCTTGGCTGCCATCGCCAGCGGCGGCAGCGTGGCCAGGCTCAGCACACTGAGATAGAGAAGCGGACGCAGTTTCATCGGCCGGCCTCCCCGGTATTGAGGCTGTTCTGCAGCTGCGCCACTTCCTTGCGGCGCTGTTCCAGCTGGGCGGTGACCACCGCCTCTTCGCTGCGCGCCTTGGCCAGGTCGGCGTCGGCCGCTGCGCGCAAGGCGATCTGTGGCACCTGCTTGCGCTGGCGTTTGTCCAGTTGCGCCTGCTGGGCCTGCATCAGTTCCTGGCGGGCCAGGTTGACCAGGTCGGGGGCGTATTGGTCGGCATCGGCCTGGGTGGCGCGTTGCACGGCCTGTTCGGCGGCGGTGAGCTCCGGTGCCACCTGGGCAGCAGCAGGAGAGGAAAGAACCATGAAACAGGCGATGCCATACAGGGATCGCCGCAAGTATGCGAAGCTAGCCGTCATTAGGGGAGCCGTAGCGAGAAGTCTCGAGCACGGCCATTGTCGGAAGCCTGCGGCGTACTTGCAACGAGACGCTGCTGTTTGTTGGGGAACCATTGCGCATGGATATCGGCTACTTCCTGAAGCTGATGACCGAGAAGAATGCCTCGGACATGTTCTTGACCACCGGCGCGCCGGTGTACATCAAGATCGAAGGCAAGCTCTACCCGCTCGGCAATACGGGGTTGCCGCCGGGAATGGTCAAGAAAATCGCCTACTCGCTGATGGACGAAGGCCAGGTGCCGCAGTTCGAGCGCGAGCTGGAACTCAACATGGCCATCGCCCTGCAAGACGCCGGCCGGTTCCGCGTGAACGTGTTCAAGCAGCGTGGCGAGGTGGGCATGGTGATCCGCGCCATCCGCAGCCGGATTCCCAGCATCGAAGAGCTGAACCTGCCGCAGGTGCTCAAGGACGTCATCATGACCCCGCGCGGGCTGGTGCTGGTGGTCGGCTCGACCGGCTCGGGCAAGTCGACCTCGCTGGCCTCGATGATCGACCACCGCAACAGCACCACCACCGGGCACATCCTCACCATCGAGGACCCGATCGAATATCTGCACAAGCACAAGATGTCGATCGTGAACCAGCGCGAGGTGGGCCTGGACACGCATGCCTTCCAGAGTGCGCTGAAGAACGCGATGCGCGAGGCGCCGGACGTGATCCTGATCGGCGAGATCCTGGACGCCGAGACCATGGAGGCGGCGATCGCCTTCGCCGAGACCGGCCACCTGTGCCTGGCGACGCTGCACTCCAACAATGCCGACCAGACCATCGAGCGCATCCTCAATTTCTTTCCCGAGAGCGCGCACAAGAACGTGCTGATGAACCTGGCGCTGAATCTGCGCGCCGTGGTGTCGCTGCGCCTGGTCAAGGGCGTGGACGGACGCCGCCGGCCGGCGACCGAGGTACTGCTCAACACGCCGATGATCCGCGACCTGCTGCGCCGCGGCCAGGTGCACGAGGTCAAGCAGGCGATGGAAGAATCGCTGGAAGAAGGCATGCAGACCTTCGACCAATGCCTGTTCCGCATGGTCAAGTCCGGCGAAATCGAGCAGGAGGAAGCGCTGCGCGCGGCCGACTCGCGCGACGGGCTGGCGCTGAAGTTCCGCCTGTCCGAGGGCGGCTCCGGCGAGCACGACCCGTATGCGGACTACGAAACGGCAGCGGCACCGAAGATCAGCCACGGCTTTATCTGATGGATTCGGTAGCGAGACGCGGCATGCGGCAGCACTGATGGATCACGGCTGCCGGCGCTGGGTTTCCGGCGTGCTGGCGCTGCCGCAGGCACCCTCATCCGGCGCTGCGCGCCACCTTCTCCCGCGCGCGGGAGAAGGAGAAAGACGCCGATAACACGGAACGTCACCCAAGGGCTCAGGGCGGGCACCATCGCGGTCGGCGGCACCTTTTCTAGCGCCGCTGCCTTCTCCAGGCACATCACCCGCTCGAAAGCACATCACCTGCCTTCTCTAGAGCGTCACCTGTTCCAAAGCACGTCATCCGGCTTCTCCAGAGCGCTTCACCTGCTCCGAAGCGCATCATCCGGCTTTTCCAGAGCGCCTCACCTGCACCAAAGCACATTATCCGGCTTGTCCAAAGCGCCTCACCTACTTCGAAGCACATCATCCGGCTTCTCCAGAGCGCCTCACCTGCTCCGAAGCACGTCATCCGCTTCTGCAGAGCGCATCCTGCGTTTCTCCAAGGCCCCCACTCCGCACTCTCCGAAGCACCTGGACCGGCGTTTCGAGCCTCTCCTCTCAATTGATGGCGACACCAGGATCGGCGGTCGCCCAAAACGGCGCGTCATTCGCCCGGAATGCCTGGCCGGAAGCTGACGCGTCGGCTCCCCGGCATACCCTTCTCCCGCACGGCGGGAGAAGGTGCCCGCAGGGCGGATGAGGGGCTTGATGCGCCAGCGGCGAGCCAGTTCCGGGAATACCTGGACAGAAGCTAGCGCATCGGTTCCTGGCATACCCTTCTCCCGCGCTGCGGGAGAAGGTGCCCGCAGGGCGGATAAGGGCTTGATACCCTGCCCTCACGCCACCGCATCCACCTGCATTTCCGGCCGTGCCGCATCGAAGGCCGGCAGCGCCAGGCAGGCCTGCTCGATGCGTTGCAAGGTCGGATACGGCGCCAGATCGACCTCGAAGCGATGCGCGTTGTACAGCTGCGGAATCAACACGCAATCGGCCAGGCCTGGCGTATCGCCATGGCAGAAGCGCCCGGTGTGCGCATCGCGCGCCAGTTGCGTTTCCAGCGCGGCGAACCCGCGCTGCATCCAGTGCCGGGTCCAGTGCTGACGTTGCGCGACGTCCAGCGCGAACGCGCGCTCCAGCAGCTGGGTGACACGCAGATTGTTGAGCGGATGCACATCGCAGGCGATGAGCTGCGCCAGGGCGCGCACGCGGGCGCGCTCGGCCGGCGCAGCCGGCAGCAGGGCCATGGTGTCCGCGAACGCCTCTTCCAGATACTCCAGGATCGCCAGCGACTGCGCGATCACCACGCCGCCATGGCGCAGCGTCGGCACCAATTCCTGCGGGTTGAGCTGCGCATACGCCGGGGCGTGTTGCTCGCCGCCATCGCGGACCAGATGCACCGGATGCGCGAGGTAGGCTAGCGCCTTCAGGTGCAGGCCGATGCGCACGCGGTACGCGGCGCTGGAGCGCCAGTACGAGAACAATTCCAGTGGCGCACTCATGCCCGGCCCCGCATGCGCTGTTGTGCGTGCACACGCGCCGATGTCATGGCAGCGGCTGACGTTCGACGCGTTGTTCGATCGCACCGAAGATGCTGGCGCCATCGGCGGCGACCATCTCGATCCGCACCACGTCGCCGAAGGACAGGAACGGCGTGCGCGGTGCACCGTCGCGCAGGGTTTCCACCACGCGCTGTTCGGCAAAGCACGAGGCGCCCAGCGTGGTGTCCTGGTTGGCGATGGTGCCGGAGCCGACGATGGTGCCGGCCGACAGCGGCCGGGTCCTGGCGGCGTGGGCGATCAGCTGGGCGAAGTCGAACTGCATGTCGTTGCCGGCCTCCGGCGCGCCGAACCAGGCGCCATTGACGTGGGTGACCAGCGGCAGGTGCACCTTGTTGTCGCGCCAGGCCTCGTCCAGCTCATCGACGGTGACGAACACCGGCGACAGCGCCGAGCGCGGCTTGGATTGCAGAAAACCAAAGCCCTTGGCGAGCTCGGCCGGAATCAGGTTGCGCAGCGACACGTCGTTGACCAGGCCGACCAGCTGGATATGCGCGGCGGCCTGCTCGGGCGAGGCGCCCATTGGCACATCGTCGGTGATCACCACGATTTCGGCCTCCAGGTCGATGCCGTGGTCTTCGCTGATCACCTTGATCGCATCGCGCGGGCCGTAGAACCCGGCGCTGGTGGCCTGGTACATCAGCGGGTCGGTGTAGAAGCTCTCCGGCACCTCGGCATTGCGCGCGCGGCGCACGCGCTCCACGTGCGGCAGGTAGGCGCTGCCATCGACGAATTCGTAGGCGCGCGGCAACGGTGCGGCCAGCGCCTGCAGATCCAGGTCGAACACGCCATCGGCGCTGCCCTCGTTGAGCGAGGCCGACAAGGCATTCAGGCGCGGCGCGACATTGCTCCAGTCTTCCAGCGCGCGTTGCAGCGTGGGCGCGATGCCGGTGGCGCGAACCGCGGTGCGCAGGTCGCGCGCGACCACGATCAGGCTGCCATCGCGGCCGCCTTCCTTCAGGGAACCTAGCTTCATGACCGTCCATTGCTGTGGCTGATCGGTCGATTGTACGGCCTGCCACAAGGGTGGTTGCACCTGAAACAACTGACCCGTAGCCCAACCGGGGAACTGACCTTTTGTGCAGCGCGCCAAACGCGCGTACACTGGCCCGGTCTGCATGCGGCCGTCCGTTTCCCTTAGGGACAGCCGGCGAGGCCAGGATCGATCGATCCGCTCGCCCGCCCCACCCGACGCCTTTCGTGGTGCCGACAAACCCATCGTTCCTTGATTGGGTTGTTCCACCATCTCGCAGCGCGGTTCACGGGAACGCTCCGAGCCTCACCTTTTTGCATCTGCAATGCGTTTGCGCTCCGGGCCTGTCCTGGTGGCGACGCTTTACTTGGAGCTTCCTGATGTCTTTTGAATCCCTGGGCCTGGCGCCCTTCCTGCTGCGCGCGTTGGCCGAGCAGGGCTACGAAACCCCCACTGCGATCCAGCAGCAGGCGATCCCGCTGGTGCTGGCAGGCCATGACCTGCTGGCCGGCGCACAGACCGGTACCGGCAAGACCGCCGCGTTCGGCCTGCCGCTGCTGCAGCACCTGGGCACCTCGCCGCAGCCGGTCAACGGCCCGCGCAAGCCGCGCGCGCTGATCCTGACCCCCACCCGCGAGCTGGCCACCCAGGTGCACGACAGCCTGCGCGGCTACAGCAAGTACCTGCGCATCCCGAGCGCGGTGATCTACGGCGGCGTGGGCATGGGCAACCAGCTGGACACGCTGCGTCGTGGCGTGGACCTGCTGATCGCCTGCCCGGGCCGGCTGATCGACCATATCGAGCGTCGCAGCGTGGACCTGTCCGGCATCGAAGTGCTGATCCTGGACGAAGCCGATCGCATGCTCGACATGGGCTTTTTGCCCTCGATCAAGCGCATCCTGACCAAGCTGCCGCGCCAGGACCGCCAGACCCTGCTGTTCTCGGCCACCTTCGAAGAGAACATCAAGCAGCTGGCGCTGGAGTTCATGCGCAACCCGATGCAGATCCAGGTCACCCCGAGCAACACCGTGGCCGAGAGCATCACCCACCGCGTGCACCCGGTCGATGGCGCGCGCAAGCGCGACCTGCTGCTGCACCTGCTGGCGCAGGACAGCCGCGAGCAGACCCTGGTGTTCGCCCGCACCAAGCATGGCAGCGACAAGCTGGCGCTGTTCCTGGAAAAGTCCGGCATCAAGACCGCGGCGATCCACGGCAACAAGAGCCAGGGCCAGCGCATGCGTGCGCTGAGCGACTTCAAGGCCGGCCGCGTGACCGTGCTGGTGGCCACCGATATCGCCGCGCGCGGCATCGACATCGACCAGCTGCCCAAGGTCATCAACTACGACCTGCCGATGGTGGCCGAGGATTATGTGCACCGCATCGGCCGCACCGGCCGTAACGGCTCCACCGGCGAGGCGATCTCGCTGGTGGCGCAGGACGAAGCCAAGCTGCTGCGCCAGATCGTGCGCATGCTGGGCCGCGATGTGGAAATCCGCGACGTGCCGGGCTACGAGCCGCAGACCCCGATCCGTTGGGGCAATAGCGCGCCGGGGCGTGCCGAGCAGCCGGGCGGCGATCGCGCGCCGCGCAAGAGCCACGCCCGTCGTCCGCATGGCGATGCACCGCGTCAGGCGCATGCGCATGCCGGCCCGAAGAAGCCCGGTGGCCAGCGTAGCAGCGGTCCGCGTCAGGCCGGTGTTGCTGCCGGTGCCGGCGCAGGCCGTCGCGATGGCGGCCGTGGCGGTCAGCGTCCGGGCGGCACGCGCTGAAAATCCCGTGCGCCGGCACGACCGGCGCCCAGGTCTGCGTTGCACTGAAAAAGCCGCCCCTCGGGGCGGCTTTTTTTGTGGGCACGGCGCAGGCGATGCGGTGCGAACAGGACTGCGCGTAGACACCCGACGCAGTCCGTCACGTCCCTAACCCTCGATCAACGCCGTATTGCGATCGATCGCCTCGCGATACCGATCCAGCACCGCGGCGGTCTGCACGATGTAGGCGCTCAGATCCTCCCAGCGCCGGTCTTCCAGCGCTTCGCGGATGCCGGGCAGGGTCTTGACCTCGTAACCGGTGGCCAGGCCGGGGGCGTAGATCAGGTTGCGGTACCACGGCCGGCCCGGCAGACCGCCTTCGGCCAGCAGGGTCTGGTCGATGCGCTGCAGCGAGGCATTGAGCTTGCCGCGCGCGCGTGCATCCAACGCGCCGCCGCCCGATGCCAGTGCATCGTCATAGCGCTTGGCGCTGGCCTGCAGGCGGGCAATCGCCTGCTCCAGTGCAGCGAAGTCGATCTGCGGCACCGCGGCTTTCGGCTCCGGTGCGCGTTGCGGCCGGTTCGGGTTGTCGACAGCCGCATAGGCGCCGGCCTGCAACAACTCGGCCTGGGTGCGTGCGGCAGTGCGGTCGCTGTCGGCCTGCTGCTTGAGTTCCTGCGCATAGCCGGCCACCGCATCGGCGAAGTCGCCGAAGCGCTGCGGCAACACCGGCGCGTTGGCCACGCGCAGCACCGTGCGGCCGACCGTCTGCGACAACAGCGGCAGATAGCTGAAATCCGGATCGATGTAGCGCGCGAAGTAATCGTAGGAGTCGTACAGCGAGTGATAGACACCGCTGCCGCCACCCTGCCCGCCATAGCCCAGATCCAGCGTGGTCAGCCCCAGATGCTGCAGGAACGGGCTGTAGTCGCTGCCCGAGCCCAGCGCCTTGAGCGGCACGTCGCCGCCGGCCGCGACCTGCCTGGCGATGTCCTTCTGCGCCGGCTTGGCGGTGGCCGCCAGCGCATCGATACGGGCGCGGGCGCGTTGCCGTTCGAGCACGCTCACGCCGCTGTCGGGATCGCGCAGGTCCGCCGCCACGCCGTTGACCAGACGCTGCAGCGCATGGCTGCCGCCGGCATTGAGAAAGCCGCGCCCGTTGCCGTCGGTGTTGACGTACAGCACCGCCTTGCGGCGCAGTTCGTCGGCGTGTTGTTCGGCCCATTCGGTGGAGCCGAGCAGTCCGGCCTCCTCGCCATCCCAACTGGCATAGACGAGCGTGCGCTTGGGGCGCTGCCCCTGCCTGGCCAGCTCGCCGATCGCCTTGGCTTCGGCCAGCAAGGCGGTGGTGCCCGAGAGTGGATCGGCCGCACCGAACACCCAGCCGTCGCGGTGATTGCCGCGCACCACCCACTGGTCCGGATACTCGCTGCCGCGCAGGGTGGCGATGACGTTGTAGATGGTCTTGCTACCCCACTCCGCATCCACCTTGAGATGCACGCGCGCGGTGTCGTCGCCGCCGATGCGGTAGGTGATCGGCAGCGCGCCGCGCCAGTCCTCCGGTGCCACCGGCCCGCCCAGCGCGGCCAGCAAGGGCTGCGCGTCGCCCCAACTGATCGGCAGGGTCGGAATCTTCAACACGCTGCCGGCCTGGTCGATCTTCAGGCGTTTGGCGCCCTTGCTGGCGCCGATGCCCGGAGTGAGCGGATCGCCGGGATAGATGGCGAAATTGGCGACCGAGCCGCGTTGCACGCTCCACTGATTGCGCGCCGGGCCATCCGGATAGGCCCGATCCTGGAAATACCCGTCGTCGCGCGGATCGGAATAGATGATCGCGCCGATCGCGCCATGCTCCTGCGCCAGCCGCGGCTTGAGCCCGCGCCAGCCCTTGCCGTAGCGGGCGATGACGATCTTGCCCCGCACATCCACGCCGTTGCGCGCCAGCGCTTCGTAGTCTTCGGCGATGCCGTAATTGACGTAGACCAGGTCGCCGGTGACATCGCCATTGCCGCCGTAGATGACGTAGGGCGGCAAGACGTTCTCGGTTTGAGTGGAGGTGCTGTCGCCTGGCAGCGGCGGCTCCTTCAAACGCGCGACATACGGTTTGGGACCGAGCAGTTCCAGCTGCGAGCTCCTGGGCGAGGGCCACAGCACCTGGAAGGTTTCGATGCGCGCATCCCACCCGTAGCCGCGCAAGCGGTTTTGCAGATCGCGGGCGTTCTCCAGGTTGTGCGGCGCGCCCACATGGTTCGGCGCCGACGCCCATTGCTTCAACCAGCCACGATAATCGGCGTCCTTCAGGCCGCTATCGAAACGCGCTTCCAGCGCGCGCTGCGCCTGTGCGGCGGCGGTGTCGTAACCCGGCAGCGCAGCGGGTTGGGCCGCAGGTTGGGCGGCGAGGGAAGGTGCGACAAAGGCCAGGGCGAGCAGCCAGGCATGCTGCGAAGACGTCATCGGAGTTCCTTGAAGAGTGTCCGGGGGCGAACGGCGATTGGGTTGAGACAGCACGCTGGAGCACGCACCATCGCACGGGCGTGCATGGGCCGTGCGTGTGCCGATCAGAATCGATAGTCCAGGCCCACGGTGAAGTAGCGCCCACGCAGGTCGTACTGGGTGAAGTCGTAAGGGGCGCGAATGCCCGGGAACGAGGCATCGACCGGCGGCTGCGTGTCGGCCAGGTTCTCGACCTTGGCATACAGGGTGAGCTTGTCGATCCCGGTGTATCCCAGATACAGGTCGAACTGGTTGTAGTCGCCCACGCGCGACTGCACCGCACTGGCCGCCGCGCTGGCCTTCTGGTCGTAGCCGCCGGTGTAGTACCAGGTCAGTGCGGCGCTGACGGTGCCCAGGTTCCAGTCCAGCGTGGTGGTGGCCTTGTTGCGTGGCAGCGACGGGCCGAGATTGCTGCCGGCGTAATCCTGCAACTGGCCACCGACCACGGTGGGGCGACGGTAATCGCGCACGTGGGTATAGGCGGTGTTGAGGCCAAAGTCGCCAGCTGCTTCGGTGCGCCAGCGCTGGCGCAGTTCCACATCGATGCCCGAGGTCGTCAGTTCGCTGAGGTTCTGGTAGCGGTTGTACACCGCCACCAGCGTGCCGCGCGCGTCGCGGATGACGTCGGCCGGGTCGTTGTTCTGCACGATGGTGGCGTTGTTGCCGGTGCCGACCAGATTCTCCAGCTCGATCTTGTACCAGTCCACGCTCAGGCTGGTGTCGGCCCATGGCGACAGCACCACGCCGAGGTTGTAGCTGCGCGTGCGCTCGGGCTCGAGCGCGGTGTTGCCGACGGTGAAGAAGGTCGGGTTCTGGCGCGAGCCCGGCACGTCCGGATCGAACGGGTCGACCACCGAGCCGTAGGAGATATTCGTGCTGGCTGCATTCTCCGACAGCGAAGGTGCGCGAAATCCGCGCGAGGCGGCCGCGCGCACCAGCACGGCGTCCAGCGGTTGCCAGCGCAGGCTGGCCTTGGGCGAAAACGCCTCGCCGAAATCGCTGTAATGATCGCCGCGCCCGGCAAGCTGCAGTTCCAGCGACTGCAGCAGCGGCAGGTTGACCTCGGCATACAGCGCCGACACCCTGCGCTCGCCATCCACCGCGGCAATGGCAGGGCGGATCTGCAGGCCCTGATCGATCTGCCAGGGATTGCGCGAGACCAGTTCCTCCTGCCGCCACTCGGCGCCGGCGGCGAACCCGACGCTGCCGGCCGGCAGCTCGAACAGGTTGCCGGACACCTTGGCATCGACGCCGCGCAGCGTCGATTGCGCCGGGCGCAAGGTGCTGAGGTTGATGCCGTCGATCACCGACTGCGGCGTGGCCGATGGATCGAACAGGTTGTAGCTGCCGTCGGCCAGCGCCTGCGCCAGGGTGAAGCGATTGGCGAAACCGCCGGAGACGGTCTCATGCTCGGTGCTGCGCGCGGCGAACGCCGCCGCTTCCCAATCCCAGCGCTCGGTCTTGCCGCGCACGCCGCCGAGAAAGCGGTAGGACTGCGAGCGATTGGTTTTGACCGTCTGGCCCAGGTCGAAGAAGGTGTATTCGATCGGCACCGCGCTGCCGTACGGGTTGTACGGGCTGGAGGCCGGCAGCAGGTTGGACACCGGCTCGGCCAGCCCGCTGCTGGCGTTCAACGCAAAGCGGCCGCCCTCCAGGGTGAAGTACGGGCTGGAGCCGAAGATCGACACGCCCTTGACCTCGCTGTAGAGCGCCTCGCCGAAGGCTTCGACGGTGTCGCTGAGGCGGAAGGTGGCGTTGGTGTAGGCCTGATAGCGCTTGGTCGAGGGGATCAGCGTGGTGAACGGGGCCTGGTTGAAGCCGCAGGTGTCGCCGGCCAGGCCGTCGATCGGTGCGCTGGCGGTCAATACCGTCCCGGCGGGGCAGTTGCCTTGCGGATCCAGCATCGGCACCGAGCGGCCACCGACCAGGTAACGGGCGCCCTTGGCCGACCAGCCGTTCCAGCGCCCGCCGGGCAGGTCGGTGTAGATGCCCGAGCGGGTCAGCGCGCGCTGGTCCTGATCCAGCCGGTCGCGGTTGTAGGCGTCGAAACTGAAAAGGATGTTGTAGCCGTCGCGGTCAAGATCGCCGATGCCGCCGATGAACTTGGCACGCTGGGTGTCCATGCCGCCCTGATCGGAGCTGCCGCCGCTCACGCCCAGCTCGACACCCTGGAAATCCTGCCGGGTGATGATGTTGACCACGCCGGCCACCGCATCGGAGCCGTATACGGCGGAGGCGCCGTCCTTGAGCACCTCGATGCGTTCCACCGCCACCAGCGGCAGCGCATTGAGGTTGACGAAGGTGTCGCCCAGGCCATTGGCAGGAAAGCCGTAGTTGGCCAGGCGGCGTCCGTTGAGCAGCACCAGCGTGTTCTTCTGCGACAGCCCGCGCAGGCCGATGCCCGCCGAGCCGGAGGCCCACCCGTTGTTGGTGGTTTCGTTGGTGGCGTTTCCGGTGTTGGCCGAAATCGCGCGCAGCGCGTCGGCAACGGTGACCTTGCCGGACTGCTCCAGCTGCTGGCGGTCGATCACCTGCACCGGGTTCGGGCCTTCGCTATCGGTGCGCTTGATGTTGGAGCCGGTGACGCTGACGGTGGCCAGGGTCTTGCCCGCGCCAGGTGTCGCGTCATCGGCATGGGCGAGGGGAATCAGCGCGGACAGAACGGCAGCGGACAGCAGATAAGGCATCGGGCGCTTCACGCACGGCCTCCATGAATGGGGGTGCTGCAGTGGGCCACGCGCAATCGATTAACAAAAATTACAGATCTGCATAGAGATATGACGCGCGGTGACACACGCCGGCGGTCCGAAACGGTAGGCGCGCCGGACCGCATGTGAGCGCATGGATCGGGCGTGGCGCTCAGGCGTGACGCGGCCAACGCCTGCTCTGGTTCACGCAAGGTCGATGCACCGTGGCGCTGTGTCGCCGCGATCGGAGCAGCCGGCAGGCACCAGCGCACTTACAATGGCGCGCATGGATATCTTCAAAGTCTTCACGCTCGAGGCCGCGCATCGGCTTCCCAATGTGCCGCCCGGCCACAAGTGCGCCCGTTTGCACGGGCATTCGTTCCGGGTCGAGCTGCATGTCAGCGGCGAACCCGGTGCCGAGACCGGCTGGATCATGGATTTCGGCGACATCAAGGCCGCCTTCCAACCGATCTACGACCGCCTGGACCACCATTACCTCAACGACATCGAGGGGCTGGAAAACCCGACCAGCGAGCGGCTGGCGATCTGGATCTGGAACCAGCTCAAGCCGGCGCTGCCGCAGTTGAGCGAAATCGTGGTGCACGAAACCTGCACCTCCGGCTGCCGCTATCGCGGCTGATCACGTAGCGCAGTCTGCGACCCAAGGCCGCCTCCCGGGCGGCCTTGCCATTTCTGCGGCACGGATAATTGATTGATTCCACGCGATTTTCCGGGCGATTTCGGAAATTTTCAGCAAACGTGTTGCATCGCAGCAATATCCGCGTATGCTGCAACGCAACAAACGGTCACGGCTTTCCCCGAGGGGTTCGCAATGTCGGCGCAGTTCGAAAACAGCTTCACCAGTCAGTTCGCCTCTGTCGCAGCACGTGCCAACCAGTTGGCATTGGACACGCTGGAGCAGAACGTCAACGCAACCACCACGTTTTTCGGTGAGTTTGCGCAGGCACGCGACCTGGGTGCCTACCAGACGCTCTGGCCAAAAGGCCTGCAGCTGGCCCGCGACAACCTGGAACGCCTGGCTTCGGCCAATCAGGAAGTGGTTGGGATGGGATTGAAGATGTCCAGCGAGCTTGGACAGTTTGCAAAGCAGCAGTTCGACACCGGCAGCGAACAGGCCGGCGCAACAGGCAAGAACCGGCGCAGGTAACGGCCGCCAACATTCAGCGTCTTTGCATGGGTCCCTCCCCCCATGCAATCCGGCCCGACAGATCCCTCCCTCTGTCGGGCTTTTTTATTGCTTTCTGTGCGGGCGTCTTCGATCCAGCGCCGGCATGCGGGCCGCCGCAGTCAGCGTACCGGAGCCGGGTGCACGGGAACGACGGCGTACCGCCCATTTGCCGGAAGTGCAGGCGCGGCGAGCTGAAGCACGGCCCTGATCTCTGCGACAGCGCGCGCGCGGGCCGCAGCCCGGGCCGATGAAGAGCCTGTCCGCAACAGCAGAACATGCAATGACCGCCTCTAACTAGGCTGGCAGCTGCAGTCCTTGCGCCTGGCGGGCGGCGTCGGCATCGGGTGCCCAGCGGATCCGGCCCCAGCACGGCATCGCCAGGCGCTGGTGCAGCATGCCGATGTTCTCCTCGATGCGCTCCATCTGCGGGTCGATCTCGTTGGCGATCCAGCCGATGCAGTCCAGCCCGTCGGCGGCGATCGCCGCAGCGGTCAGGCGCGCGTGATTGATGCAGCCCAGCCGGATGCCGACCACCAGCACCACGGGCAGCGTGAGCGCGCGCACCAGGTCGGCCTGGTCCAGCTCGGCACTCAACGGCGCAGCCCAGCCGCCGACACCTTCCACCACCACCACCTCGGCCTGCGCACGCAGTTGCGCGAAGGCCTGGGCGATCGGCTCCAGCGCCAGGGTCACACCGACATCGGCGGCAGCCAGTTCCGGTGCCAGCGGTGCCGGCAAGGCATAGGGATTGAGGGTGGCGTAGTGGGGTTGCGGGGCACTGGCGGCCTGCAGCGCCAGCGCGTCCTCGTTGCGCCAGCCCTGCGGTGTGTTTTCGCAACCGCTGGCCACCGGCTTCATGCCCACCGCCGTGCGGCCTTGCGCGCGCAGTGCGTGCAGCAGCGCGGTGCTGGCCATGGTCTTGCCGATGCCGGTGTCGGTGCCGGTGACATACAACGCCGGAAGCTGCATGCGTCTGTTCCTGCGGCCGCGCCGCGGTTGCCGTGGGGGCGCGCAGCATAGCGTGCGGATCCGAACGCGCGGCTGAGTCGCAATGCCGCTGCGGACGGCCGCTGCTAAACTTCGGCCATGTTCGCCACCTCTTCGCTGACCGGCAGCAAGCCGGAACAATACGCCCAGCTCACCGCCCAGGCCCAGGCACTGGTGCACGGCGAGCCGGATCGGATCGCCAATGCCGCCAACCTGGCTGCGCTGATCTTCAATTCGCTACCGTCGCTCAACTGGGCGGGCTTCTATTTCTACGACGGCCGCGAGCTGGTGGTGGGGCCGTTCCAGGGCTTGCCGGCCTGCGTGCGCATTCCGCTGGACAAGGGCGTGTGCGGCGCGGCCGCCAGCACCCGGCAGAGTCAGCGTATTGCCGACGTGGATGCCTTCCCCGGGCATATCGCCTGCGATTCGGCCTCGCGCTCGGAGCTGGTGATCCCGCTGGTCAAGGGCGATGTGCTGATCGGCGTGCTGGATCTGGACAGCCCGGAGCTGGATCGCTTCGACGCCGACGATCAGCGCGGCCTGGAAGCCATTGCGCAGGTCTTTGTCGGCGCGCTGACGTGACCACCGAACGGCTGCGCAACATCGGCCCGAAAAGTGCAGCGTGGCTGCGCCAGGTCGGCCTGCGCACGCAGCAGGATCTGCAGGCGGTAGGCGCGGTGGGCGCATTCGTCAAGGTGCGCCGCGCCGGCTTCAAGCCCAGTCTCAACCTGCTGTATTCGCTGGAAGGCGCGTTGACCGACTGCCATTGGCAGGACGTGCCGGAAGCGCGCCGGCATGCCTTGCTGGCCGAATACGAAGCGGCGAGCGCGCTGTTGCCGGTGCGCGGCCGCGCGGTCGCCGGGCCGGTGGAAACCGTGCACTACGCACGTGCCGATAACGACGACACACATGGCGACCTGATCGAGGCTGCCGACGACGCTGCGGACCTGGGCCAGACGCACGACGACTGAGCGCCTGTGCCGGGTGGCCGCCGCCGCATGCGTGCGTCGCCAGCGCTGCGATCGGCGAGAGCGCACCTGTTGATGCCCAGCGCGGCGTCGCTTCGATCGCCTGCTTGATGGAGTGTCGTCAACGCGCCGCTGCATCGCGCAACGTCGGTGCCAGCGATGCACCCAGCGTCTGGCCATGGCTGAGGCCGGGCAGCGGTCGGTACTCGGCGGTGAGGCCCGGTAACGCCGACAGCAGCGCTACGAGGTGTTGTGCGGCACGTGGATCTGCACGCGGCCGCCCCGGACGATCCGGTCTTGCAGGGTTCGCCGGTGCTCCGCCCTCGCCTGCCAGCAGCGTCAGACGACGCGTGGCTTGCTGTATGTCTGCCGAGGCGTCCCAGGCTTGCTCGACCACTCGCTGCGCCTGCTGCACGATAAACCCATCGCCCCACCACAGCGACGGATCGACCGCGACATAGTGCTGGAACAGCTGCGGCTGCGTCAGCACTACCTGCAGCACGAACAGCCCGCCATACGAATGGCCCCAGAGCGTCTGCCGCTGACGATCCACCGCCACGCGCGCTTCCACCTGCGGGCGAATACGTGTGGCGATCAGCTGCGTGAATGCCGCCGCACCGCCGGTCCTGCGCTGTGGATTCAGCGGATCGGTTTCCACCCGCCCGTCGTCGTAGCGCGCAGGCGTGTAGTCCAGGCTGCGCCCCACCGCATCGATGCGCAATGCGCTGTCGTCGGCGATGAACACCAGCACCGGCGCATCGCCGTGGGTGGACAGGCTGTCGAGCAGGCGCTCATCCAGTTCCATCAATGCCGCATTGCCATCCAGCAGATACACCACCGGATATCCCGCCGGCGGTGGCGCCGCTTTGGGGGTGGCAATGCGCACGCGGTAATGGCGTTGGCCATCGGCCGAATCCAGGCGCACTGCGCTGAAGACATACGAGGCACTGGGGCGATCGGCGACAGTGCTGCCGATCGTGCGGCTCAGGTCCGGCTGTGCGAAAGCCGGCACCGTGCCGACGATCCACGTCAGCACGCCGGCACAGGCAAGCCACCAGGAATCATGTCGCGTCACTGCATGTTCTCCTCGTCGTGCGCCCACGTTCGCGCGCGCTGCCGCATTGCTGTCAGAAACCGAAACTCAGGCTCGCCCAATACGCGCGACCGGGCTCGTTGTGGGTAGCTGCACCCGCTGCACCGCTGGTGTTGTTGGTGCCTTCGCGGAACAGACGGGTGTCGAACAGGTTGTCCACACCGACGCCCACGCTGACCTTGCGGGTGATGCGGTAACGCGCACTGACGCCCCACAGATCGTAGGGGTCGCGCGAGTCGGGGGCGATGGCGCCGCCGCTGGTGCTCGATTGCGTGGCCGATTCCTGTTTGCCGTAGAAGGTGCCGGTGAGCAGCAACGACAAGGCCTGGGTCGGTTGCCAATCCAGCGTGGTGTTGACCGTGTATTCCGGGATCACCGACAGCGGCTGATCGGTGGCGGTGTTCTTGTTCTCGATCATGTAGGTGACATTGGTATTCCACTTCAACACGCGGCCCTGCTCGCCCAGCAGCGGCAGGGTGAGATTGCCTTCCACCCCCTGCACGATCGCTTCCGATGCGTTGGTCCACTGGAACACCTGCCCGCGCCGGTCGACCGTGACCCCGACCGGCACCATTCCGGCGACGATCTTGTCGTCGTAGGCATTGTGGAAATACGTCAGCGAGGCATGGTGACCGGTCTGCGGCGCCCACTCGATGCCGATTTCCTTGTTGATGCTGGTCTCCGGATCGAGATCGTCGTTGCCCTGGATATAGCAGCCCGAGCCGAGATTGGGGAACAGCACCGGGCAGCCATTGCCGCGCGTGTAATACAGATAATTGGCGTTGGACTGGTACAGGTTGGGTGCCTTGAAGGCGCGCGCGATGCCGCCCTTGAGCAACCAGTCTTCGCTGAGTTTGTACTGCACGTTGAGGCTGGGGCTGAGGTTGTTGCCGAACTGGCTGTGGTGATCCAGCCGCACACCCGGGGTCAGCGTTAGCCGCTCGCTGGCGTAGATGTTGTCTTCCAGATACACCGCGCTGAGCGTGGCCTCGCTGCGCGGGCTGCGCGTGCCATTGGCAAGACCGGGAAAGCCGCCGCCGGCGCTCACCGTCTGCGACATCGAATACGCATCGCTGAGGCGGCTCTGGCGGCGCTCGAAGCCCAGCGTCAGCACCTGCTCGGCCCAGGCCTGCAGCGGCAGGTTGAACTCGCCGTCGATGTTGAGATTGTCGAGCGTGGCGGTGGAGTTGAGCAGGCTGGCGGCAATGGAGCCTTCCGGCCCGCCGGCCAGGCCTTCGTTGAGGCGGGTGTTGTCGGTGCCTTCATAGGCGGCGGTGAGGCGCGAGGTGCCGAGCGCCCAGGTGCCGCGATGGGTCAGCGAGGCGGTGCGGCGGATCATGGTGTTGGTTTCGCTGCCGAACAAGGCGCCCAGGTCGGCACCGGCCAGGCCATCGGCGCTGACCGCACGATCGCCGGCATACAGATTGCCCTGGCGGCTGACGCCGGCATCGAGTTCGATCACCTGGCCTTCGACCGGATCCCAGCGCAGCAGGCCGTTGATGTCCTTGTTGCGCACGCCCTCGCGCCCGGCCGGCGGCACCGCGGCGGCACTGCTGGCAAAGCGGCGATTGAGCTCCAGCGAATCCGGATCGGTCTTGTTGAGGTTTCCATACAGGCGGAAGGAGAACGTATCGCTCAGCGGTCCGCTGAGCTGGAAGCCGGCACGCTGGCCGCCGCCTTCGGCACTGTGCTGCGGCACCAGGCCGAACATGCTCATCGAGCCGGTCAGATCGCCGGTGGGCTTCTTGGTGATGATGTTGACCACGCCGCCGGAGGCACCGGAGCCATAACGTGCCGCCGCCGGGCCGCGCAGCACTTCGATACGCTCCACCGCTTCGGCCGGTACCCAGTTGGTGTCGCCGCGCGTATTGCGCTCGCCGCTGCGGCCCATGCGCACCGCATCGCGCGATCCCACCGGTTTGCCATCGACTAGAATCAGCGTGTTTTCCGGGCCCATGCCGCGCAGATCGATCTGGCGATTGTTGCCGTACTGGCCGGAGGCACTGTTGCCGGTGAGGTTGACGCCCGGCATGGTGCGCAGCAACTGCGACAGATCGTTGACCGGCGGACGCCGTTCGATGTCCTCGGCGGTGATGACCGATGACCCCAGGGCCTGGCGGGCGATCTGCGCGGCGGTGACGTGCACGGTGTCCAGCGACTGCGGCTCGGCCGCGGCGTCTTCGGCCGATGCGCTGCAGATGCCGCTGCCACAGCCGAGCGCAATGGCCAGCACCAGCTGACGGTGGGACAACACGGGCCGACGTGCAGACGCAGACATCCATGACCGGCGTGATGCGGACATTCTCAAACCTCTCGACAGGCGATGGACCTCTGGCGACGGCTTGAGGTGATACGTGGGGAAGCTGCGTGCAGCAGGCGCATGATGTGCTTGCCAGGCGCTGACGCAGTCAAAATTGTCCGCACATTCTACACGGATGCGATTCATTCTCAAATGGAACGAACGCGCTAGCGGAGCGGCATGCGGCACTGGCGGAACCAGAGCAGCGCTTTGTCGCAAGGCGCTGCGCACCACTGCAGACAGGTGCGCATGCCGGCTGGCTTACGCTGCCGGTTTCATGCCTGCGACGTTGATCCAGGGCGGCGAGCCGAGTGCGGCATTGCTGCTGCAAGCCATGCTGGACGCTGCCTACACCCGGTGTCGATCCCCTTGCGCGTTCTGCTTCAAGGCAAGCAGCTCGCGCATGTCATCCATGATCGCCACCGCCCCGGCGCTGTGCACATCGAAGCCGCGCAGATAGCCGTAACGCACCATCGCCAGCGGCATCGCCGCGGCGTTTGCCGCCGCCGCATCGGTGGCCGAATCGCCGACCATCAGGCACTGCTGCGGGGTGAGCCGGAACTGGCTGGCTAGGTGCAGCAGCGGCGCCGCATCGGGTTTGCGCTGCGGCAGCGAATCGCCACCGAGCACGCTGCTGAAATGCGCAGCGATGCCAAGATGCTCCAGCAGCGCCGCGATGAAGCGCGCGGGCTTGTTGGTGCACAACGCCAGCGTGGCACCGGCCTGGCGCAGGCCAACCAATGCCTCGGCAACACCGGGATAGAGCTGCGGGTTGTGCAGCAGGCTGGCCTGGTAGTGACGCATCATCACCGGCATCTCGGTATCGGCATCGTGCGTGCCGCCGGCTTCGCGCAAGGCGGTGGCGAGCAGCACGTGCACTCCTTCACCGATCCAGCTGCGGATCGTCGCCTCGCTGAACTGCTGCAGCCCGAGTTCCTGCAAGGTGGCATTGAGCGCTTCGGCGATATTGGGTGCGCTGTCCACCAGCGTGCCATCCAGGTCGAAGATCACCAGCGGATACGGAAACATGCGCACAGTCTCGTTGGGGGAGCGGCCTGCAGTGTACGAGCGACGGGATTCAGGGCGCGTCACCGTGGCGCACTGCGGATGCTCAATGCAGGCGCCGATGCAGGTGCGCAGGCGCGCGTGGTTGCCGTCATCGCTGCACGCTGCACGCCACGTACGCAGCAACGCGGGTACGGCACGCGCACTCACTGTGCCTGCGGCATCTCGCCGAACAACTCGCCCTGCACCGCGCCCGCTTCCGCGTCGCTGAAACCGCTCAAGCCCACACCGACCAGGCGATAGCGCGTGTCGTCGGGCAACTCCACGCGCCGGGTCAGCGCCAGCGCGATCTCCGCCAATGCCTCCAGCGAGGCCGGTGGCTGATCCGGCGTGTAGGAACGGGTCAGGATGCGAAAGTTGGAGGTCTTCAACTTGAGCACCACGGTGCGCCCGATACGCTCGGTGCGGCGCGTGGCCAGCCAGGTCTTCTCGGCCAGGCGCAGGATGTGCGGATCCAGTGCCTCCAATGCGATGTCCTCGCTGAAGGTATCTTCCGAGGACACCGACTGCACCTCCTGATCCGGCTCGACCGGGCGTTCGTCGATGCCGCGCGCGCGCCGGTACAGGCTCTGCCCGAAGCTGCCGAAATGGGCCTGCAGTTCTTCCAGGGGGCGCAGCCGCAGATCGGCCACGGTGACGATGCCCAACGCCGCCAGCTTGCCATCCATCACCTTGCCCACGCCGGGAATGCGGTTGACCGGCAGCGGCAGCAGGAACGCATCCACGCGACTGGGCGCGATGACGAACTGCCCATCGGGCTTGCGCCAGTCCGAGGCGATCTTGGCCAGGAACTTGTTCGGTGCGATGCCGGCCGATGCAGTGAGCCGGGTTTCCTCGCGGATCTGGGTGCGGATCAGCTGCGCGATTTCGGTGGCCAGCTGCATGCCGGTCTTGGCCTGCGTGACGTCCAGATAGGCCTCGTCCAGGGACAGCGGCTCGACCAGATCGGTGTGGCGATGAAAGATCTCGCGCACATGCCGCGACACCGCCTTGTAGCGCGCGAAATCCGGCGGCACGAATACGGCATCCGGACACAGGCGCTCGGCACGCAGCGCCGGCATGGCCGAACGGATGCCATAGGTGCGCGCTTCGTACGAGGCCGCGCACACCACCGAGCGCGCACCGCGCCAGGCCACCACCACCGGCTTGCCACGCAGCGATGGGTCGTCACGTTGCTCCACGGACGCGTAGAACGCATCCATGTCCACGTGCACGATCTTGCGCATCAAGCTGGCATCTCTCCGAAAGCGTACCGGCAATGATAAATCAGCCGCGTCTCACGCCTTGCGCCGGCTCAGGCAGCCCGGGCGCGAACGGACGCAAGCGTCGGCAGGACGCGCCACTGCGTCTTTTTTTCCCAGCGTCCCGCCCCGAGTACGCACGCCTGGCCGCGCTTGGCCGAAGGCCGTCGCCTGCGCTCGCTATTGTCGGCACAACGCGCTTGCCGCACTGCGCGCGCGGCTGAAAACAGCACGCATGCGTACGGATAAAACGTTTGATTGAACCGCGCGCCCTCATGCACCCTTGCCCGCCTCGCCTTTCGCTTCTTGCAGGAAACGTTCGTCATGACTCGTCAAAGTGCGTACTCGCGCGACCAGCTGCTGGCCAGCGCGCGCGGGGAATTGTTCGGGCCCGACAGTGCCCGCCTGCCCAACGATCCGATGCTGATGTTCGACCGCATCACCGAGATCAGCGACAGCGGCGGCGCGCACGGCAAGGGGGTGATCCGCGCCGAACTCGACGTGCGCCCGGACCTGTGGTTCTTCGGCTGCCATTTCATCGACGACCCGGTGATGCCCGGCTGCCTGGGCCTGGACGCGATGTGGCAGCTGACCGGCTTCTTCCTCACCTGGATCGGTGCCGCAGGCCGCGGCCGCGCACTGGGCTGCGGCGAGGTCAAGTTCACCGGCCAGGTGTTGCCCAGCGCCAAACTGGTCAGTTACGAAATCGATGTCAGCCGCGTGATCAACCGCAAGCTGGTGATGGCGCAGAGCGATGCACGCATGTTGGTGGACGGGCGCGAAATCTACACGGCCAACGATCTGCGCGTGGGCATGTTCACCTCAACGGAGAATTTCTGATGCGTCGTGTCGTCGTCACCGGAATGGGCATCACGTCCTGTCTGGGCAATGATCTGGACACCGTCTCCAGCGCCTTGCGCGAGAGCCGCTCGGGCATCACCGCATTGCCCGATCATGCCGAGGCCGGCCTGCGCAGCCAGGTGGGCGGCGCGGTGGCGCTGGATCTGGACAGCCTGATCGACCGCAAGCTCAAACGCTTCATGGGCGATGCCTCGGCCTACGCCTATCTGGCCATGCGCGATGCGATCACCGATGCCGGACTGGATGCCGAGCAGGTCAGCGCCCTGCGCACCGGCCTGATTGCCGGCTCCGGTGGCGGGTCCAGCCAGTGGCAGGTGGAAACCGCCGATCTGCTGCGCAACCGCGGCGTGCGCAAGGTCGGCCCGTACATGGTGCCGCGCACGATGTGCTCGTCGGTCTCCGCCTCGTTGGCAACCGCGTTCAAGATCCGCGGCCTGAGCTATTCGCTGTCGGCGGCCTGCGCGACCTCGGCGCATTGCATTGGTGCGGCCGCCGATCTGATCCGGCATGGCGCGCAGGATGTGATGTTCGCCGGCGGCGGCGAAGAACTGCACTGGACCATGAGCGTGATGTTCGATGCGATGGGCGCGTTGTCCACCGGCTTCAACGACCGCCCGGCGGTGGCCTCGCGCCCCTACGATGCGCAGCGCGATGGCTTCGTCATCGGCAGCGGCGGTGGCATGCTGGTGCTGGAGGACTACGACCACGCCATCGCGCGCGGCGCGCACATCCATGCCGAATTGCTCGGTTATGGCGTGACCTCCGATGGCGCCGACATGGTCGCGCCCAGCGGCGAAGGTGCGGTGCGCTGCATGCACATGGCCATGCACGGCCTGACGCAGCCGATCGACTACCTCAACACCCACGGCACCTCCACGCCACTGGGCGATGTCACCGAACTGGGCGCGGTGCGCGAGGTGTTCGGCGACAACGTGCCGCCGCTGTCCTCGACCAAGGCACTGTCCGGCCACTCGCTGGGCGCCGCCAGCGTGCACGAGGCGATCTACAGCCTGCTGATGCTGCGTGACGGCTTCATGGCCGGCTCGGCGCATATCGACGAACTCGACCCGCGCGCCGAAGGCTTCCCGATCCTGCGGCAGACCCGGGACGCCACGTTGAATACGGTGATGTCCAACAGCTTCGGCTTCGGCGGCACCAACGCGGCGCTGGTGTTCGGCCGGTTGTAGTGGCACGGCGCAAGGCGCCGCGCGGAACCGGAAATTGGGGGCGGTGTGCCGAGAGCGCACGCTTGGCACTCCCCGCTCCCGATCCCCCAATCCCGGCTCAGCCGGCCATGCCGTTATGCCGCAACAGCGCATCGATGCTCGGCGCGCGCCCACGGAAAGCGCGGAAGTTGTCGGCCGCGCTGCGGCTGCCGCCACGCGACAACACTTCATGGCGAAAACGCGCGCCGGTGTCGGCCACCTGCTCGGGCGCTTCCTCGAAGGCAGCGTAGGCATCGGCGCTGAGCACCTCGGCCCACTTGTAGCTGTAGTAACCGGCCGCGTATCCGCCAGCGAAGATGTGGCTGAACTGGTGCGGGAAGCGATTCCATGCCGGCGGGCGGTTGACCGCCACCTCGTCGCGCACGCGCTCGATCAGCTGCAGCACGTTGTCCTGGGTCGGGTCGAAGCTGCTGTGCAGCTGCATGTCGAACAACGCGAACTCCAACTGGCGCACGGTGAACATGCCGCTCTGGAAATTACGCGCGGCCAGCAGCCGATCGAACAGGTTGCGCGGCAGCGGCTCGCCGGTCTGCACGTGCGCGGTCATCGCCTGCACGCGCTCCCATTCCCAGCAGAAGTTCTCCATGAACTGGCTGGGCAGCTCCACCGCGTCCCATTCCACGCCGTTGATGCCGGCCACGCCCAGTTCGCCGATGCGCGTGAGCAACTGATGCAGGCCGTGGCCCATTTCATGGAACAGCGTGGTGACTTCGCCATGCCGGAACGTGGCCGGGGCATCGCCACTGCCGCGGCCGAAGTTGCACACCAGATACACCAGCGGCGTCTGCACGCCATTGGCGGTGTCGCGGCGGTTGCGGCAATCGTCCATCCACGCACCGCCCCGCTTGCCTTCGCGCGCGTACAGGTCCAGATAGAACTGGCCGACCAGCGCGCCCTGCGCATCTTCCAGGCGATAGAAGCGCACGTCCTCATGCCAGACCGGCGCACGATCGAGCTTGACGGTCAGGCCATACAGGCTGTGGATCACATCGAACAGGCCGGCCAGCACCTTCGGCTCGGTGAAGTACTGCTTCACCTCCTGCTCGGAGAAGCTGTAGCGCGCCTGCTTGAGTTTTTCGCTGGCGTAGGCCAGATCCCAGGCCTGCAGTTCGTCCAGGCCCAGCGCATCGCGTGCAAAGGTTTCGAGTTCGGCGCGATCGCGTTGCGCATACGGCTTGGCGCGCACCGCCAGATCGCGCAGGAAGCCCATCACTTCGTCCGGGCTTTGCGCCATCTTGGTGGCGACCGAATACTCCGCGTAACTGGCAAACCCGAGCAGCTGCGCCAGCTCGGCGCGCAGGGCCAGAATACGATCGATATTGGCGCTGTTGTCCAGCGCCGCATCGCCGAACTCAGAGGCGCGCTCGGCGTTGGCGCGATACAGCCGCGCGCGCAGTTCGCGATTGTCCGCATCGGTCTGCACCGGCAGGTAGCACGGCATCTGCAAGGTGAGCTTCCAGCCCGGCACGCCGTCCTTTTCGGCGGCGGCGCGTGCCGCGGCGACCACTTCGGCCGGCAGGCCGGACAGCTCGCTTTCGTCTTCGCTCACGTACGACCATGCATCGGTGGCATCGAGCACGTTCTGCGAAAACTTGGCGGCCAGCGCGGACAGTTCTTCCTGGACCTGCGCAAACCGGGCCTTGGACGCGTCATCCAGCTCGGCACCGCCGAGGCGGAAATCGCGCAGCGCGTTTTCCAGCACCTTGCGCCGCGCGGCGTCGTAGTGCGCCGCTTCCGGCGCGTCGGCCAGCGCCTTGTACTGCGCGTACAGCGCCAGGTTCTGCGCCAGCGCACTGCCGAAGCGGCTGAGCTTGGGCAGGTTGCTGTTGTAGGCCTCGCGCAGCTCCGGCGTGTTGACCACCGCCTGCAGATGGCCGACCTGGCCCCAGGCGCGCCACAGCCGCTCGGTGGCATCGTCCAGCGGCACCACGAAGCTGTCCCAGCTGACCGGGCTGACCTGCTCGGCCGCTTTCACTGCGGCCTCGGCGTCGGCCAGCAGTTGATCGATCGCTGGGCCCACGTGCTCGGGGCGGATCGCATCGAAGGACGGCAGTCCGGACAGGTCGAGCAGCGGGTTGGTCATGGGGCGCTCCGGCAGTGGACTGGATCAGGAATCAGGATGAGGTGCTGGCAGAGGTTGCGATACGCAACGGTTTTGCCAGCGGCGTGCAGGATATGGCGGTCATTCCAGCGCTGCACAAGGCAGCGCCGGCAAGTCGCCGCCGTTGACGGCGATGGCAATGGCCGCATCACTGTCGGTGACGTCGATCTCGCGCGCCGCGTACCAGGCCGGGTCGTAGTAGCTGTGCGCGTAGCGCTCGCCGGCATCGCACAGGATGGTGACGATGGAGCCGCTGCGGCCGGCCTGGCGCATGCGCTGGGCGGCCTGCAGCACGCCGACGAAGTTGGTGCCGGTGGAACCACCGACGCGGCGGCCGAGCGTGGCGCTGACATGGCGCATCGCCGCCAGGCTCAGGGCGTCGGGCACCTTGATCATCATGTCCACGCAGCTGGCGATGAAGCTGGACTCCACCCGCGGGCGGCCGATGCCTTCGATGCGCGAGCCGCCGGTGATGGCCAGCTCCTTGGGGCACTGCCCGTCCACCGCGCGGCAATAACCGTCGAAGAACACCGACACTTCCGGGTCGGCGCACAGGATGCGGGTGGCGTGGCGCCGATAGCGCGCATAGCGGCCCAGCGTGGCGCTGGTGCCGCCGGTGCCGGGGCTGCAGACGATCCAGTCGGGAATCGGATGCGGCTCCTCGGCCAGCTGCTTGAAGATCGATTCGGCGATGTTGTTGTTGGCGCGCCAGTCGGTGGCGCGCTCGGCGTAGGTGAACTGGTCCATGAAATGGCCACCGGTCTCGCGTGCGAGCTGGTGCGAGGCACTGTCCAGATCGCAGGCACGTTCGACCAGATGGCAGCGGCCGCCCTGGAACTGGATCGCGGCGATCTTTTCCGGCGAGGTCGACGCCGGCATCACCGCGATGAAGGGCACACCCAGCAGCCGCGCGAAATAGGCCTCGGAAATGGCGGTCGAGCCACTGGACGCCTCGATCACCGGCCGCCCCGCACGCAGCCAGCCGTTGGTCAGCGCATACAAAAACAGCGAGCGCGCCAGCCGGTGCTTGAGGCTGCCGGTCGGGTGGCTGGACTCGTCCTTGAAATACAGGTCGATGCCCGGAAAGCCCGGCAGGTCCATCGGAATCAGGTGGGTGTCGGCCGAACGGTTGAAATCGGCCTCGATCTTCTGGATGGCGGCGGCCACCCACTGGCGCTGCGACATGGCAGGACTGTGCGGCGAAGGAAGCGCCAATTCTACCGCTGCCTGGCGCGCGGCCACGGCGGGCGGGTCATCGGGCGGACAGCTGGGCGCCGGTGCTATGCTGGCCGCACCTGTCCGCCGCCCTGACTGCCCGTGCTGCGTTGCCTGCTCCGCCTGCTGCTGTGCCTGTGCCTGGTTGCCAATACGGCCACCGGCGCCTGGGCGTCGGTGGGCATGGCGCTGCCGGCCATGGCCTCGGCCGGGACGGCGTCGGCCGCAGCGATGGCGCACGCGGCGATGCCGGCCGCGTTGCCGTGCCATGAGGACACGCAGCCACCCGTTGCGGCGCATACCCCGGACCAGGCCAAGCACGCGCACGCGGCCGATTGCTGCAAGCTGGGCAGCTGCGATTGCCTGCAGCACTGCAGCCTCGCCCTGCTGACCCTGCCTGCGGTGCCCGCCGGCCTGCCTGGCCGCCATACGCTGCCTGCCACCCTGGCCGAAGGGCGCGGCAGCCCGGTGCCCGAGCAACCGGTTCGACCTCCCATCGCCTGAGCGCCGACGGCCTTGGCCGTCCTCGGTCCCGCGCGTGTTGCGTGGGTTTCCCAGCGATGCATGCGCCCGCCTTCGTGGGTGGGCCGCAGTGGAGATGCCATGTCTTTCGATCCAACTTCTTTCGATCCACCCTCCAATGGGGGCCTGAGCCGACGCCGCTTCGTGCAAGGCCTTGCCCTGGGCGGCGTTGCCGCCACCGGCGGGCTGTGGCGCGGCGCTGCACGTGCCGCGCCCCCGGCGACGCCCGAGTTGCGCGGCAGCAACCAATCGCTGCAGATCGGCCGCATGCCGGTCAACCTCACCGGGCGCACGCGCCGCGCCATCACCGTCAACCAGAGCCTGCCGGCGCCCACGCTGCGCTGGCGCGAGGGCGACACGGTCAGCGTGCGCGTGCGCAATGCGCTGGCCGACCAACCCGCCTCGGTGCACTGGCACGGCCTGTTGCTGCCGGCCAACATGGATGGCGTGCCGGGGATGAGTTTCGACGGCATCGCGCCGGGCCAGGAGTATCACTACCGCTTCGCGCTGCGCCAGTCCGGCACTTACTGGTATCACAGCCATTCGATGTTCCAGGAGCAGGCTGGCTTGTATGGCGCCATCGTCATCGACCCGCTGGCGCCGCCGCCGTATCGGCACGACCGCGAGCATGTGGTGCTGCTCTCGGACTGGACCGACCTGGACCCGGCCGCGCTGTTCCGGCGGCTCAAGCAGATGCCCAGCCACGACAACTACGCGCAGCGCACGGTGGGCGATTTCCTGCGCGATGCGCGCGAAGAAGGCCTGCGCGCGACACTGGCCGATCGCGGCATGTGGGGGCGCATGCGCATGACCCCGACCGACCTGTCCGACGTCAACGCCAACACCTATACCTACCTGCTCAATGGCGTCGCCCCGGCAGGCAACTGGACCGGACTGTTCACCCCCGGCGAGAAGGTGCTGCTGCGTTTCATCAACGGCTCGTCGATGACCTACTTCGACATCCGCATCCCCGGCCTGCGCATGACCGTGGTGGCCGCCGACGGCCAGTACGTGCATCCGGTCAGCGTTGACGAGCTGCGCATCGCCGCCGCCGAAACCTTCGACGTGCTGGTCGAACCCATCGGCCAGGATGCGTTTACGTTGTTCGCGCAGGACATGGGCCGCACCGGTTTCGCCTGCGGCACGCTGGCGGTGCGGCAGGGATTGCAGGCGCCGATACCGGCGCTGGATCCGCGCGCGATCCTCACCATGCAGGACATGGGGCACGGCGATGGCATGGCGCATGCAGGTCACGCCATGCACGATGCCGACACGACGCACAGCGACCCGCATGCAGCGCACGCGATGGCGATGCCGATGCCGACCGCGCAGATGCACGGGCATGCAAGCGGCGATGCGCAAAGCAAGACACCGCACCACCATGCCAGCGAACAGGGCAATCCCTTGATCGACATGCGCAGCAATGCCACCGCGCCGCGCCTGGACGACCCCGGCGTTGGCCTGCGCGACAACGGCCGCCGGGTGCTGTGCTACGCCGACCTGCACAGCCTGTTCGAGGATCCGGACGGCCGTGAGCCCGGGCGCGAGATCGAACTGCATCTGACCGGGCATATGGAGAAATTCGCCTGGTCGTTCGACGGCATCGCCTTCGCCTCGGCAGAGCCCTTGCGGCTGCAGTACGGCGAGCGGCTGCGCATCGTGCTGGTCAACGACACCATGATGCAGCACCCCATCCACCTGCACGGCATGTGGAGCGATCTGGAAGACGCCGACGGCAACTTCCAGGTGCGCAAGCACACCATCGACATGCCGCCCGGCACGCGCCGCAGCTATCGCGTGCGCGCCGATGCGCTGGGCCGCTGGGCCTACCATTGCCATCTGCTGTACCACATGGAAGCGGGCATGATGCGCGAAGTGCGGGTGGAGGCATGAGCGCACTGCATACGCAACACGTGGCGCTGCTCGCACTACTGCTGAGCGCATCGGCTGCTGCACAGGAGCATCAGCATGCAGCGATGGCGTCATCCGCGCATGCCGATGACGCGCATGCAATGCAGATGGCTGAGCAGGCAACGGGTTCCCAGCCGCAGACATCCATCGCGACAGAGACATCGCCGTCATCCGCGCAGGTGAGCGCAGATGCAATGCAGATGGATCATGCGCATCTGCACCACGTGCAGCACTCCAGCACCACATCGGCATCGGCATCGGCATCGACAACCGCTGCTGACGGCACGCCTGCGCAACGCGCGGTACACGCCGACGTTTCGGCAGTGCCGACATCGACGCACCACGCCGGCATGCAGCACGCCGATGTCCAGCATGCCGTACACCAGACCTCCGCCGATCCACACCTGGACCCCACCCTGCAATCACAGGTAGACAGCGACCACGACGCGATGGAGCACGCGTCGATGGAGCGCGCGTCCATGGAGCATGCGTCGATGCAACATGGACAGGCGCAGCACGGGGCGATGGATCACGCCGCGATGGAACACGCGCCGCATCCCGAAGCAACCACGCAAACACCGGCATCACCCACCGCCAGCGCAGTGCCACGCATGCCGATCCCCGAGCCCACGGCCGAGGAAATCGCTGCGGCATTCGCACCCCTGCAGCACCATGCGATGCACGCGCCAGGCATCAATCACTACGTCCTGCTCGATCGGCTGGAAGCCTTCGACACCACGCGTGGCAGTGGCCAGGACTGGGAAGCACGCGCCTGGATCGGTGGCGATATCGACCGGCTCTGGTTGCGCAGCGAAGGTGAGCGGCAGGACGGGCGCACGCAGGCCGCATCGGTGGAGGCGTTCTATGGCCACGCCATCTCGCCATGGTGGGATCTGCTGGTCGGTGCACGCCAGGACATTGGGGCGGGCGAGCATCGCAGCTGGGCCGCCTTCGGCGTGCAGGGACTGGCACCCTACAAGTTCGAGACCGAAGCCACGCTCTACGTCGGCAGTGGCAGCCGCGCCGCCTTGCGGCTGGAGGGCGAGTACGAGGTGCTGCTCACCAACCGGCTGATCCTGCAACCGCGTGTGGAAGCCAGCATCGCCCTCACCGATGATGACCGGCGCGGCGTCGACAGCGGCCTGGAGCAGGTCGAGGTCGGCCTGCGGCTGCGCTACGAGATCACCCGCCGCTTCGCGCCCTATATCGGCTGGGTGCACAGCCGCAGCTTCGGCGACACCGCCCGCCGCGCTGCGATCGACGATGAGCCTGCACGCGACAGCCGGTTCGTCGCCGGCGTGCGCATCTGGTTCTGAGACAGCCGGTGTGCGCATGGGCCTGGCCATTGGGATTCCAATGCAGGCCCATGCCACGCGCTTGACCAGCGCAAGTCGTGCTGTCGCGCGCGATCGATCGGAGCGCGACGCCAGATCACCGATGCGCACCCTGCAGACATACCGACAACCCCTGCCCCGCTACCATCGGCACCCAGCGCAGCCCGACCTGCCACCACATTCCACCGAGGAGACCACAATGCCCTTGACCGACCTGCAACACGTCCCCGGCGCCAGCGCCGCACCTGCCGACACCGCCGGCTTCGTGTTCAACCACACCATGCTGCGCATCAAGGATGCGCAGCGTTCGCTGGATTTCTATACGCGCGTGCTGGGCTTCCGCCTGCTGGATGCGCGCCATTTTGCCGATGCGCAGTTCAGCCTGTACTTCCTGGCCCTGCTGCCCGACGGCACCGCGATCCCCGACGACGATGCCGCGCGTCGGCTGTGGATGGCCGGCATCCCCGGCGTGCTCGAACTCACCCACAACCACGGCACCGAAACCCAGGACGGCCCGGTCTACCACGACGGCAACAGCGACCCACGCGGCTTCGGCCACATCTGCATCTCGGTACCGGACATCCACGCCGCCTGCGCGCGTTTCGACAGCCTCAACGTGCCGTACCAGAAACGCCTGGAAGACGGCCGCATGAAGCACCTGGCCTTCATCAAGGACCCGGACGGCTACTGGGTGGAGATCATCTCCAATACGCCGCTGGCGTAACGCATAACGCCGCATGGCAAGGTGCCCGGAGTTCCCGGGCACCGACGATTTCAAGCATTACGCTACCGGCACTTGCCACCAAACGCCGCGCGCGAACAGGCTGCGCCAGCGGAGACCACCGCCCACGCATGTGTCCGCGCGCCATGCACCCAGATGCGGGTGCCATCGTGCGCCACGACGCCGGGCGGGACATCGCCAGCCATTGCGGCGCCGCTCAGCGCCGAGGCCGCCACCGCAATAAACGCTTTCATGGATTCCTTCCCCTGGAAACAGCGTCGCATTGCGTGTCCCCCACGCAATGCGACATGGCACTGTCAGATCGCGCGGACAGCGATCAACCGCACAGTGCTTTGGTCCATCAGACAACGGTCCGCAGTCGGCTAGAACGCTCAGTTGCGGGCTGAGTGTGAGCGCATCGTGCGCACTTGGCAGTCGGGGCGGTCCCCACATCTGTCGGGACCGCCCCGGAAGTGGCGCTTAGCTACGCATGCAGCAGTCCGCCGTGACTGCGCTGCCACTGGCGCGGCGGGCGCAGTGCGGCAAGCGTGCGGACCAGTTCGCGGTAGGTCCCGGCCAACTGTGCAAACAGGCCTGCATCGCTGTAGCGGGTGTCGGCCACTTCGAAATATGCGCCGCGGCCCAGTTCGATGAAGTAGTCGACGCTGAGCCGGCGGCGCTGCGCGATCCCGGGAAACAGGCCTGCAATCAGCAGGCATTGATCTCCGATGTCGCGCAATGCATCCGCCCGCAGACTGCCGGTCTGGTCCTGCGCGTGCAGCCAGGCCAGCGCCTGGGTGCGCGAGACCAGCTGCGCATCGCGCTGCAGGCGCAGCAGCACGAACACCAGATAGTGCTCGCGCGATTCGTCCAGCGGATGTGCGATCCGCTGCCCGGCCTCACGTACCAACGCCTGCCACAACTCGGCCGGCGCGCCCTGTTTGAAAGACTCGTGCATACGTCCTCCTGCGTGATGGGACCCTCGCAGCAAGCGTATGCATAACCTGGGCCATCGCGTTGGCAGCCGGACCGGTCGTCTGCCAATCTTCCATCGCTGCCGCACCGATAGCGTCCTGCGCCCGCTGGCGCGACCCGATGACCCTCAACCTGTGGGTCATGGCGACGCATGCCGCCGCACCGTCGCCCGATACCAGGGCGCAACCAAGGGGAGGCTGGCCAGACGCGGCGGGCAGTCGTCTGCAGGTGAGGTGGAGAACCGCCATGCACGCGGGTGGATTCTTTAGCTGGCAGCAACTGCGCTCGCGTTGCACCGAGCGCAGCCCTTCGATCAGCTGCGCCTACCTACTCCACCGTCACCGACTTGGCCAGGTTGCGCGGCTTGTCCACATCGGTGCCGCGCGCCAGTGCGGTGTGATATGCCAGCAGCTGCACCGGGATGGTGTGGATCACCGGCGACAGCACGCCGGCATGGCGCGGGGTGCGGATCACGTGCACGCCTTCGGATTCGCTGAAGTGGCTGTCCTGGTCGGCGAACACGAACAGCTCGCCGCCGCGTGCACGCACTTCCTGCATGTTGGATTTGACCTTCTCCAGCAGGCGGTCATTGGGTGCGATCACCACCACCGGCATCGCCGCGTCCACCAGCGCCAGCGGGCCGTGCTTCAACTCGCCGGCCGGATACGCTTCGGCGTGGATATAGGAGATTTCCTTGAGCTTGAGCGCGCCTTCCAGCGCGATCGGGTAATGCAGGCCGCGGCCGAGAAACAGTGCGTTTTCCTTGACCGAGAAACGCTCGGCCCAGGCCATGATCTGCGGCTCCAGATTCAGCGCGTGCTGCACGCTGCCGGGCAGGAAACGCAGCTGCTCCAGATAGTCCGCCTCTTCGGCGTCGCCGATGCGCCCCTGCAATTTGCCCAGCACCATGGTCAGCTGGAACAGCACCGCCAGCTGGGTGGTGAATGCCTTGGTCGAGGCGACGCCGATCTCGGCACCGGCACGCGTGTAGCAGACCAGTTCGCTGGCGCGCGGGATGGCGCTTTCGGGCACGTTGCAGATCGACAGCGTGTGCAGATGCCCCAGCGACTTGGCGTATTTCAGCGCCTCCATCGTGTCCAGCGTTTCACCGGATTGGGAGATGGTGACGATCAGATGTTTCGGGTTGGCGTAGGCGGCGCGATAGCGGTACTCGCTGGCGATCTCCACGCTGCACGGCAGCCCGGCGATCGCCTCGATCCAGTAGCGCGCGGTCATGCCGGCGTAATAGCTGGTGCCGCAGGCCAGGATCTGCACGCCTTCGATGTCGCGCAACACCGCTTCGGCAGTCGGGCCGAACAGGGACGCAGGGAAGCCCTTGGCATCGATCGCCGCTTCGATGGTATCGGCCAGCGCACGCGGCTGCTCGTGGATTTCCTTCTGCATGAAATGGCGGAACGGGCCCAGTTCCAGCGATGCCAGCGACACATCCGACAGGTGCAGCGGGCGCTCGACCGGCGCGTCGTTGCCATCGAAGATGCGCACGCCATCGCGGCGCAGGTCGGCGGTGTCGCCCTCTTCCAGGAAGATCACCTGGCGGGTGGCCTGCACGATGGCCGAGACATCGGAGGCGACGAAGTTCTCGCCCTCGCCCACGCCGATCAGCAGCGGGCAGCCCATGCGCGCGCAGACGAAGCGCTCCGGTTCGGCCTGGCTCATCACCGCCAGCGCATAGGCACCAGTGAGCTCCTTGACGGTGCGCTGCAGCGCGGTCAACAGGTCGCCTGCGCTGCCCAGATGGTGATGGATCAGGTGCGCGATCACTTCGGTATCGGTCTGCGACTCGAAGGTGTAGCCGAGCGCGCGCAGCTTCTCGCGCTGCTGTTCGTGGTTTTCGATGATGCCGTTGTGCACCAGTGCCACGCCGTCACTGATGTGCGGGTGCGCATTGGCCTCGGTGACGCCGCCATGGGTGGCCCAGCGGGTGTGGCCGATGCCCAGCGTCGCGCCGAACCGCTCGGCCTGCGCCGCCTGCGCCATCTCCGCCACGCGCCCGGTGCGGCGCACGCGGCGTACCTGCGCGCCATCGAGCACGGCGATGCCGGAGGAATCGTAGCCGCGGTACTCAAGGCGCTTGAGTCCTTCGATCAGGACCGGGACCACATCGCGCCCGGCGATCGCTCCGACAATGCCGCACATAGGACAACCCTTGAGGACGAAGCCGGGCATTTTAGCGTGTCCGCTCTTGTCCGCTGCATGACCGTGCCCGGACAGCGTGTCCGCAGCAGTGTCCGCGGACATTGCGGACACTGGCCGCAAACATCTAAAAGCGAATGCATTCAATGACTTGGAGGTTGGCACACGTCCTGCTTTATCGCAGTGACGCCACCGAGCCAGCCGCCCATGATTCGCGATACCTCCGCCCAGGACCAGGTTCTCCGTACACCCGCCCAGAGCGCGCCCTGGCGCCGCTGGCTATGGCCCGGCATCGCGGTGGTCGCGGTATTGGCCGGCATCGGCTGGGCAGTCACCGCGTGGAGCGCCGGCAGCCGCTCGTTCGATGCCAGCCGGGTGCGGATCGCCACGGTCAGCCAGGGCGACCTGGTGCGCGACATCGCCGCCGACGGGCGCGTCATCGCCGCCAACAGCCCGGTGCTGTACGCCATCTCGGCCGGCACGGTGACGCTGAGCGTTGTGGCCGGCGACGTGGTCAAGCAGGGCCAGGAGCTGGCCCGTATCGACAGCCCGGAGCTGCGCAGCAAGCTGGCGCAGGAGCAGGCCACGCTGGCCGGGCTGGAAGCCGAGTCCAGCCGCGCCGCCCTGGATGCCACCCTGGCCCGCGCCACGGCCAGCAAGCTCACCGACCAGGCCAAGATCGACAAGCAGGCCGCCGCGCGCGACCTGGAGCGCTACCAGCGCGGCTACGATGGCGGCGCGGTGCCGCAGGTGGAGCTGGCCAAGGCGCAGGACACCTTGAAGAAGACCGACATCGACCTGCAGCACGCCCAGCGGGATGCGTCGCTGAAGAGCCAGGGCGCGGACCTGGATTCGCGCAACAAGCGCCTGCTCGCCGACCGCCAGCGCGCGGTGGTGGCCGAGGTGCAGCGCCAGGTCGATGCGCTCACGCTGCTGTCGCCGTTCGATGGCCAGGTCGGCCAGGTGCAGGCGGTGCAGCACACCCAGGTCGCGGCGAACGCGCCGATCCTGGGCGTGGTGGACCTGTCCAAGTTCGAAGTGGAGATCAAGGTGCCGGAAAGTTTTGCGCGCGATCTGGCAATCGGCATGCCGGCGCAGCTCACCAGCGGCAGTGGCGAGCCATTCCCTGGCGCGATCTCGGCGGTGTCGCCGGAAGTGGTCAATGGCGAAGTCACCGCGCGCATCCGCTTTGCCGACAAGCAGCCGCCGGGCCTGCGCCAGAGCCAACGCATGAGCGCACGCGTGGTGATGGACACGCGCCGCAACGTGCTCAAGGTCGAGCGCGGCCCGTTCGTCGAACAGTCCGGCGGCAGCTACGCCTATGTGATGGATGGCAACACCGCGGTGCGCCGTCCGGTGCGCATGGGTGTCAGCAGCCTGGGCGAGGTGCAGGTGCTGTCCGGGCTGCAGGTCGGCGACCGCGTGGTGGTCTCCGGTGCAGACAACTTCGGGGATGCACCGCGCGTCACCGTTCACTAAAGGCGGCCAGCACCTGCTGCGCAGCCGTCAGGCTGCTCGCCACGGTTTGTCAGCCACTCTCAATCTCTTTCGCACACACCTCATTCGTAAAGGAATCGGCAATGCTCAAGATGCAATCGGTCTCCAAGGTCTTCCGCACCGAACAGGTGGAAACGCACGCACTGCGCTCGCTGGACCTGCATGTGCGCGAAGGCGAATTCGTTGCGGTCACCGGCCCCTCCGGCTCGGGCAAGACCACCTTCCTCAACCTGGCCGGGCTGCTGGAGACCTTCACCAGCGGGCAGTACCTGCTCGACGGCGAAGACGTCAGCCACCTGTCCGACGACGCGCGTTCGCGCCTGCGCAACCGCAAGATCGGTTTCATCTTTCAGGGCTTCAATCTGATTCCCGATCTCAACCTGTTCGACAACGTCGATGTGCCGCTGCGCTATCGCGGCATGGCCGCGGCCGAGCGCAAGCAGCGCATCGAAGAAGCCTTGACCAAGGTCGGCCTGGGCTCGCGCCTGAAGCACTACCCCACCGAACTTTCGGGCGGCCAGCAGCAACGTGCCGCCATCGCCCGCGCATTGGCCGGCAGCCCGCGCCTGCTGCTGGCCGACGAACCCACCGGCAACCTCGACTCGCAGATGGCACGCGGGGTGATGGAACTGCTGGAAGAGATCAACAGCCAGGGCACCACCATCGTCATGGTCACCCACGACCCGGAACTGGCCGCACGCGCGCAGCGCAACGTGCATATCGTCGACGGCCAGGCCACCGACCTGGAACGCAACCCCACCCTGATGCGCGCGCGCCACAGCGCCCCCACCCTGGCCGAGTAAGAGGCACATCCATGTTCGGCTACTACTTCAATCTTGCCTTACGCAGCTTCCGCCGCAACAAGGTGCTCACCGCGCTGATGGTGCTGGCCATCGCGCTCGGCATCGGCGCCAGCATGACCACCCTGACGGTGTTCTACATCCTGTCTGGCGATCCGTTGCCGGGGAAAAGCGGCACGCTGTTTCATCCGCAGCTCGATGCGCGTTCGTTGGGCTACCAAGAAGACGATGCACTGGATCAGTTGACCCGCTTCGATGCCGAGGCGCTGCTACGGGAAAAGCGTGGAGACCGTCAGGTCATGATGACCGCAGGCACCGTTCCGCTGGAACCGGACAACACCACGTTGCGGCCAATGATGCTGGACGCGCGTTACACGTCCGTTGATTTCTTCCCCATGTTCAATGTGCCCTTCCTTTATGGCGGCCCTTGGACGGTGAATGATGATGGCAGCCGTGCACGGGTGGTGGTGATCTCCGAAGCACTGAACAAGAAGCTCTTCCATGGTGAGGACAGCGTCGGCCGCACGGTGAACGTCAATCGCAACATCATGCGGGTTGTGGGTGTTGTTCGCGAATGGCGGTTGACCCCAGCGTTCTACAACCTGGGTGGCCAGGCCTACGACAAGTCCGAGCAGGTCTTCCTGCCGTTCAGTACCGCAATGGAACTGAAACTCTCAAACAGTGGACAGCGTTCGTGCTGGGGCGAAAGCAGTTCGCCGGAAGATATCAACGCAGCCTGTTCCTGGGTCCAGTACTGGGTGCAACTGGATACTCCGCAGAAGGTCATCACGTACCGTCAGTACCTGGAGAACTATTCGGATCAACAGCGACGGGCCGGGCGCTTCGAGCAACCCACGAACGTCCAGCTGCGCAGCGTGATGGAGTGGCTGGACTTCAAGAAGGTCGTTCCCAGCGATGTGCGCCTGCAGACCTGGCTGGCGTTCGGGTTCCTGCTGGTGTGCCTGGTCAATACCGTCGGCCTGTTGCTGGCCAAGTTCATGCGACGCAGTGGAGAGATCGGCGTGCGCCGGGCACTGGGCGCAACCAAGCGCAGCATCTTCGCGCAGTCCCTGGTCGAGGCAGGAACCATCGGTCTGGTCGGCGGCATCCTGGGGCTCGGTCTTGCCGCGTTGGGGCTGTGGGGGGTGCGTCAACAACCCGCTCAATATGCCGACCTGGCAAGGCTGGATCCGGCAATGTTGCTGGCAACGTTTGCCCTCGCGCTGGTGGCCAGCATCGTGGCCGGGCTGCTGCCCGCATGGCGCGCATGCACCGTGCCACCGGCCATCCAACTCAAAGCGCAGTGAGCTGACCTCCGAACCGCGCGCCCTCTCGCAGCGTTTCGCCAGCCCCTCTCAAGGAATCGCCCATGGAAATCCGTCCCATTCTGTCCACCCTGCGGCGCCACAAAACGGCGGCTGCCCTGATCGTGCTCGAGGTGGCACTCAGTTGCGCCATCATCTCCAATGCCTTGTTCCTGATCGGCGATCGCCTGGAGCGCACACAACGCCCCAGCGGTCTGGCAGAGAACGAACTGGTGACGCTCAGCATCAGCGGTATCGGGCGCGATGAAGACGCACGCGCACTCACTGAGACAGACCTGGCTGCACTGCGTAGCATTCCCGGCGTCAAATATGCCTCCAGCGTCAGCCAGATTCCTTATGGCGACAATATGTGGGTCAGCGGCCTGAAACTGACGGCTGACCAGAAGAACTCCACGATCAACGTCAACGACTACACCGGGGACAGTCAGACCCTGGATACGATGGGCCTGACGCTGGTACAGGGGCGCCGTTTCACGGAAGGCGAATTCACCTGGTCCGATGACAAGACGGCCAACGTCCCAAGTGCCATCCTGACCAGAAGTGCAGCCGACAAGCTGTTCCCCGGCCAGTCAGCCCTGGGGAAGTCGATCTATCGCGGCGACACGCCCATGAAGATCGTCGGCATCGTGGAGCATCTGGCGCGCGTCAACGACTATGGCGGCGCAGCTGTTTACGACGATTCGATGCTGACCCCGATCAAGATGACCTACAAGGACGGCGGCCGCTATCTGCTACGCACCGATCCGGCGCGTCGTGACGAGGTGCTGCGTCAGGCAGTGGCAGCGCTGGAAAAGAACAGCGCAAGCCGCATCATCGAAAAACCGAAGGTGTTCGAGCAGATGCGGCGCAATTTCTATCGACAGGATCGCTCCATGGCCTGGCTGCTGATCACCATGAGCATCGCGCTGCTGATCGTCACCGCGCTGGGCATCATCGGCCTGGCCAGCTTCTGGGTGCAGCAGCGCACCAAGCAGATCGGCATCCGCCGTGCACTGGGTGCCACACGTGGCCAGATCCTGCGTTACTTCCAGATCGAGAATTTTCTGCTGGCCTCAGTCGGCATCGTGCTCGGCATGTTGCTGGCGTACTCGATCAATGTCTGGCTGATGGCCCGCTACGAATTGCCGCGCCTGCCGGTGCTGTATCTGCCGATCGGCGCACTATTGCTCTGGGCGCTGGGTCAGATCGCCGTGTACTGGCCCGCACGGCGCGCCGCGATGGTGCCGCCGGCGGTGGCCACGCGCAGCGCGTAATGCGCACGCTGCGCGTCAGCGGTCGCTGTCGACCCGCTGACACGCGGTACGCGGTACGCGGTACGCGGTACGCGGTACGCGGCACACGGCACACGGCACACGGCACACGGCACACGGCCATGTTGCGCAGATCTGCGCGATGGCAGCATCGCTACAAGCGACTTTGCCGTCGGCGGCCTGGGCAATGCCGATTCCGTCACCACCGCCCTGTCTACCAAGGCGCCTGTGTCGCAGGCGCCTGCCCCGTGCTGATATCCAGCGTTGCGCCGGGACCTTCGCTTGAGCTCGGCATCGACGCACGCCCGCTGCCAGCCTCGTCGCACCGATCAGACCATCACTGCATTGCCGGAATCAGCTCCGTCTGGCAAAGGCCTGTCAGTCGCACGCCCTCCCTATTGCTCGCACAGTTCCGCCACGCGCCGAATCCTGTTCTGATAGCCCTTCCCTCCCGCGCCTTTCACCGAGCATCGCGATGCCGCAGATCCTGATCATCGACGACAACACCGCTGTGGCCACTGCGCTGGAGGTGCTGTTCTCGCTGCACGATATCGAGGCGCGGCATGCGCACTCGCCGCAGGCCGGGTTGGCGCTGCTGGACGAGCAGGGGTTCGACCTGGTGATCCAGGACATGAACTTCACCGCCGACACCACCTCCGGCGAGGAAGGCGAAGCGCTGTTCACCCAGATCCGTCAGCGCCACCCGGACCTGCCAGTGATCCTGCTCACTGCCTGGACCCACCTGGGCAGCGCGGTGGGCCTGGTCAAGGCCGGTGCGGCCGACTACATCGCCAAGCCCTGGGACGACACCAAGCTGCTGACCACGGTCAACAACCTGCTGGAGCTGTCCGAAGCGCGCCGCGAGCTGGAACGTCGGCGCGAGCGCGAGCGGCGCGGTCGCGAGCAGCTGACCCAACGTTACGACCTGCGTGGCGCGGTGTTCGCCGACCCCGCCAGCGAACGCGCGATCGCGCTCGCCTGCCAGGTCGCACGCTCGGATCTGCCGGTGCTGATCACCGGCCCCAACGGCAGCGGCAAGGAGAAGATCGCCGAGATCATCCAGGCCAACTCTCCCGCCAAACACGGCCCCTTCATTGCGCTCAATTGCGGCGCATTGCCGGGCGAATTGATCGAAGCCGAGCTGTTCGGCGCCGAAGCCGGCGCGTATACCGGCGCCAACAAAGCGCGCGAAGGCAAGTTCGAAGCCGCCGATGGCGGCACGCTGTTTCTGGACGAAATCGGCAACCTGCCGCTGGCCGGGCAGATGAAGCTGCTGCGCGTGCTGGAAACCGGCCGCTACGAGCGCCTGGGCTCCAACCGCGAACGCCACGCCAAGGTGCGGGTGATCAGCGCCACCAATGCCGACCTGCAGGCCATGATTCGCGATGGCAGCTTCCGCGAAGACCTGTACTACCGCCTCAACACGGTGGAAATCGCGCTGCCCGCCCTGGCCGAACGCCCCGGCGATATCGGGCCGTTGGCCGAGCACTTCTTGGCCGGCGAAAAACCCTTGTCCAAGCAGGCGCGTGATGCCTTGCAGCGGCACGCCTGGCCCGGCAACGTGCGCGAGCTGCGCAATGTGCTGCAACGCGCGTCGCTGCTTGCGCAAGGCGTGCGCATCGAGGCCGGCGATCTGAACCTGCCGCGCGCAGCCGCGTCGCGCCCGGCCGCGCCGGCAACCGGCGAGCCGGATCGCGCCCGTATCGAGCAGGCACTGGCGCGCGCGCAGGGCGTCATCGCCCAGGCCGCTGCCGAGCTGGGGCTGAGCCGGCAGGCGCTGTACCGGCGCATGGACCGCTACGGCATCACTTCGGAGTGATTCCCGACATGTGGCAACGTTCCTTCACGTTCTCTCTGTTCCTGCGGCTGTTGCCGGTGCTGGCGCTGGCCGCCGCGCTGCCCTGGTTCATGGCGTACTGGATGGACCGTGGCTGGCAAGTGGCCGCGGTGTCGGTAGTCGTGCTGCTGTCGGCCATGTGGTTCAGCCTCAGCCGCGCCACTGCGCCAATGCGCTCGCTGTTCCGTGCCCTGGCCGGCACCACCAGCAGCTACCGCGATGGCGAATACAACTTCGGCGTGTACTGGCGCGGCAACGACGAGCTGGCGCAGCTGGTGCAGGCGCACGCGGAACTGGGCGAGGTGCTGCGCGCGCAACGGCGCAACCTGGTGCAGCGCGAACTGATGCTCGACACCATGCTGCAGAACACCCCGGTGGCGATGCTGCTGGTGGTGGCCGGTGGCGATGGCGTGCGCCGCATCGGCTTTTCCAACAACGCCGCACGCAAGCTGCTGCACGATGGCCGCAAGCTCGAAGGCCAGCACCTGGACGACGTGCTGGCGCGCATGCCCGGCGAACTGCGCGATGCGCTGGCCCGCGGCGGCGATTGCCTGTTTGCGGTCCGCGAGGACGGCGATGACGAAGACGACGAGCAGATCTATCACCTGTCACGCCGCAGTTTCCATCTCAACGGACGCGGTCACGAGCTGCTGCTGATCCGCACCCTCACCACCGAACTGCGGCGCCAGGAAGTGCAGACCTGGAAGAAGGTCATCCGGGTGATCAGCCATGAATTGAACAACTCGCTCGCGCCGATCGCCTCGCTGGCGCATTCCGGTGCCGAGTTGCTGCGCCGCGAACGCACCGACCGGCTCGGCACGGTGTTCGAGACCATCGAAGAACGCGCACGTCATCTGGAAGGCTTCATCCGCGGCTACGCCCGCTTTGCCAAGTTGCCGCAGCCACAGTTGCAGACCATCGAATGGGCACCGTTCCTGGAGCGTTTGCGGCAGCAGATTCCGTTTCAGCTGCAGGGCGCACTGAACGATGTCTCCAGCCGCATCGATGCCGCGCAGATCGAGCAGGCGCTGCTCAACCTGCTCAAGAACGCGCACGAAGCCTGCAGCGAAGCACAGCCGCCCAACAGCGATGTCGCCGTGCGCGTCACGCGCGTGCCGCAATGGCTGCGGATCGAAGTGCTGGACCGCGGCAACGGCATGAACGAGGCCGTGCTGCATAACGCACTGATGCCGTTCTACTCGACCAAGCGCAATGGCACCGGGCTCGGGCTTGCGCTCACCCGCGAGATCGCCGAAGCACACGGCGGGCGCATCTCGCTGCATAACCGCGAACACGGCGGGTTGTGCGTCACCTTGCTGCTGCCGGCTGCGGCAGCCGGCTAGTTGCCGCGCATCGTTCCGCGCTCTTGGATCCGCGGTTGTTTCAACGCACCGCAGGCATCGTCGGCACCGCTGGTGCGGGTGGCGGCGATGGCGCCGTAATAGCCGGCTCCCACGGTGTTGTCGACGAACTGCCCGCCTTGCGACGGACATTCGCCATCGGGCTTGATCCAGTCCGAAAACGCCGCGTACTTGCCGGCCCGGACGAAACGGTTGGACGCCACGTAGGTGTTGTCGGAGGCATCGCGGGTACGCACGGCATCGCCGTTGACGTCGGTGAAGATATTGCCTTCGATACGGTTGCCGGACGAGTGGCGCGCCAGGTAGATCGCGTGCACGAAACCCGAGGTCCGGGTGTCGTTTTCGATCGACACGAAGCGATTGCGTTCGATGCGGTTGTCGCGCGAGTTCTGCAGGCGGATCGCCGCGAACGAATAGGCGGCCTCACTGCTGCTGCCGTGGACCCCGCCGATCCGCTCGAAGGTCATGTTGCGGATGATGTTGCCGCTGTTGCCGTCCGCGCTGCGCTTGCTGCTGCCCAGGTCCATCGCCATCCAGTAATTGCTGACCTTCAACCCGGTGAAGGTCAGCCGGGTGGCTACATCGCCGCCGCCCTTCAGCGTGAACCAGGTCGCGCCACCGCGCCCGTCGAACCACGGTGGCGTGGCAGCGTCGGGCACGGCGATGAAGCGAATGGGCGCCCCGTTGGTGAACGTCCATTGCACCGACTGCCGCAGATACGTGCCTGCAGCGATCACCACGTCCACCGCACCGCTGGGCCGCTGCTCCAATAACCGCTGCTGGGCGGCCGCCAGACTCCGCAACGCGGTCGTTGCGCTGGTACCTGCCGCCGCATCGTTGCCGTCCGGCGCCAGATACAGCCGGTAGGTCTGCGCATGGGCTGACATGGGCAGCAGTGCCGCCAATGTCAGCAGTAATGTCACCCGCAACGCGCAACGTGACGTTTGCATCGTGCACCTCGTGATCGGTCGTGGCGGGCGTGGCCTGTGCACGGCACCGCTGCACAGCGGCGGCCCGCCCCTTGCAGCGACGTGCAGCCACGCCACACGCCTGGAAAACACGCTATTTCTTGGTCGGGCGTTCCCAACCTTCGATCACCGTCTGCCGCGGGCGCGCCACGCTGAGCTGGCCGGCCGGCGCATCGCGCGTGATCACCGAGCCCGCACCGATGGTGGCCATGGCGCCGATCTCGATCGGTGCCACCAGTGCGCTGTTGGAACCGACAAAGGCGCCATCGCCGATGCTGGTCTGCGACTTGTTCACTCCATCGTAGTTGCAGGTGATGGTGCCGGCACCGATGTTGACCTTGCTGCCGATCACCGCATCGCCCAGGTAGGTCAGATGGTTGGCCTTGCTGCCCACGCCCATCGTGACCTTCTTGGTCTCGACAAAGTTGCCGATATGCACGCCATCGGCCAGCACGGTGCCAGGACGCAGCCGCGCGAACGGACCGATCTGCACCGCCCCTTCCGTCACCACGCCTTCCAGATCGCAATGTGCGCGTACCTGCGTACCGGCGCCGAGCGTCACATCGCGCAGGCGCACGAACGGACCGACCACCACGCCATCGCCCAGCGTCACATCGCCTTCCAGGATCACGTCGATATCCAGCTGCACGTCGCTGCCCACCGTCACCGTGCCGCGCTGCTCCACGCGCGCCGGGTCGGCCAGGCGCACGCCCTGCAGGCAGAGCGCACGGGCGGCACGCAGCTGCCAGGCGCGTTCCAGCTGCGCCAGTTGCCAGGGGTCGTTGGCGCCTTCCACATCCTGCACGTCGGCCACATGCACCATGTCGGCCGGGGTGAAATCGGCGGCGGCGCTGGCAAACACGTCGGTGAGGTAGAACTCGCCCTGCGCATTCTCGTTTGACAGGCCGGCCAGCCAGCGGCGCAGCGCCGTGGACTCGGCAGTGAGGATGCCGGTGTTGATGGTGCGGATGCGGCGCTGCTCGTCGTTGGCATCCTTCTGCTCGACGATCGCGGCGACCTTGCCCTCGGCATCGCGCAGGATGCGGCCATAACCGGTGGGATTGGGCACATCGGCCACCAGCACCGCCATGCGCCCGGGTGCGTGCAGCAGCTGCAGCAGGTCCTGGGACTGGATCAGCGGCACATCGCCGTACAGCACCAGCACCGTGGCCGCATCCGGAATCGCATCCATCGCCTGCTGCACTGCATGCCCGGTGCCCAGTTGCTGCCGTTGCTCGGCCCAGCGCAGATCGCCCTGCGCGGCAAACGCCGCCTGCACCTGCTCGCCGCCGTGCCCGTGCACCACATGGATCGCTGCCGGCTGCAGCTGCCGCGCCGTGGCGATCACATGTGCCAGCATCGGCTGGCCCGCCAGCGGCTGCAGCACCTTGGGCAGGGACGAGCGCATGCGCTTGCCCTCGCCCGCGGCCAGGATCACGACGTGCAGGGGCAGAGTCATCGAAGCGTTCCAGAACGTGGGAGCGCTAAATTCTAGTCGCTGTCCCGGCAATGCGTCGTGTCCCGCCTGCAGCACGCGCGACGATGACACTTTTCAAGCGCCGCTGCCGTTAGCATGAGCGCCCCTCCACGATGACCCGGCCTGCATGAGTCTGTTCCGCCAAGGCAGCCAATTCATGATCATTGGCGCCCTGCAGCTGGCGGTGGATTGCGGCATCTTCATCGCCGCCACCGCGGCCGGCATGCCTGCCGTGCCGGCCAATCTGCTCGGGCGGATCAGCGGCGCGGTGCTGGGCTTCTGGCTCAACGGCCGCTACACCTTCGCCCAGGACGGCGGTGCACGCCTGGGCTGGCCGCGTTTCCGTCGCTTTGCGCTGATGTGGCTGGCACTGACCCTCATCAGCACATGGCTGTTGTCGGCGACAGTGGACCTAGTCGGCCTGCGTCAAGCCTGGCTGGCCAAACCGCTGGTGGAAGGTGGCCTGGCGATCGTGTCGTTTTTCCTGGGCCGGCACGTGGTGTATCGCTAGCGAGCGCGCTGACGTCAGCGCAGTCGCCGACAACGGTGCTGCATTGGACTGACAGAAAACACGATCCGCGTTGCCGTCACCCGCACCGCCGAGGCCTGCGCCGTGCATGGCGCGCCTTGGACACCACGCGAATCAGTGGCAGAAATCGCCCAGGCTGCGGACCAGCGCCGCGCGATGCAGCGCGTCCAGCTGCCATTGCGCCGCATACCGGGCGGCGGCATGCGCGGTATTGGCCGGGCATTGCGGCGCTGCACGTGCCGGCGCGACATCGGCCAGTGCGTCGAGCAGTTCGCCTTGCAGCTGATCCAGACGCGTGCGCAGGCCCGCCAGATCCGGACGCGCCGTGTCCGGCGCGCGCCCACGTTCGCGCCAGTGGTTCAGCAGTGCGTACTGCACCGACTTGTTGGCCTCGATCTGCGCAGCGAAGAAGCGCGCCGCATCGTCGGCATCCAGCCCGTGCGCAGGCGCCTGCTCGCGCACGCTCTGCAGCACCGCCGCCTCGCGGGTCTGGTCCAGCACCGGCTTGCCGCTGTCCCACTTGCTCAGCGCCACCGCATCGCCGATGGCGTTGCGGTGCACGATGCGGTCCAGCAACGGATCCAGCGGCGGCTGGCTGCGTGCCGGCAGCGCGCACCCCAGCAACGCCACGGCCAGCAGGCCGCTCAGCGCGTAGCCACGAAAGTCATTGATCGTCCGGGTCATCGGGTGTTCCTCGATATGCAGGTGAGATGCCGCGCCGCCGGCAGCACAGCACAAGCCACGCAGTGTGCCTGCAGTCCCCGAGCCTGCAAGCCGCCCCACGCATGCGCAGCGCCAGAAACGAAAACGCCGACACGAGGGTCGGCGTTTCACTCCACACCTGGGTGTGGCGGTGCAGCAGGTATCGCGTAACGAGCACACGGGCGCGAGCCCGCGTGCTTAGTGCTTGAGGGTGCGACGCAGCCGTTCCAGTGCCTGCAGCTGCACGGTCGCTTCGGCCAGCCGACGCTGCGCATCGGCCACGTCCACGGTGTCGCCACGGTTGGCCAGCAGACGCTCGGCCTCTTCCTTGACCTTGCGCACGGCGGCTTCGTCGATGTCCTGGGCACGCACTGCGGTGTCGACCAGCACGGTCACCACCTGCGGCTGCACTTCCAGGATGCCGCCGGAAATGGCGAAGTCCAGGTGTTCGCCATTGGCGGTGGTGACCACCACCTTGCCCGGCTTCAGGCGCGTGATCAGCGGCGCGTGCTTGGGCGCGATGCCCAGCTCACCCAGCTCGCCGGTGGCCACGACCAGCGTCGCCTCACCGTGGAAGATTTCCTTCTCGGCGCTGACGATGTCGCAACGGATAGTGCTCATGGTGCCTCACGTTGTGAGGCGGGGATTGGGGATTGGGGATTCGGGATTGGCAACCGCAGCTTTCACTGTGGCCACTCACCTCGTCTCCGCACCCCGCTCACCGCCGTACCAAATCCCGAATCCCGAATGCCAAATCCCGGCTGTTACGCCTTGGCGCTCATCTTGTTGGCTTTCTCGACGGCTTCTTCGATGCTGCCGACCATGTAGAACGCCTGCTCCGGCAGGTGGTCGTACTCGCCGTCACAGATCGCCTTGAAGCCGCGGATGGTGTCCTTCAGCGAGACGTACTTGCCCGGCGAGCCGGTGAACACTTCGGCCACGTGGAAGGGCTGGCTGAAGAAGCGCTCGATCTTGCGTGCGCGCGACACCGACTGCTTGTCTTCTTCGCTCAGCTCGTCCATGCCCAGGATCGCGATGATGTCCTTCAGTTCCTTGTACTTCTGCAAGGTCTGCTGGACACGCTGGGCGGTGTCGTAATGCTCGGTGCCGATCACCAGCGGGTCCATCTGGCGGCTGGTGGAATCCAGCGGATCCACCGCCGGGTAGATACCCAGCGAAGCGATGTTACGGCTCAGCGTGACGGTGGAGTCCAGGTGGGCGAAGGTGGTCGCCGGCGACGGGTCGGTCAGGTCGTCCGCAGGCACGTACACGGCCTGGATCGAGGTGATCGAACCGCTCTTGGTCGAGGTGATGCGCTCCTGCAACACGCCCATTTCCTCGGCCAGGGTCGGCTGGTAACCCACTGCCGACGGCATGCGGCCGAGCAGCGCGGACACTTCGGTACCGGCCAGCGTGTAGCGGTAGATGTTGTCCACGAACAGCAGCACGTCCTTGCCCTTGCCGTTCTCGTCCTTCTCGTCGCGGAAGTACTCAGCCATGGTCAGGCCGGTCAGCGCAACGCGCAGACGGTTGCCCGGCGGCTCGTTCATCTGGCCGTACACCATCGCGACCTTGTCCAGCACGTTGGAGTCTTTCATCTCGTGGTAGAAATCGTTGCCCTCACGGGTACGCTCGCCCACGCCGGCAAACACGGACAGACCCGAGTGCGCCTTGGCGATGTTGTTGATCAGTTCCATCATGTTGACGGTCTTGCCGACGCCGGCGCCGCCGAACAGGCCGACCTTGCCGCCCTTGGCGAACGGGCACATCAGGTCGATGACCTTGATGCCGGTTTCCAGCAGCTCGGTGCTGGAGGACTGGTCTTCATACGACGGCGCAGCGCGATGGATTTCCCAATGGTCCGAAGCCTGCACGTCGCCGGCCTCGTCGATCGGACGACCCAGCACGTCCATGATGCGGCCCAGCGTCCCGGCACCGACCGGCACCGAAATCGCGCGCTCGGTGTTGGTGGCCAGCAGGTTGCGCTTCAGGCCGTCGGTGGAGCCGAGCGCAATCGTGCGCACCACGCCATCGCCGAGCTGCTGCTGCACTTCCAGGGTGATTTCGGTGCCTTCGACCTTCAACGCGTGATAGACCTTCGGCACTTCATTGCGCTGGAATTCGACGTCGACGACCGCGCCGATGATCTGAACGATCTTGCCCTGACTCATTTGGATAACTCCACTAATGTCTGTTCGATTCTTGTGTCGGGAATAGGGAAACGGGAGTCGGGAATGGGAAGATCAAGTGCTGCTGCTTCGACCATTCCCGATTCTCCATTCCCTATTCCCGGCTATACGGCGGCCGCGCCGCTGACGATTTCCGAAATTTCCTGGGTGATCGCCGCCTGACGCGCCTTGTTGTAGACCAGTTGCAAGGTGCCGATCATCTTGTTGGCGTTGTCGCTGGCGGCCTTCATCGCCACCATGCGCGCAGCATGTTCGGAGGCCACGTTTTCCAGCACGGCCTGGTACACCAGCGACTCGATGTAACGCGTCATCACGTGCTCCAGCACGGTCGCGGCATCGGGTTCGTACAGGTAATCCCAATCGTGGTGCGCCACCTTGTGCTCGGCGGCCGGCAGCGGCAGCAGCTGATCGAAGCTGGCCTTCTGCGTCATCGTGTTCACGAAGCGGTTGTAGACCAGATACACGCGGTCCACCCTGCCCTCGACGAAGGCATCCAGCATCACCTTGATCACACCGATCAACTGCTCGATCTGCGGACTGTCGCCCAGATGGGTGACGCTGCCGACCATGTTGACCTTGATACGACGGAAGAACGCCGAAGCCTTCTGGCCGATGGTCACCACGTCGATCTCGGCACCCTTGTCCTGCCACGGGCGCACTTCGCCCAGCATCCTGCGGAACAGGTTGTTGTTCAGGCCGCCGGCCAGGCCGCGGTCGGAAGAGATCACGATGTAACCGACCCGCTTGACCTGCTCGCGCTCGACCAGGAACGGATGCTGGTAATCGGTGCTGGCCTGCGCCAGATGCCCGATCACCTGCTTCATCGCCTGCGCGTACGGACGCGAGGTCTTCATACGGTCCTGCGCCTTGCGGATCTTGGAGGCCGAGACCATTTCGAGCGCGCGCGTCACCTTGCGGGTGTTCTGCACGCTCTTGATCTTGGTTTTGATTTCGCGTCCGCCTGCCATACTCGCTCGCTTCGCTCGCTTAGTGGGATTCGGGAGTCGGGAGTCGGGATTGGCAAAAGCCCCCCCGCCTCACCGCTTCCGAGAACCCCGGATGCCTAACTTCTGGGATTTGAGAGCGAGGATTCGGCATTAGCCAATCCCCGAATCACTGCTCTTACGAATCCCGAATGCCCAATCCCGAATCCCGGCGCCCTTACCAGGTGCCCGTGGTCTTGAACTCTTCGATGCCCTTCTTGAAGGCAGCTTCGATGTCGTTGTCCCAGCCGCCGGTGCTGTTGATCTTGGAGACCAGCTCACCCTGGGTGTTGGCGAAGTGCGCGTGCAGGCCTTCTTCGAACGCCAGCAGCTTGTTGACCGGCACTTCGTCGAGGTAGCCCTCGTTGACGGCATAGATCGACAGCGCCTGGTTGGCGATGGACATCGGCGCGTACTGCTTCTGCTTCATCAGCTCGGTGACGCGCTGACCGCGCTCGAGCTGCTTGCGGGTGGCTTCGTCCAGGTCCGAGGCGAACTGCGCGAACGCGGCCAGCTCACGGTACTGCGCCAGCGAGATACGGATGCCGCCGGACAGCTTCTTGATGATCTTGGTCTGGGCCGCACCACCGACGCGCGACACCGAGATACCGGCATTCACGGCCGGGCGGATGCCGGCGTTGAACAGGTCGGTTTCCAGGAAGATCTGGCCGTCGGTGATCGAGATCACGTTGGTCGGCACGAACGCGGACACGTCGCCGGCCTGCGTTTCGATGATCGGCAGCGCGGTCAGCGAACCGGTCTTGCCGGTCACTGCACCGTTGGTGAACTTCTCCACGTATTCCTCGGACACGCGCGCAGCGCGCTCGAGCAGGCGGGAGTGCAGATAGAACACGTCGCCCGGATAGGCTTCGCGGCCCGGCGGGCGCTTGAGCAGCAGCGAGATCTGGCGGTAGGCCACGGCCTGCTTGGACAGATCGTCGTACACGATCAGCGCGTCTTCGCCGCGGTCCATGAAGTACTCGCCCATGGTGCAGCCGGCATACGGGCTGATGTACTGCATCGCGGCCGACTCGGACGCGGTCGCAGCCACCACCACGGTGTGCGCCAGCGCGCCGTTCTCTTCGAGCTTGCGCACGATGTTGGCAACGGTCGAGGCCTTCTGGCCAATCGCCACGTACACGCACTTGATGCCGGTGCCCTTCTGGTTGATCACCGCATCGATCGCCAGCGCGGTCTTGCCGGTCTGGCGGTCACCGATGACCAGCTCGCGCTGGCCGCGGCCGATCGGGATCATCGCATCGACCGACTTGTAGCCGGTCTGCACCGGCTGGTCGACCGACTTGCGCCAGATCACGCCGGGCGCAACGCGCTCCACCGGTGCGGTCTGGGTGGCGCCCAGCGGGCCCTTGCCGTCGATCGGCTCGCCCAGCGCGTTGACCACGCGACCGAGCAGTTCCGGACCGACCGGCACTTCCAGGATGCGGCCGGTGGTCTTGGCCACGTCGCCTTCGCGCAGGTTCTCGTAATCGCCCAGCACCACGGCGCCGACCGAATCGCGCTCCAGGTTCAGTGCGAGCGCGAAGGTGTTGTTCGGCAGTTCGATCATTTCGCCCTGCATCACGTCGGCCAGGCCGAAGATGCGCACGATGCCGTCGGACACGCTGGTCACGGAGCCTTCGTTGCGCGACTCTGCGGACAGCTTGACCGCCTCGATGCGGGTCTTGATCAGGTCGCTGATTTCGGAGGGGTTGAGCGTGGTTGCCATCGTTCAGTCCTAGGTGCCGGCCGCGAGGGCCATGCGTTTATGTGAATTCAGTGGGCGAGCGAGCTTTGCAGACGCGCAAGCTTGCCCTTCAGCGAGCCGTCGATGACCACGTCGCCGGTGTCGATCACCGCGCCGCCGATCAACGAAGCATCCACCGCGGTGGTGATGTCCACCTCGCGGCCGAAACGCTTCTTCAGCGCAGCAGCGATCGTGTCCAGTTCCGCCTGGCTCATTGCAGCCGCCGAGGTCACCGTCGCCTTGACGACGTGTTCGGCTTCGGCCCGCAGTTGTTCGTACAGTCCTGCCACTTCCGGCAGCAGCGACAGCCGCTGCGCGTCGGCCAGCAGGCCGAGGAAACGCAGATAGTCTTCGCTCGCCTGTGGCGGCGCCAGCAACGTCACTGCCTGATCCTGGCCCAGGGCCGGGTTGAGCAGCAGCGCGGCCACGCGCGGGTCGCCGGCCACCTGCGCCGAAAACGCCAGCGCATCGGACCAGGGCGCGAAGTTGCCGCCCTCACGCGCGATCGCAAACGCGGCGCGGCCGTACGGACGGGCAAGTGTGAGGGCCTGACTCATCGATTAAATCTCCGCCGCCAGCTCGTCGAGCAGCGCCTTGTGGGCGTTGGCATCGATTTCGCGCTTGAGCAGCTTTTCGGCACCGCTGACGGCCAGCACGGACACCTGCTTGCGCAGTTCCTCGCGGGCACGCGTGGCGGACGCGTCGATCTCGGTCTGCGCCAGATCCTTCTGACGGTTGGCTTCGGCAATTGCCTCGTGCTTGGCCGCTTCGATGATCTGGTTGGCGCGCGCATGGGCCTGATCAATGATCTCGTTGGCCTTGGTGCGTGCGTCCTTCAGTGCTTCGTTGACCTTTTCCTGCGCCTGCGCCAGATCCTTCTGACTGCGATCGGCCGCAGCCAGACCTTCAGCGATCTTTTGCTGACGCTCTTCGATCGCCTGCAGCAGCGGCGGCCAGATCTTGGTCGCGACGATCCAGATCAGACCGGCGAAGGCCAGCGCCTGGGCAAAGATGGTAAGGGTGATATCCATGGGTCGCTCAATCGCTGTTTAGGGGTGAAAGCGCCACCGCATGGCGACGCTTTCCGACCTTCATCCGCGGACGCAACCGCGCACGGTTGCCTCCACATCCTGCTACCGCTGGATCAGCCGGCAGCCTGCGACAGACGCTCGATGAACACCTGGGCCAGCGGGTTGGCGAAGGCGAACAGCAGGCCGACGGCGACGCTGATGATGAACGCGGCGTCGATCAGGCCGGCGGTGATGAACATGCGGACCTGCAGCACCGGGATCAGTTCCGGCTGGCGCGCAGCCGATTCCAGGAACTTGCCAGCCATGATGGCCAGACCGAGGCCGGCACCCAGCGCGGCCAGGCCGATCATGATGCCGACGGCGAGGACGGTGGAGCTCTGGACTTGAGCGAGGTTGGTCAGGACGGCGAGGTACATGGTGATCTCCGAACGAAAGTTTCTAAGGGTGATGGATGAATCGGGATGAAGCGTATGAAGGGTGCAGCGAAACTCAGTGACTGTCTTCGGCAAGGCTCAGATACACGATCGACAGCATCATGAAAATGAAGGCCTGCAGCGGAATCACCAACAGGTGGAACAGCATCCAGCCGAGGCCGAATACGCCGCCAGCGACCATGCCGGCGATGCCCGCACCGCCCAGCACCCAGATCAGCAGGAAGACGATCTCGCCGCCGAACATGTTGCCGAACAGTCGCATCGCCAGCGAAATCGGCTTGCTCAGCCACTCGACGATGTTCAAAAGCAGGTTGAACGGCATCATCCACTTGCCGAACGGCGCCGTCAGGAATTCCTTGGTCATGCCGCCTACGCCCTTGGAGCGCAGCGAGAAGACGATCATCAGGAAGAACACGCTGATCGACATGCCCAGGGTGGCATTGACGTCGGCGGTGGGCACCGGCTTCCAGGCGTGGATGCCGGCCCAGCCCAGCGGGATGGCGATGAAATCGGCCGGGATCATCTTGATGAGGTTCATCAACAGGATCCAGAAGAAGATGGTGATCGCGATCGGCGTCACCAGCTTGCTGCTGCCGTGATAGGTGTCCTTGGCCTGGCGGTCGACAAACTCGAGGCAGATTTCGACAAACGCCTGCCACTTGCCCGGCACGCCGGCGGTGGCATTGCGGGTCGCCGTCCAGAACGCGAAGACCATCACCAGGCCCATCAGCACCGCCATGACCAGGGTGTCGACGTGGATGGTCCAAAACGTGCCGCCACCCTCGCGAACCGGATAGATCAGGTTCTGCAAGTGATGCTGGATATAGGAGGTAGGTGTTGCTGCCTCGCCCGCCATGTGTCCGGAGCCCTTTAAGTTCGAATCAACGCCTGGCCAGAGCCAGAACCTGAAAAATCAGCCCGATGGCGATACCCGCCAGCAAGGCCAGAGGAGGCAGCCGCCACAGGCCGAAGCCAAGCGCCAGCGCCACGAAAACCAACACCCACTTCAACACCATCGCCAGGATCAGCCGGACCATGGCAATGCCGGCTGCCTGGATACCGCCACCTAGCGCGGTACGTGCTGCCACCCAACCGCCCAGCACCGTCGCAAACCCGGTCAATGCCAGACCGGCAGAGTAACGGGGACCGACCAACAGCAACCCCAGACTGGTTATAGCTACGGCGGCAAGCGGATATACCGCAGCGCGCAGCATCAACCGCCGACCCGCGTCAACGGAGTTCAGCACTACGGTTACCTTACGTGTGAATGAGTGGGAAGCGCAGATGCGCCTCGTCGAGCCGCGAAAGTATAGCAATGGGACAAATTGCGAGACAACCGGCAGAGGTCATCCGTTGCTGCGGCGCACCAGACAGGGGGCGCCACAGCGGGTGGGAACTTTGCCACAAACTGGCGGTCATAACCGCCGAGGCCTGCACATCCTCGTCGAAAGGTTCCGCCGCAGGTCGCGTATGGGAGCCCCGGGCCACCGGGGCTCCTGCTTTTTTACGCATTTTGTCGCACCCCGCAACCTTCCCATCGGCGGTCCAATCAGAGCAGTCGCCGCGCGACGCCGGTAGTATCGCGTCACCGTTGGCGCCCTAATTGCGCAGCGCACGACTAATATCGGAGCGCCTGCGGCAGCGGACCGTTTTGTCCGATTGCTATCTTGCCCTTCACGCGTATGCGACAGCTCCTTCACTTATGGAAGACGCCGTCTTATCGAAGATGCGCGGCACAGGCCAAATCGCCTGACCATTCCAAGAATCGGAGCTCCCCATGAAACACCTCCTCGCATTGGCCATCCCGTGCGTATTGGCTGCCGCCTATGCCGCGCCGGCGCACGCCGAAGATACCGATGACCGCTTCCAGATCCGTCTGGGCGCGATGAACATCGACAACGACAACACCTTGCGTGGCAACACCGTGGTGGCCGGCAACGAAATCGCGCTGGACCAGGATTTCGATTTCGGTGGCAAGGAGTGGGAGCCGCGCATTGATGGTGTGTTCCGCATGAGCACCCGTCAGCGCTTGATCTTCGACTACTTCAAGTACGACAAGGATCGCCGCGAGACCCTGGGTGAAGACGTCAGCGCCGGTGGCTTCACCGTGCCGAGCGGCAGCTTCATCAAGGGCGAGCTCAAGTATCAGGTGGCGAGCCTGGTGTATGACTACTCCGTGGTCGACACCCCGGAATTCAGCCTGGGCCTGCAGATCGGTGCCGAATACGCCAAGGTCGAGGCGAATGCCTATGCCGACCTGGGCGACGTGTTCACCGGCGACGTGCTGGACGAAAGCGAAGACGGCGTGGCGCCGGTGGTCGGTATCCGCTTCACCGCACGTCCGAGCGAGCATTGGCTGTTCAACGTGCAGGGCCAGTACCTCAACACCAGCTGGGGCGACTTCGGCGACTATTCGGGCGACCTGAGCCGTGCCAACGCGATGGCCGAATACCGCTTCACCAAGAACTTCGGCATCTTCGCCGGCTACGACTGGTTCAAGCTCGACGTCGACCAGCGCGGCAGCGACGGCCTGATCGGCCTGAAGCAGGAGTTCAAGGGCCCGGTGGCCGGCGTGACGTTCGCGTTCTGATTGTTTCGGGCCCCGGGACCCGGGACCCGAAAAAGCAGCTTCATGCAGAACCCCGCAGCGATGCGGGGTTCTGTCGTTTAACGGATGCGTGGCAAGTAACCGACGCGGCTGCAACCCAGGGCAGCAGCGGACACACGCTCAGGGCGGCTTGGTCGCACCCGCTACCAACAGATGCTGGTGCGTGGTGCAGTAGCACTCGTCGTGCCAACCGTAGTGCGGATCGGTGCAGATTGCATGCTGCACCGTTGCCGGCAGCGACGCCACGTCGCTGCGCAAGTCGCGCTTCAGCGAGACGAACACCGAGCCCGGATGTGGCCAGTCGGTCCGCCGCGGCGGCTCGGCGATCCGGTTGCCGCTGGCCAGTTCGCGCTGCAGCAGCGCCTGCAGTTCAGGACACAGATCGCCCTGCCCCATCACGAACCTCCATGCGTCGACTCACCCACCGCGGCGACCGCACCACACGCGGCGGCAAGGCCGTGCGGAACGGCGCCTACTTCTTCTTCGGGATGTACAGGTCGGTGATGGTGCCGTCGTAGACCTCGGCGGCCATGCCGACCGACTCGCTCAGGGTCGGATGCGCATGGATGGTGTGGCCGATGTCTTCGGCTTCGGCGCCCATCTCGATCGCCAACCCGATCTCGGCCAGCAGGTCGCCGGCATGCACGCCGACGATGGCACCACCGATGATGCGATGGGTGTCTTCGTCGAAGATCAGCTTGGTGAAGCCCTCGGTACGGCCGATGCCGATCGCACGGCCGCTGGCCGCCCATGGGAACTTGGCCACGCCGACCTTCAGGCCCTTGGCTTTGGCCTCGGTCTCGGTGACGCCGACCCAGGCGATTTCCGGGTTGGTGTAGGCCACCGACGGGATCACCCGCGCCACCCACTCCTTCTTCTCGCCGGCAGCCACTTCGGCGGCCAGCTTGCCTTCGTGGGTGGCCTTGTGCGCCAGCATCGGGTTACCGACGATGTCGCCGATGGCGAAGATATGCGGCACGTTGGTGCGCATCTGCCGATCGACCGGAATGAAGCCGCGATCGGTGACGGTAACGCCGGCCTTTTCCGCGCCGATCTTCTTGCCATTGGGCGAGCGGCCCACGGCCACCAGCACGCGGTCGAACGCAGTGGCCTGCAGGCCGGGCTTGTCGCCTTCGCTGGCCGCTTCGAACGACACCGTGATGCCGCTGGCGTCGGCCTTGACGTCGGTGGCCTTGGTCTTGAGATGGACCTCCACGCCCTGCTTCTTCAGCCGATCGGCCAGCGGCTTGACCAGGTCCTTGTCGGCACCTGGCATCAGCTGGTCCATGAACTCGACCACGGTGACCTTGCTGCCGAGCGCGCTGTACACCGTGGCCATTTCCAGGCCGATGATGCCGCCGCCGACCACCAGCAGGGTCTTGGGGATGTCATGCAGTTCCAGCGCGTCGGTGGAATCCATCACGCGCTTGTCGTCCCACGGGAAGTTGGGCAGCTTCACCGCCTGCGAACCGGCGGCGATGATGCAGTGCTCGAAGCGCAGCAGCTGGGTCTTGCCGTCGTCGCCGACGATCTCCAGCTCGTTGGGCGACACGAATGACGCCACGCCGGTGACGGTACGCACCTTGCGCTGCTTGGCCATGCTGGCCAGGCCGCCGGTGAGCTTGCCGACCACCTTTTCCTTATACTCACGCAGCTTGTCCAGGGTGATCTGGGGCTGGCCGAAGTCCACGCCAAAGTCGCCGGCATGCGCCACTTCGTCGATCACCGCGGCGGCATGCAGCAGCGCCTTGGACGGGATGCAGCCGACGTTGAGGCAGACCCCGCCCAGGCTGGCGTAGCGCTCGATCAGCACCGTGTCCAGGCCCAGGTCGGCGGCACGGAACGCGGCGGTGTAGCCGCCGGGGCCGGCGCCGAGCACCACCATCTTGCATTCGATATCGGCCGGCTTGCCGCTGGCCAGTGCCGGCTTGGACGGCGCCGGTTCGGCCGGGGCGCGATGCGACGGCGTCACCGGCGGCTTGCTGCCGGGCGCGGCAGCGGCGGGGGCCGCAGCAGGCGCAGCGGCCTTGGTCTCGGCCTTGGTCTCGGCGGGTGCGGCAGCGGCCTCGCCTTCGGCTTCCAGGAGCAGCACCAGCGCACCTTCGGACAGGGTGTCGCCCACCTTGACCTTGAGCTCCTTGACCACGCCGGCGGCCGAGGACGGCACTTCCAGCGTGGCCTTGTCCGACTCCAGCGTCACCAGGCCCTGGTCCTTGACCACGCTGTCGCCGACGGCGACCAGCACTTCGATGACGGGGACATCGCTGTAATCGCCGATGTCGGGAACCTTGATTTCAATGACCGCCATTTGCTTCTCCTGTGGCTCAACCGGCCGTGCCGGCAAGCGTCTGCTGGAGTTCATCCAGCGACGATTCGATTTGGGTCCAGCGCTTGTCGCGCTTGTTTTGCTTGCTTTCGCTGGCTTCGATCAGCAACGCGGCCTGCTGCAGCAGCAGCTCGCCGGCGCCGCAGCTGGGGCGGGTGCCGCTGTAACGCACGCCATCGACCTGGAACGACAGCACCTCGCCCTCGCTTACCGGCGCGCTGCGGCCGGCTGGCGCCAATTGCATCAGTGCGCCACTCCAGTGGCTGACAAGACGCTCTGCCAATGCCGCCGGGATCGGGATCTCCACCGTTTCCGGGGTCTGCTCGGTGCGGAACTGCACGCTGCCGCGGTCGCTCTGGCTGACCCAGCTGTAGACGCGCTCATCGGCGCGGCTATGCCGCAGGGTCCAGTCGGCACCATCCTTGCCCGGCACCAGCGACACCCCGCTTTCCACGCCGCGGGTAGGCAGCGTCAGCAACGCCAGGTTCGGCCTGGTACCGGCGTCGAGCAGCGTGGTCACCGCGGTGCCGTAGTTGCCCACCGCCGGCGGCCAGCCGCGCCCGAGCGTGCTCTCGCACTGGCGTGCCGCCGCCGATGTCCACGGCAACACGCCCAGCAGGGCAAGCGTCAGCAGCGCTGCTCTCACAGCAGGACGCGGCGCATGTCGGCCAGCACCTGGCTGAGGTAGGTGGTGAAGCGTGCGGCCAGCGCGCCGTCGATGACGCGGTGGTCGTAGCTCAACGACAACGGCAGCATCAGCTTGGGTGCGAACTCCTTGCCGTTCCACACCGGCTGCATCGCCGACTTGGACACGCCCAGGATCGCCACTTCCGGCGCATTGATGATCGGCGTGAACGCGGTACCACCGATGCCGCCGAGCGAGCTGATCGAGAAGCAGCCGCCGCTCATGTCGGCCGGGCCGAGCTTGCCGTCGCGCGCCTTCTTGGCCAGCTCGCCGCTTTCCTGCGCGATCTGCAGCACGCCCTTCTTGTCGACGTCGCGGATCACCGGCACGACCAGGCCGTTCGGCGTATCGGCGGCGAAGCCGACGTTGATGTACTTCTTCAACGTCAGGTTTTCGCCGGCCGCATCCAGCGAGGCATTGAACTCGGGGAACTTCTTCAACGCCGCGGCACTGGCCTTGACCAGGAAGGCGAGCATGGTCAGCTTGATGCCGGCCTTCTCGTTTTCCTTGTTCAGCGCCACGCGCAGGGCTTCCAGGTCGGTGATGTCGGCCGATTCGAACTGGGTGACGTGCGGAATCATCGCCCAGTTACGCGCCAGGTTGGCACCGGAAATCTTCTTGATGCGCGACAGCGGCTGGGTCTCGGTCTCGCCGAACTTGCTGAAGTCCACCTTCGGCCAGGCCAGCAGGCTCAGACCATTGCCGCCACCGGCCGGCGCAGCACCGGCTGCGGCAGGCGCGCCGCCGCTGAGTGCGGCCTTGACGAAGCGCTGCACGTCCTCACGGGTGATGCGGCCGCCCTTTTCGCTGCCCTTGAGCTGGTTCAGGTCCACGCCGAGCTCGCGTGCGAACACGCGCACCACCGGGCTGGCGTAGGCCACCTTGGACGGCAGCACGCTGTCGGCGTCGAAGGTCACCGGCGGGCTGGACGGGCTGCCGGCGGACGGCTGGCCGCCCTGCGCAGGCTGCGCGGCCTCGCTGGAGCGAGCGCCCTGCACCTGTGCGATCTCGCGCTGGGCCAGCTTGTCCGGCACCGCGGACACCGCGACCGGCTCGACCTTGCCGGCGGTTTCGGCGGTGTCGGTGCTGGGCTTGGCCGGGGACTGCGCCGCACCGGCGCCGCCATCGCTGGCAGCGATGATCGCCACCACGTTGCCCTGCGAGAGCGTGTCGCCGACCTTGACCTTGAGTTCCTTGACCACGCCGGCGGCCGAGGACGGCACTTCCATCGTGGCCTTGTCCGATTCCAGCGTGACCAGGCTCTGGTCCTTGGCGACGGTATCGCCGACGGCGACCAGCACCTCGATCACCGGGATGTCGGTGTAGTCGCCGATATCGGGCACGCGGGCCTCGACCAGGCCGCCGTCCGAAGACGCGGCGGGCGCGGCCGGCTCGGCCTTGGCGGCAGGCGCCGGCGCGGCAGCGGCCTTGGCCGGGGCGGCGGGAGCGGCGGCCGGTGCAGGTGCCGCGGCGGTTTCGGCGCCGGCGTCGGCCACTTCGATCAGCGCGACCAGCGCGCCCTGCGACAGCGAATCGCCGACCTTGACCTTGATCTCCTTGACCACGCCGGCCACCGACGAAGGCACTTCCATCGTGGCCTTGTCCGATTCCAGCGTGACCAGGCTCTGGTCCTTGCTGACCGTATCGCCGACCGACACCAGCACCTCGATTACCGGGACATCGCTGTAGTCACCGATATCGGGGACAAGTGCTTCCTTGATTTCGGCCATACGGGGAACTCCGGCAACAGAATGGGGAAACCCCTATTGTGGCCGGCTGCGGCCCGCAGCGCCAACCATTGCCGTGGAAAAAGTCGCGCATCGGGCGGGACGCAGCGTTCGCAGGCGCAGGCGCCGGATCATTTCGACGCGTGGCGATCGACCCGCAACAGTTGCAATGGCTCGCCCGAGGGCAAACGATACGCCAGCGCATTGTCCAGGCCGTCGAGCGCTTCGACCCGTGCGCACAGTTGTTGCGCGCGTGGTCGCAGTGCACGCGCCTGCGGCTCGATCAGGCGCTCGATGCGCGTTCCCCCCCCTCCAGCGACCGCAGCTGCAGATCGTTTCCGGTCAGTGCCGACTGCACCGCGCCGGCGACGACATCGCCGATCAGCTGCGGCAGCAGCTCGGCCACCATCGCGCCGATGTCGTCATCGATATCGATCGAGGTCAGCTGGCTTTTCCCGAAGCTCTGCTTCAGGCGCGTGTCGATCTTTTCGCGCACGGCCGCCAGTTGCACGCGCGTGGCCTCGGGGCTGCGGCTGAAGCCGGCCGCCACCTCGCCCAGCGCGGTGACGGCGATATCGGCCGCTTCGCGCCCGACCTCCTGCGCCAGCGGCACTACCTCGCGGGTCTGCCGCTCGAACTGGATCAACCGGGCGCGATCGTCCGCGCTCAATGCGACCCAGCGGTCGTCGACGAACAACGCGCCCTGACGCAGCACCAGCCGCTGCGGCGCGCCCGACGTGTCCGACGTGTCCGAGGTACCCGGGGTGCGGACCAGGATCACGCTGCGCGGGTTGAGCGTGAGGTCGTAGTCGCTGCTGACGTTGCAGTGCAGATCGTCGGCGCTGGCGGCCTGTCCGGCGACCAGCAGGCCCAGCAGCAGGCCCGCTGCCCTCGGTCGTGCGTGCTTGATCGCCATCTGGTCGTTTCCGTTATGCGTTGAGGGCAGCATGCCTGCGCAGGAGGCGCACTTGCCCGTGCCGGAGGCTGGCATGACTTCCGGCCGCTGGCTGCGCCGTCGCCAGCACGGCCGGCACTGCGGTGCTCACACGTGCTGGCTGGACCGGCTGCATGCGGGCAGCTGGCGCCAACGGCGCCCTTCGCCCCACGGATGCCTCGATCGTGGAGTGGCTGGGTGGCGATGCAACCTCGTTAATCCAGCGCGTCGCGCAGCGGCTGCCAGGCGTCGCACAGCCGTGGCAGCGACCAAGCCGCATTGGCCGGGCTGGTGGATGGCAACGCCCACATCGGCACTGCATGCAGCGCACCCGGCAGCAGCGGCCACACATGCCGGCGCCATGCCTGCGCGGCGGCCGCGCCATTGCAGGCCACTGCGCGCAGCTGCGGCAGCGTGGCCAGCCGCGCCGCCAGCGGGTTGACCACGATGCTGCTGGCGACGATGGCCGTGTCCAGGCTGCCGCGCCGCGCGCATTGGCCGATCACATCCCACAGGCCGATCCCGCAGCCGGCCAGCGCCTGCAGCCGGGCCGGATACGCCAAGCCGGCATCGATGCCCAGCAATGCCTGCATCAGCGGCCAGAAACGGTTGCGCGGATGGGCGTAGTACATCGATGCCTGCAACGAGGCGTTGCCGGGCATCGAGCCGAGTACCAGGACACGGCAATCGTTAGGAATGTGCGCTGGAAGGCCCTGCAAGATGTCGGTTTTCATCACAACGGTCGCATCTGCGTGAATGCCTTTTTCAGCTTGCCCATTGCAGCCACGGCCTTCTCCGGAAACTTGCTGAACAAACGAAATTTTAGCGAGCCACGGGTGGGCGTGGATTCAGATTTTCAGGAATAGCTTTGGCGCGGCCCACTCCACGGGCCCAACAAGAATACTGAGGAGACCCCCAATGCGTGCCATTTCCATCCTGAGCCTGGCTGCCGTATCCGCACTTGCGTTTGCCCCGTCTGCATTTGCACAAGACACCACCTACACCGGCGACACCTCCTCGGCTTCCGCCAGCGCCGACAGCGCCTCCGGAAAGCATTGGGCAGTGGTCGGCGGTGTTGCCCTGATCAAGCCGAAGAACGATCCGGCCCCGGGCCTGGACGTCGATGGCGGCCCGGCGCCGACGCTGAGCGCCAGCTACTACATCAACGACAACTGGGCCGTTGAGCTGTGGGGCGCCGCCGACAAGTTCAACCACCGTGTCAACGCCGATGGCGTGGGCAAGATCGGCACCGTCGAGCAGCAGCCGATCGCCATCAGCGGCCAGTACCACTTCGGCCAGGCCGATAACGTGTTCCGTCCGTTCGTGGGTGTGGGTTACTACGAATCGAACTTCAGCAACGAGAAGATCGACGCGGCGTCGGCCACCGGCCAGCACGTGGGCCTGGACACCGCCAAGGGTGTCATCGGCACCGTCGGCGTGGACATGAACATCAACTCCACCTGGTTCGCACGTGCCGACGCCCGCTACATGCGTTCGCGTCCGGAACTGCGCGTGGGCGGCCAGGGCACCGGCAGCGAGCTGGAACTGGATCCGTGGACCGTCGGCTTCGGCGTCGGCGCGCGCTTCTAAGCACGCGCAGGCAAGCGACGTTTCAGTCGAACAAAAACGGGCCGCAAGGCCCGTTTTTTTATGCGTGTGGAAAGCGCGGTGCTGCATCGATTGCGAAGCGCTGAATCTCGCACGCGATCTGCGTGGGAACGCTGCGTGCGACGGGTAGCCCGCCCGCGTCCGTGCCCTTCCATACCAGTGCAATTGCGATTGCCGGTGCGGGTGATAACGGTGGTGCCAGTGCCAGTGAAGCACCGCCATTCGCTACGTACGCGCGCCAGCTCACCGCCAGTAGACGCTGCCGCGCAGGCGCGCACTGCGCCAGCGCCACCACAGCAAGGTGGCATAGGCCAGCGCGTAGCCGAGCAAGACGCCGGCCGCGCCCAACAGGCTGGCGTGGCTGAGCCACCCTTCCGTGGGCCAGGCCGCTCCCTGCCAGGTGCTGCGCCACCCCTGCACCATGCCCGCGATCACGCGCACCACCACCAGCGCGGTCAGGGCCAGCACCAGCCACAGGTTGGGCCGGTAGAACAGGCCCTGCTGGGTGCGCTCGAAGCGGGTCAGGCGCAACGCCAGCAAGCCCAGCGCCAGCCCGCAGGCCCAGCCGAAGGCGGCGTGGCTGATCGCGCCCGGCCAGAACGCGGCAGCGATCAGTACGAAGATCACGAACAACACGGTGGACAGGCCGGCCGAGACCAGATTGATCATCAACAGCCAGCCACGCGCCTGCCGCCGCGCGGTACCGACACGGAAGCGCTGCACCAGCGACAACGGCAGCAGCACCGCGAGTACCGCCAGGGCGATGATCACGGCCAGCGGAATGGCGAGGAGAAGTGGCATCGGATACTCGGTGGCGGCAAGGAGTGACCAGCACGACGTAGCGCGCGGCCGTCAGGTGGACGTGGACAGCGCGGTCGGTTCGTTAGCCGCTCTCAGAACGCCGGCAACACCGCGCCTTTGTACTTCTGCTCGATGAACGCCTTCACTTCCGGGCTGGTCAAGGCCTTGGCCAGCTTCTGCACGCGCGGATCGTCCTTGTTGTCCGGGCGCGAGACCAGGAAGTTCACGTACGGCGAATCCTTGCTCTCGATCGCCAGCGCGTCGCGGGTCGGGTTGAGGCCGGCGTCGAGCGCGTAGTTGGTGTTGATCAGCGCCAGGTCGACCTGGTCGAGCACGCGCGGCAGCATCGCCGAGTCGAGTTCGCGGAACTTCAGCTGCTTGGGGTTCTCGACGATGTCGCGCTGGCTGGACAGGGCGTTGCTCGGATCCTTGAGTTTGATCACGCCCGCCTTGTCCAGCAGGATCAGCGCGCGGCTGTTGTTGCTCGGGTCGTTGGGAATCACCACGTCGGCACCGTTGGGCAGTTCGGCCAATGCCTTGAACCGGCGCGAATACGCGCCGAACGGTTCGATATGCACGCCGACCACGGTCACCAGCTGGCTCTTGCGGTCGCGGTTGTAGGCATCCAGATACGGCTCGGTCTGGAAGTAATTGACGTCGATCTGCTTCTGCACGACCTGGTCGTTGGGCTGCACGTAGTCGTTGAACACGCGCACGTCCAGCTTGACGCCCTGCTTGGCCAGTAGCGGTTCGACCACCTCCAGGATCTCGGCGTGTGGCACTGCGGTGGCGGCCACCGTCAGCGTGTCGCCGCCGCTACTGCCGCCGCTACCGCCACAGGAAGCCAGGACCAGCGTGGCCGCAGCCAGGAGGGAACGAAACGCGAATGTGCTCATGTAGGGGTCCGTGGGAGGAGGAATGCGGCACTGCCGCAAGAGGTAAACCTAGCAGACCGCGGGTGCAGCGGCGATTCGCAAGCGCATGCCGCATGCGCGGCCCTCCGCGCCACGCGGCACCCGGTCGCGGCAGACCTCAGCGCCGGCTGTAGCGCGCCACCAGCCAGTCGCCCAGCATCTGCAGCAGCTGCACCAGCACCAGCAGGGCGATCACGGTGATCAGCGCGACGTCCGAATGCGAGCGCAGATAACCCTCGCGGTACGCGACATCGCCCAGCCCGCCGGAGCCGATCGCACCGCCCATCGCGGTGAAACCGATCAGCGCGATGGTGGTCACGGTGGCACCGGCGATCAGGCCCGGGCGGGCTTCGGGCAGCAGCACGCGCAGCACCAGCTGGCGGGTGGTGGCGCCCATCGCCTGGCTGGCCTCGATGATCCCGCGGTCCACTTCGCGCAAGGCGGTTTCCACCAGCCGCGCATAGAACGGCGCGGCACCGACCACCAGCGGCAGGATTGCGCCGCGCACACCCAGCGAGGTGCCCATCAGCGTCAGCGTGAGCGGAATCATCGCGATCATCAGGATGATGAAGGGCACCGAGCGCAGCAGGTTGATCACTGCCGCGAGCACGCCGTACAGCACCGGTCGGCGGCGCAGCTGCGGGGCGCCGCACAGGAACAGCGCCACCCCCAGCGGCAGGCCGATCAACAGCGTCAGCGGCAGTGCGCCGGCGAGCATCAGCAGGGTGTCCAGGGTGGCCTGGCCGATGTCGCCCCACTTGCCGGCGTCGAGATTGCGGAAAAACCCGCTGGTTGTCGCGATCGACAGGGTCATGCGCGCAGATCCTCCACATGCACGCCGGCGGCGACGAAGCCGGCGCGTGCCGCGTTATGGTCGCCGCCGGTCAGGGCGACGATGAGCTGCCCATACGGGGTGTCCTTGATGCGGTCCACGCGCCCGGACAGGATGTTGTAGTCCACCCCGGTCTCGCGGGCGATGCGGCCGAGCACCGGTTCATAGGTGCCGTTGCCCAGGAAGGTCAGCCGCACGATGCTCCCGCCCACCGCAGCGAAGTCGCGATGCAGCTCGGCCTCGTCCACGTGTTCGGCCTCGGACACGAAGCGCCGGGTGGTGGGGTGCTGCGGATGCAGGAACACCTCGGTCACCGGGCCGGTTTCCACCAGCTTGCCGGCATCGAGCACCGCGACGCGGTCGCAGACCCGGCGGATCACGTCCATCTCGTGGGTGATCAGCACGATGGTCAGGCCCAGCTCGCGGTTGATCTGGGCCAGCAGCTGCAGCACCGAGGCGGTGGTCTGCGGGTCCAGCGCGCTGGTGGCTTCGTCGCACAGCAGGATCTGCGGCCGGGTGGCCAGCGCGCGCGCAATGCCCACGCGCTGCTTCTGCCCGCCGGACAACTGCGCCGGATACTTGCCGGCGTGCTGCTCCAGCCCGACCCGCGCCAGCAGCTCGGCCACGCGCGCATCGACCTCGGCGCGCGGGGTACCGGCCAGTTCCAGCGGAAACGCCACATTGCCGGCCACGGTGCGCGAGGACAGCAGGTTGAAGTGCTGGAAGATCATCCCGACACGCCGGCGCAGCGCGCGCAGGCCCTGGCTGTCCAGCGCGGTGACGTCCTCCTCGCCGATCAGCAGCCGCCCGCCGCTGGGTTCTTCCAGCCGGTTGATCAGCCGGATCAGCGTCGATTTGCCGGCACCGGAGTGGCCGATAATGCCGAACACCTCGCCGGGGCCGATCCGCAGGTCGAGGGGATGCAGCGCCACGACCTGGCGACCGTCAACGGAATAAGACTTGTGCAGGCGCTGAAACTGGATCACCGCGCGTGGCCGATTGGGGGGCCGTGAAGCCTACCAGTCAATGTTTGCGGACGATATTCCATTAGGTTCTAACCATGGGGATTCGGGAGTCGGGATTGGGGATTCGTTAGAGCAACCGCAAGGCGCCCTGACTTTTGCGAATTCCGACTCCCCAATCCCCAATCCCGACTTCAGAATCACGGCCTATCCAACGCCGCCGGGCGATCCGCCTGCCGTATCCGCTCCCGCCGCAGCAAATACAGCCCGCTGGCGACGATGATGCCGGCGCCGGTCCAGGTCCAGCCATCGGGCAGGGTCTGCCACAGCAGCCAGTCCAAGCCGATCACCCAGACCAGGCCGGTGTATTCCAGCGGCGCGATCATCGAGGCCTCGCCGCGCAGGAAGGCCTGGGTCAGCGCAATCTGCCCCAGTGCGCCAGCCAGGCCCATGCCGGCGATCAGCCAGGCGTGCTCGCCCCGCAACGGCACCCAGTCGGGAATGGCCAGCAGGCCGGCGCCGACCGCCATGAACAGCAGGAACGACACCACCATCGCCTGCGGGGTGTCGGTGCGGGTCAGCAGACTCACGCTGATGGCGGCGATGGCATAGGCGGTGGCCGCCAGCAGCACCATCAGGCCGGGCAGCGAGATCAGCCCGTCCACGCCCGGGCGCAACACCACGATCACCCCGACCAGGCCAATCCCGATCGCCGTCCAGCGGCGTGGCCCGACCCGCTCGCCCAGCAACGGCACCGACAGCGCCGCCACCAGCAACGGGGCGACGAAATACAGCGTGTAGGCGGTGGACAGCGGCATGCGTTTCAGGCCGTAGACGAAGCAGCCGATCATCACCATGCCCAGTACCCCGCGCAGCAGGTGCAGGCCCCAGCGCACCGGCACGATCGAGCGCGGGCCCGCGGTGGCCAGCACCCACACCAGCACGAACGGCAGCGAGGCGGCGCCGCGCAGCAAGGTGACCTGCAGCGGCGGGTAATGCGCCGACAGCAGCTTCATTCCCGCGTCCATCAGCGAGAAGCAGGCCACGGCGGCCATCATCCAGGTGATGGCGGGAAGCGGAGAGCGGGTGGTGGGCATGGGCCATTATCGCTGCGCTTGCGCGCAGACTGCCAACCGCGTGTGGACCGGGGCGACGACGCGATGCCCTAGAATGGCGGCTGTTTATAGAGAGCAGGAGCTTTGCATGCCTTCCTTCGACGTGGTGTCCGAAGTCGACAAGCACGAACTGACCAATGCGGTGGACCAGGCCAATCGCGAGCTGGATACACGCTTCGATTTCAAGGGCGTGGAAGCCAGGTTCGAGCTGGAGGACGGCAAGGCGATCAACCAGTCCGCGCCCAGCGACTTCCAGGTCAAGCAGATGACCGACATCCTGCGCGCGCGCCTGCTGGCACGCGGCATCGACGTGCGCTGCCTGGAGTTCGGCGACATGGAGACCAACCTGGCCGGTGCGCGCCAGAAGGTCACCGTCAAGCAGGGCATCGAGCAGAAACAGGCCAAGCAGCTGGTCGCCAAGCTCAAGGAGGCCAAGCTCAAGGTCGAGGCGCAGATCAATGGCGACAAGCTGCGCGTGAGCGGCAAGAAGCGCGACGACCTGCAGGATGCGATGGCGCTGCTGAAGAAGGCCGATTTCGAGCTGCCGTTGCAGTTCGACAACTTCCGCGACTGAGCACGCGTTGTGGCTGACACGGCGCCTTGTTGTGCCGCGCTGTGCAGGCGGGCCGCGCAGCGCGGTGTGTCGGCCGCCCGTTACCCAGGCATCGGCCACGCGCGCGCCAGCGCGTTACGGAGCTGATGCAAGCATGCGTGCCCTGCTCTCCAGCCTGTTGCAACGCGCGCACCTGGCCACGGTGCCGCAGGCGCCGCCCGCTGCCGGGACGGCGTGCGCCATGACGCACGCACAGCCGCGCATCGAAACCGGCTCGACGCTGCACACGCTGGCCGGGCTGGACCCGGTGGCGGCTGCGACCTTTGCCGATGCGTTTGCGGCGGAAGTGCAGCGCGCCATCGCCAGCTGCACGCTCGGCCGGGCTAGCACCACCCAGGCGCAGGCACTGGAGCAGATCCATTCGCTCAAGAACACGCTCTCGCTGACCGGCTCTGCCGAACTGCTGAACGCCTGCGACCAGTTGCGCGGCGATGTCGACTGCGGCGAACTCGGGTGCGCGCTTGCGCAGCGCTACACCGCGATTGCGACCGCGGCCGGCCTGCTGGTCAAGAATTACCGACGCACCCTCCCCAACGACGACACCGGCCCCGATGCGTAGTGGATCCAACCGTGCAGCGCCCGGCCTGATTCTGGCCGCCCGGCAACTGCGCAACGACCGGCTCGTGCGACTGTTCGAATCGTTCCTGGAATACCGCGCCTGCGTCGGCCGGGTGATCGTGCAGACCATCGTGGCCCTGTGGTGCTTCGGCTGGCTGTACGGGCCGCAGCCGGTGCTGGTCAGGGATGCGCAGGCGGTGTTCCCCACCGCGGCGATGCTGTGGGGGCTGGCGGTGGTCTGGATGGTGCTGGTGCGACGCAGGCTCATCCCGCCGGGCGAGTGGCTGGATGCGGTCGGGTTTGCGATGAACCTGCTGTTCATCGGCATCCAGACCTATCTGGCCTTCATCCTGCTGATGTCGCTGAATGCCTTCCTGCCCTTCATCACCATCGCCGCGGTGGCGCGCTACGGGCAGAAGGCGACGCTGCCGGTGCTGCTCAGCACCTTCGTGCTGATGCTGTTGACCGCGCCGGCCGGCTACTGGCTCTCGCGCCCTGCGTACTTCGTGTATGCGGTGGCGCTGAGCGTGGTACTGCCGCTGCTGGTGGCGCGCATCGTCAGCGCGATGCAGGAGATCGCCCTGCAGGCGCTGGCCTCGCGCGATGCGCAGAGCCGCTTCATCAGCACCATGAATCACGAACTGCGCACACCGTTGAACGCGGTCATCAACTGCGCGCAGCTGATCGATGGCGACACCTTGTCGGCACAACAACGCGAACTGATGCAGGCGATGACGGTCAATGCGATCGCGCTGCGCCACCGCGTGAACGAAGTGATCGACGTCGCCAGCATCGACGGTGGCCGGCTGCAGCTGCACAGCAAGCCGCTGAGCCTGCTCGATGTGCTGGCCACGGTCAAAGCGGTGTGTGCGAGTGCCGCGTCCACCAAGGGCGTGGCGCTGGAACTGCGCAGCGATGCGGCGCAGACGCCTGACCTCATCGGCGACGAGGGGCGTATCGAACAGGTCATCACCAACTTGGTCATCAATGCGATCAAGTTCACCCCGGCCGGTGGGTCGGTCGATGTGCTGCTCGCCACCACGCAGGTGCAGCAGCGCTGGGCGATTTCGGTGACCGTGACCGACACCGGCATCGGCATTGCCGACGACCAGAAGGCCTACATCTTCACCCCCTTCACCCAGCTCAGCACCGGCTTCAACCGCACCGAGGGCGGGGTCGGCCTGGGTTTGTACATTGCGCTGTCGGTGTCCGACGCGATGGGCGGCAGCCTGAGCGTGCGCGACAATCCCGGCGGCGGCAGCGTGTTTCGCTGGACCTTCGAACTGGCTGCCGCCGCGGCGCACCGCAGCCGACCGCCGGCGCTGCGCGAGGCCCTGCAGCAGCATGCCGCGACGGTGCCGCCGCTGCATTGCCTGGTGTTCGAGGACTTGGACACCAATCGGCTGGTGATCGGCAACCTGCTCTCCCGCGCCGGGCATCGGGTGAGCTTTCACAGCGATGGCAGCAACGCGGTGCAGCGCATCCGCGAAGCGGCGCCGGACCTGGTGTTCCTCGACCTGCACATGCCCGGCACCTCGGGCTGGGACGCGCTGCGCGAGGCGCGCGAGGCGATCGCCGCCCTGCCGCCGATCATCGTGCTGACCGCCGACACCCGCACCGATTCGATGCGCGAGGCCACCGCCGCCGGCGTTGCCGGCTATCTGTCCAAGCCGATCAACGCGCACGAGTTGCTGGCCATCCTGGGCGCGCAGGCCCCCCATGCAACCGGCTGACCTGAAACCGGGCAACGCGGCGCGCCAGCACTGGCATGCCGGCGCGCAGACGCGCACACCGCTGGCGCTGCTGTATCTGCACGGGTTCACCGCCAGCCCGGGAGAAGCCGGCGACCTGCCCGAGCAGATCGCCGATGCGCTGGCTGCCAACCTGTACGTGCACCGGTGGCCAGGGCATGGCCGCAGCGCGGCCGACGCGATGCAGGGGCTGACGCCGGCGGTGTTGCAGGCCTCGGCACTGGATGCGCTGGCGCAGGCGCAGCGCATGGGCGCGCGCGTGGCGATCGTCGGCTCGTCCATGGGCGCCACGCTGGGCTTGTGGCTGGCGGCGCAACGGCCCGATGCGGTGGCCGCAGTGATTGCCTGGTCACCGGGCATCCGGCCGGCCGACCCGGCGCTGCTGGATCAGGTCTGCGCCGCGCAAACGCCATTGACCGACCCACGCCCGCGCACCGCCGCGTCCCTGGCGTTCTGGTCGAGCACCATCCACCCGGACGGCTTCCGCGCGCTGCGCAGCCTGTTCGACGCGGTTGCCGCCGATCCACCGTGGCCACGCGTGCGCTGCCCGGTGTTTCTGGGCTATTACCGCGCTGCCAACGGCGAGGAGGATCCAACCGCCTCGGTGCCGGCGATGCTGGCCATGTTCGCCGCGCTCGGCAGCGCGCCGGCACACACCTGCGCGATGGCCTTCGACACCGGCGCGCATGCGATCGGCTCGCCGCACAAGACCCCGCACGCCGATACGGTTGCGCGGGCCTCGATTGCATTCTTGCGCGCGCATGTCGGCCTCAATGGCGCACGTCGCTGACGCCGGGTCGCGTGAGCGCTGCAACTGCCGCGGGTTTTCCCCGCACTCCGCTCGCCGTGTCGGCCGCGCCTGCTCGGCGCGGCGCCGCAGCGGCACGGGCGGCCGCGCCGGCGGCGATCGCATACACTGGCCCACCATCACGCCGCCGCCACGATGACGCCCACCCCTGCCACGCTTGATCCGTTGACCGCCACCCGCCAGTGGATCGAGCGCGCGGTGATCGGCCTGAACCTGTGCCCGTTCGCCAAGGCGGTCTACGTCAAGGAGCAGGTGCGGCTGGTGCTCAGCGATGCCAGCACGCCCGAGGCGCTGCTCGAACAACTGGCCGAGGAGCTGGTGCTGCTGCGCGACACGCCGGCCGAGCAGATCGACACCACCTTGATCGTGCATCCGGACGTGCTCACCGATTTCCTGGACTACAACGACTTCCTCGACAACGCCGATGCGGCGGTGGACGCACTGGATCTGGACGGCGTGCTGCAGATGGCCAGCTTCCATCCGGACTATCAGTTCGCAGGCGCGGCGGTGGATGACGTGGCCAACTTCACCAACCGCTCGCCCTTCCCCACCTTGCACCTGCTGCGCGAAGACAGCGTGGAGCGCGCGGTGGCCACGTTCCCGGACCCGGACGTGATCGTCGAACGCAATATCCAGACGCTGGAACGCCTGGGCCAGGACGGCTGGGAACGGTTGTTGAGCGCATCGCAGCACTGACCGCCACAGCGCGTGCGGCGGCACCAGCGGTGCCGGACGGCCGCGTCGGAGACACGTGGCGCCGTGCCGGCGCGCCCTAGCTCGGCGCCCCGATGACGGCGCGGTAAGGCACCAGGAGGCGCCAGCATGCCCGGGCCGCACGCGGGAATCGCGTTGCTACGGCCACCACGGCGCCCGCGTTACAGTGCGCGCGACCTCACTGCCATGGTGCGCCCGATGCCGCTGACTCCCGCCGTCTCCGCATGGAACCCCTCCCCGTTGCAGGACCGCGTGGTGGTGATCACCGGTGGTGCCCAGGGCATCGGCCGTGGCATCGCGCAGGCGGTGCTGGGCGCCGGCGGCAGCGTGGTGATCGGCGACCTGGATGCCGATGCCGGCAAGGCCTGCCTGCAGGAGTGGGCGTTGCCGCGGCGCAGTGCCTTCGTGCGCTGCGATGCCGCGCGCGAACCGCAGGCAGCGCGCCTGATCGCCACCGCGCTCAGGCGCTTCGGGCGGCTCGATGGCCTGGTCAACAACGCAGGCGTGGCCGATCCGCATGTGGCGCCCTTGCCGCAACTGGACTGGCAGGAGTGGAATCGCAGGCTGGCCAGCCTGCACGGCGCATTCCTGTGCAGCAAGCAGGCCTTGCCCGCCTTGGCGCAGGCCCCGGGCGGCGGCGCGATCGTCAATATCGCCTCCACCCGCGCCTGGCAATCGGAGCCGCATAGCGAGGCCTATGCCGCCGCCAAGGGCGGGCTGGTGGCCTTCACCCACGCCTTGGCGCTGAGCGAAGGCCCGCAGGTACGCGTCAACAGCATCAGCCCGGGCTGGATCAGCACCGACGCCTGGCGCGCGCCGCAGCGCCGGCGCGCACCGAAATTGTCGCGACGCGACCATGCCCAGCATCCGGCCGGACGCGTTGGCACGCCGGACGACATCGCGCAACTGGCGGTCTATCTGCTGTCGCCGCAGCTGTCGGGCTTTGTGACCGGGCAGGACTTCATCATCGATGGCGGCATGTCGCGCAAGATGCAGTACGTCTAGGGAGTGCCGCGCATGCCAGGATCGGCGCATGCACACTCAACGGCCGCGGCGGCTCAGGCCTGCGCACCGCGGCCGAACAACACCGCAAGATCCTCCGCCGCCAACGCGCGCCATTGCCCGGACGGCAGGCCATCCAGCGACAAGCCACCGATGCGGCTGCGGTGCAAGGCCACCACGTGGTTGCCAGCGGCGGCGAACATGCGCCGCACCTGGTGATAGCGGCCTTCGTGCAAGGTCAGGCGTGCCTGGCATGGGCCGAGCACGTCCAGTTCGGCCGGCAGCAGCGGTTTGGTTTCGCCTTCCAGCAGGAGCGTGCCGCTGGCAAACAGCGCCGCTTCGTCGCCGCGCAGGTCCTCGGCCAGGGTGACGTCGTAGACCTTGTCCAGCGCCGACTTGGGCGAAATGATCCGGTGCAGCAGCGCGCCGTCGTCGGTCATCAGCAACAGGCCGCTGGTCTCGCGGTCCAGCCGCCCCACCGGCGCCAGCACCGGTGCGCGCGAGCGGAAGCGCGGCGGCAGCAGTTCGTAGATCAGCCGGCCGGTGTCCTTGGTCGAGCAGGTGTAGCCGCCGGGCTTGTGCAGCAACAGGCTCAGACCCGGTGGCGGATCCAGCGGCTCGCCATCGATGCGGATCGCATCGTGCTCCACCTGGTCGTCGGCATACAGCACCTCGCCGGCGGCATCGGTGACCGCGCCCTGGCGAAACAGCTGGGTCACCTGCTTGCGGCTGCCGTAGCCGAGATTGGCGATGTGCTTGACCAGCTTCATGCGCGCGCTCCGCGGCCGCGGATGGCGGAAATCAGCTTGAACCCGTCGCGTTCGGCGGCCACGCGCACCTGCCCGAAGCTTTCGTTGAGCACGTATTCGTAGGGCAGATGCCGGTTGGCGACCAGCAGCAGCTGCCCACCCGGGCGCAGCGCCTGCGCGGCCACGGCGATGAAGCGCTGACCGATATCCGGGCGGTCGGCGCGCGAAGGCGTGTGGAACGGCGGGTTGCTGACGATGAAATCGTACTGCGCCGCCAGGCCGGCGGTGACGTCGCGCCAGTGGTACTGCAGCTGCGCCGGATGCGCGATGGCCTGCAGATTGCGCTGCGCCAGGGTGAGTGCACGCGCCTCGGCCTCGTACAGATCCAGTCCGGTGACCTTGGGGCAACGCGCCAGCACCTCGGCCGACAGATAGCCGAAGCCCGCGCCCAGGTCGGCACCGTGCCCGGCCAGCGTGCCCGGCAGATGCTCGACCAACAGCGCCGAGGCAGGATCGATGCGGTCCCAGGCGAACACACCGGGGCGGCTGACGAAGCGCCCGTTCAGGATCGGGCGCGGCGCATCCAGCGCGGCCCAGCGCGCCTGCAGCGCCGCATCGGTGTCGGCGGGCAGCGGCGGGCTCCAGTAGGTGCGGCAATGGTGCTTGGTCAGGCTGCCGGCGAGGCCGGTGAGCTGACGCAGATCGGCCTCGCCCGAGCGCGCGCCCTCGTTGTTGGACTGGCAGGCCACCACGCGGCCGCCCGGCGCAGCCAGCGCGACCGCGCGCGCAAACAAGGCACGCGCTTCCTCGCGTTGCCGCGGCGGCAGCACCAGCACCAGGGCGTAACGGGTGCTGTCGGCCTCGATCTGGCTCTCTTCGCGCACGCTCCAGCCATTGCGCTCCAGCGCTTCGGCGAACGGGCGAAAGCTCTGCTCGCAGGTCAGTGCATCGGCCGCCGCATGAGCGCGCAGCGGAAAGCCGTCGCGCGCGCGCAGGAACAGCACCGGGCCGCTGGGCCACGGCAGCACGCCCTGGGCGAAGGGCAGAAACAGGGCTTGAAGCGGGGCATCGTGCGGGCCAGCCATCGGATCATCGGGTCAGGAACAGGCAGCCATTGTAAGGGAGCACTGCCTGTCCCCCCGCCCTGGTGCTGGCTTGAACGGGCGTTCGATTGCGTGACCTGCAGACCGCGGCCCTTCCAATGTCTATACGGACTATTGATGCGCACGCAACATCCGCCCACCTAGGCTGGAATCACACCAATACCGGAGAGACGCGATGCGAGCCCTGTTCGTAGGTGGAGTGGTCGACAACAGCGAAATGGATCTGGATGACACCCCGCCACCGATGCATTACCCCGAAAACACCGGCGCGGGCCGGCCGCGTTATCGCCTGCACCAGGTCGGCGAGCGCGATGACGGCAGCGTGGCGTATGCGGTCTATGGCGCACCGGAGATGGCCGATGAAGACATCAGCCGGATCACCGAGGAGCGCGGCTATGCACGACGTTTCAGCGCGTCGCCCGAATCGCCGCGCTGAGCGCACCAGCGCGACAGCACGCGCGATAGCAGAACGCGCATGAAAAAACCGGGCCTGGGCCCGGTTTTTCCTGTTTGACGGTCTGGATCAGCGCGTCTTCGGTGTCACCCGCCAGATCACGTTCCCGACATCGTCGGCCACCAGCAGCGCGCCGGTATTGTCCGGGCTCACGCCCACCGGGCGCCCCTGTGCATTGCCCTCGGCGTCCAGGAAACCATCCAGCACGGTGATCGGCGTGCCGCTGGGCTTGCCGTCGGCAAACGGCACGAACAACACCTTATAGCCGCTGGGCGGATCGCGATTCCACGAGCCGTGCTGGCCGATGAAGGCGCCCTGCCGGAAGCGCTCCGGCAGCAGGCTTCCGCTGGCAAAGCTCAGACCAAGCGAGGCGGTATGCGGGCCCAACGCGTAATCGGGCTTGAGCGCCTTGGACACCAGCTCGGGGTTTTGCGGCTTGACCCGCTCGTCCACGTGCTGGCCGTAGTAGCTGTACGGCCAGCCATAAAAGCCGCCATCGCGCACCGACGTGAGGTAGTCGGGCACCAGATCGCTGCCGATCTCGTCGCGCTCGTTGACCACGACCCACAGCGACTTGCTCTGCGGCTCCCAGGCGGTGCCGACTGGATTGCGCAAGCCGCTGGCAAACACGCGGCTGCTGCCGGTGGCCGGGTCGATCTCCAGGATCGCCGCACGGTTGAGTTCGGCCTCCATGCCGTTTTCGGCCACATTGCTGTTGGAGCCGACGCCGACGTACAGCTTGCTGCCATCGGCACTGGCCAGCAGCGACTTGGTCCAGTGGTGATTCAGCCCGCCAGGCAGATTGGCCACGAAGGTCGGTTTGGCGGTGATATGCGTCTCGCCGGGCTTGTACGGGAAGCTCACCAGCGCATCGGCATTGGCCACGTAGAAACGATCGCCGACCAGGGCCATGCCGAATGGCGAGAACAGGCCGCTGATGAACTGGGTACGCACTTCGGCCACGCCATCGCCATCGGCATCGCGCAGCAAGGTGATGCGGTTGGCGCTGGGCACCACGGCACCGGCCTTGCTCATCATCGCGCCCTGCACCTTCTTGCGAATGCCACCGCCTTCGGCGCTGTCCGGTTTTGGCGGCTCGGCGGTTTCGGCCACCAGCACGTCACCGTTCGGCAGCACATAGATCCAGCGCGGGTGGTCCAGATCACGCGCGAACGCGGCAACCTGCAGGTCGTCGGCGGCGATCGGCTTGGCGTTCTCGGTCCAGCGCTTGACCGGCGCCACCTTGACGGTGGGGATCAGGCGTTTGACCGGCTCGGGCAATTGCGGGTTCGGCCCGGTCCCCTGTTCGATGGCAAGCGTGGCGGTGTCGCCGCAGGCGGCGAGGACGGCGACGGTCAGTAACGACAGCGGCCAGCGGGCAAGCTTCAACGCGGGAGCATTCATTGCGCGGGCAATCCTGAACAGTTGCGACAATCGGCCATCATGCCGTCACCGTCACGACGAGAAGTAAACACATCGTCAATGCATCGTTCAGGGCGCGGCTTGCGGATCACTGCCCAATGGCAACGGATGCACGGCCACGATGCGGTCCATCCAGATCCAGTGCGGCTCCTGTGCGGCGTCCAGCTGGTCGATGCGCAGCTGGCCGTTGAGCCCTTCGCGCTGCTGGTCGTCCAGGTAGGTCTGGATGCTCGGGCGCACCGCGACGGTGCCGCTGATCATGCTGCCGTCGTCGAGTTCGACGCGGACGCGCTCCTGGCCACCGAGCAGCGAGACCCAATGTTCGAGCGTGGCGATCTGCACTTGTTCCGAATAGACGTGCGGGGCGTATCTGGACATGGCGTCATCTCCATCGAGGGAGTGCATCACGCTAGGCCACACGCTGTGAAAGAGGCAGCAAACAGCCCCCTTCGGCCGGTTGCGGATCTGTCGCCGCGACGGCGCGGCATCAGACCCGCCTTCGGCCTCACTCCACCGATTCGCGCGCGGCGCGTACCGCGGTGACCAGCTGGGCGACGCTGTAGGGCTTGGCCAGATGCTCCTGGAAACCGGAGTCCAGCGCGCGCTTGCGATCGTCGTCGCGTGCCAGTGCGGTAACGGCCACCGCCGGCAGTGCTGTCGCGTCCAGCCCCAGGTTGTCGCGCACGGTGCGGATCAGCCCGTAGCCGTCCATGCCCGGCATGCCGATGTCGGTCAGCATCAGATCGAAGCGTGCGTGGCCGCGATGATCAATCAACGCCAGCGCATCGGTGGCGCTGCCGGCGGTGACCACTTCGGCGCCCTGCTCTTCCAGCAGGCGGCGCAGGTAGTCGAGCATGTCCGGCTGGTCTTCCACCGCCAGCAGGCGCAGGCCGTTGAGCGCACGCGCTTCGATGATCTGCTCGGACATCAGCCGCCGGCGCAGCTCGCGCCGCGGACGCCTGGCCTGGTCGGGAACATGCTCGGGCAGGCGCACCGTGAACGTGGCGCCCTTGCCGCGCCCGCCACTGGTGGCGCTGACCTGGCCGCCATGCATTTCCACCAGCTGCTGCACGATCGCCAGGCCCAGGCCCAGGCCGCCGTGCTGGCGCGTGGTGGTGCCGTCGGCCTGGCGGAACCGGCCGAACAGATGCGGCAGGAATTCGGCAGCAATGCCGTCGCCCGAATCGCGCACCGACACCAGCACGTGGCCGTCGTCGCGCTCGATGGTGACGTCGATGCGGCCATGCGCCGGAGTGAACTTGATCGCATTGGACAGCAGATTCCACAACACCTGCTGCAGCCGCGTGGCATCGCCCAGCACCAGGCACGGCGTGGACGGGGCATGCACCTCCAGCACCTGGTCCTTGCCCTCGGCCGCCAGCTCTTGGGTGTTCAAGGCTTCGCGCACCTGCTCGGCCAGGTCCAGCGACTCGACCTCCAGCTGCACCTTGCCCAGCAACATGCTGCTGAGATCGAGCATGTCCGAGATCAGGCGTTTCTGCGCACGGGCGCTGCTGGCGATCACCGACAGGCCCTTGTAGTTGGGATGGCCTTCCTCGACCCGCTGCAGCAACAGCTCGCTCCACCCCAGGATGGTGGTCAGCGGCGTGCGCAATTCGTGCGACAAGGTGGCCAGGAATTCGTCCTTCAGCCGCGCCATGCTCTCGGCTTCGTTGCGCGCACTGCGCTCGGATTCGAGCAGTTGCTCGCGCGCCAGTTCGATCTCGCGCTGTTCGGTCACGTCCGGGCTGCTGCCGGCCAGGCCGATGAAGCGCCCGTCGGCCGAGTAGCGCGGCGTGGCGGTCATCTCGATCCAGCGCCACTGCCCGTCATGGCGACGCGCACGCACCAGCGCGTGCAGGCCGCGCTGTTCGTCCAGCGCGGCGGCGAGTTCGAACTGGAAGATCGACAGGTCGTCCGGATGCAGCAACTCGCTCCAGGCCGAGACCGTGCCGCTGGAAATGTCGATGCCGAAGAATTCGCCATACGCACTGTTGACGAAGCGCACCACGCCCTGCGCGTCCAGCACCCAGACCGGCATCGGCAGGCCGTCGGCCAGCGCGCTGAAGCGGGCTTCGCTTTCGGCCAGCTCGCGCTCCACCCGCTTGCGCTCGGTGATGTCCATGAACAACACCGCCACCCGCGCCTGCTCCGGCTGACCGACCCGGAACGCATCCACCGAATACCAGCGGCGCAGCGCCTTGGCCTGCATTTCGAAGTGGATGCGGTTACCGGTGCGGGCGACATGACCGTAGCGGTCGAACCACTCCTGTTCGTGATCGGCCAGCATGCCGCGAATGGACACGTTCACTACGTCAGACAGACCGGTGTAACGCTCGAACGCGTCATTGGTCATGCGGAACACGTAATCGACGGCCTGGTCGCCGTCGAACACCATGTCGATGACGCAAAACCCCGCATCCAGGTTATGGAAGATCTCGTGGTACATCCCCGGGTCGAGGAAGGGCTCGGCGGATGCTGCCGGGAGGCCGGTGGCCAGATCGGGGCGGGTGGTCGAGGTGCTCAAATCGGGATCCAGGGGTGATGCCAGGGCGGATGACGGGCAGATGAAAGCACGCACGGTGTCGTCAGCGGGTGCACAGCCAGCCGACCCGGTTCACACGCATCCAGCCCGTTCCCCGGCGATCACCACAACAGCGCCGCGCACAGCGCGATGCATGCCGCCAGCACCACGATCCCGGCGATCACGCCGCGGAACACCCACTCGCCTTCGCGGCGCAATTGCTCGTCCATCCAGCACTGCGCTTCTTCGCGCCAGGCGGTGGAGCGCGCGTACTCGGCATCGAGCAACAGCAGCCTCACCCGCGACAGGCCGAGCCTGGCGCATTCGCTGCGGCAGCGCTCGCTGAAACCATCTTCGCCGGTGGCGACCTGTGCGCCCAGCGGCAGCTGCAGTTCGAGTTCATGCCTGGACATAACGGGGACGCTCCTGATCAAGCTCGTGTTCCAGCGCCATCCGCGCCAGTTGGGTGTAGTTGGCACGCGGACCCTGGCCCCGGCCGGTGAGCATTCCCTGGTAATCCAGGTCCTGCCACACCCGCCCGGTCCACTCAACGCAATCCTCGGCAATCACCAGCATCAGCGAGTAGCGATACTCCAGCCCGTTGGCAGCGGTGTAGGCATAGACCGGCGGGAACTGCACCGCCACATCGCCCTGGCGCGCCAGTGCGGCCAGGTGCTCGCGCAAGGCATCGCGCGGCGAGGCCCCCGGTGCCAGGCGCAGCGTGCGCGTTGCCAGGTCCAGGTCCACCTCGCTTTGCAGGGCGACGAAAGCGGCCGCCCCGGTAGCGGGGTTGTGGCCGTGCTGCTTCGCCCAGTCGATGAACTGCAGGCGCACGTCCGACGGCATGTGTGCCGGCGCCGAAGAGGCTGATTTTGTGCGGAAAGAGTGGGTGTCCATGCTGGCGATCTTCCCGGCTGCGCCGTGAAGCGCAGGCGCAGGCGCAGTGAACCCGCCGTCATGGTGCCGACGCCGCGGATTAACCGCGTGGCAATGGCCTGCCAGGCCTTGCGCGGCAAGCGTTGCCGGCAAGCAGACGCGCCCCCACACTGCAGAAACGCCCGGTACTTCCACGTACCTTCCGCTTGGAGACTTTCCATGAAACGTTCCAGCCTTTGCGGCGCCAGCCTGTTGCTGGCAGGACTGCTCGCGGCAACCGGCGCGCAGGCACGTGTACGTAACGTCACCGATCCACAGGCGCCGCGCGCGGTGAGCGGCGACGGCAAGGTCGATGTCCGCTGGACCGATCCGGCACAGTTTTCCGAAGTGCGCTTCAGCGGCAACCGCTGGGAAGCACAGCGTGGCGACTGGGTCACCCAGCTGGCGAGCTATTTCCAGCAGAGCGCCGCGCGCAAACTCCCCGACGGCCAGCGCCTGAGCGTGACCATCACCGACATCCGCCGCGCCGGCCAGTACGAGCCCTGGCGCGGGCCACGCATGCAGGACGTGCGCATCGTCAAGGACATCTACCCGCCGCGCCTGAGCTTCAACTACACGCTGACCGGCGCCGATGGCCAGGTGATCGACCAGGGCGAACGCAAGCTGGTGGATTCGGCCTTTCTGATGAGCGGGCCGCGCCTGACCGACAGCGACCCGCTGCGCTTCGAGAAGGCGATGATCGACGACTGGGTGCGCAAGCAGTTCCGCGGCGACCGGAGCACGGCCGGGCTGTGAGCCACGCTAAAGCCCCTCTCCCGACTGAAAAGGGGTTGGGGTGAGGGTACGGGGCGAAGCCCACGTGTTGTTCCAAGTGCCTGTGGCTTCGCACGTCTCCTCATCCTCCCCTTCGGGGTAGCTTCTCCCGATGGGAGAAGGGACACACCTCACCGCGTGAGGCCCTCGCCCACTGCAGCCTCGCCCACATACACCCGCGGCACGCGCTTGAGTCCGCACAGCAACTGATACGCGCTGACATTGCACTGCGTTGCGAGCGGACTGACGCGCGGCGCGTCTCCCCAGAGCTGCACGCTGGCACCGATGTCGGCCTGCGGATGCTCGGTGAGATCCACGGTCAGCATGTCCATCGACACGCGGCCGATCAGCGGGCAGACCTGTCCATCCACCAGCACCGGCGTGCCGTTGGGGGCGAACTGCGGATAGCCGTCGGCATAGCCCATCGCCACCACGCCGACGCGGGTCGGCCGTTCGGCGACGAAACGTGCGCCGTAGCCCACCGGCTCGCCGGCCGGCAGCTCGCGCACCGAGATGATGCGCGAGCGCAGCGTCATCACCGGACGCAGCTGCGCGGTGATGTCGCTGTCCTGCGGGAACGGGTTTGCGCCGTACAGCATCAACCCCGGACGCGACCAGTCGTTGCGCAGCGCCGGCCAGCCAAGCAGGCCGGGCGAATTGCGCAGGCTGGTTTCCGCAGGCATGCCGCCGGCGGTCAGCGCGAACGCCACCGCCTGTTCGTCGGTGCGGCTGCACTCCAGCTCGTCGGCGCGCGCCAGATGGGTCATCAGCACCAGCGAGGCGATCTGCGGCAGCCCGCGCAGACGCAGCCACGCCGCACGGAAATCTTCCGGCGACAGGCCCAGCCGGTGCATGCCGCTGTCCAGCTTCAGCCACACCCGCAACGGACGCGGGCTCTGGAACTCGGCCAGCGCGCGCACCTGCTGCGGCGTGGCCGCCACCGTCCACAGATCGTGCTCGGCAATCAGGCGCAGTTCGTCGTGTTCGAAGAACCCTTCCAGCAGCAGGATCGGCGCGCGGATGCCGGCCTGGCGCAGCTCCAGCGCTTCTTCGATGCAGGCCACCGCAAAGCCGTCGGCCTCGCCGTCCAGCGCCTGCGCGCAGCGCACTGCGCCGTGGCCGTAGGCATCGGCCTTGAGCACCGCCAGGGCCTTGCTGTTGCCCAGCCGCCTGGCCAGGCGGTAGTTGTGACGCAGTGCGTCCAGGTCGATCAACGCTTGCGCAGGACGCACTACGCGGCCTCCTGCTGCGCGCGTGCGCTGCGTGGCGACAGGTAACGGAAGATGTCCAGGCCTTCGCTATCGATGTCGGGCGTGCGGCCCTGCATCAGGTCGGCCAAGTAGCGGCCAGACCCACAGGCCATGGTCCAGCCCAGGGTGCCGTGGCCGGTATTGAGGAACAGGTTGGCATACGGCGTGGCGCCGACCACCGGCGTGCCGTCCGGCGTGGCCGGGCGCAGGCCGGTCCAGAACTCGGCCTGGGCCAGATCGCCGGCCCCGGGAAACAGGTCGTTGACCACCATCTCCAGCGTGGCGCGGCGGCGCGGATTCAGCGACAGGTCGAAGCCGGCTACCTCGGCCATGCCGCCGACGCGGATACGGTCGTCGAAGCGGGTCAGCGCGATCTTGTAGCTCTCGTCCAGCACCGTGGAGGTCGGCGCGCGCTGCGCGTCCACGATCGGAATGGTCAGCGAGTAGCCCTTGAGCGGATACACCGGCAGATGCAGGCCGAGCGAGAGCAGCAGGTCGGCCGAATAGCTGCCCAACGCCAGCACGTAGCGGTCGGCGGTTTCGATGCGGCCATCGATCTGCACGCCGGTGACGCGCCCGCCTGCGTGCTGCAGATGCTCGATCTGCTGCCCGTAGCGGAACTCCACCCCGGCCTGCGTGGCCAGTTCGGCCAGGCGCTGGGTGAACAGCCGGCAGTCGCCGGTCTGGTCTTCGGGCAGGCGCAAGGCACCGGCCATCTGCGCGCCACCGCCGGCCAGGCCCGGTTCGAACTGCGCGATCTGCGCCGGGGTCAGCAGCTCGTAGGGCACGCCGTACTGGGCCAGCACCTCGATGTCCTGCGCGGCGGCATCCAGCTGCTGCTGGGTGCGGAACAGCTGGGTGGTGCCGAGCTGGCGGCCTTCGAATTCGATGCCGGTGCTGGCACGCAATGCGTTCAGGCAATCACGGCTGTAGTCGGACATGCGCACCATGCGCGCCTTGTTCACCGCATAGCGCTCGGCGGTGCAGTTGCGCAGCATCTGGCTGAGCCAGGCCAGTTGTCGCAGGTCGCGGGTGGGCCGGATCGACAACGGTGCATGCTGCTCGAACAGCCACTTCATCGCCTTGCCGGGCACACCCGGCGCAGCCCACGGCGAGGTGTAGCCGAACGACAGCTGGCCGGCGTTGGCATAGCTGGTCTCCAGCGCCGCCGCCGGCTGGCGGTCGACCACGGTGACCTGGCAACCGGCCTGCGCCAGATACCAGGCCGTGGTGGTTCCGATGACGCCGCTACCGAGAATGAGCACCCGCATGTCGTTCTCCTGGAAAGGGTATTCCCCCATAACCATGCGCCGAGGGGGATAGTTAGACGCAGTATATTGCGAGCCAGGCAGTGCCATTTCTGGAATCAGCGCACCTTGGCAGTGAATCCTCCTGTCAAAACTTGTGGAAGCAGACCCGATGACGACCCGCACGCGCGAGCTGGACAAGATCGACCGCAAGATCCTGCGCATCCTGCAGCAGGAGGGGCGGATTTCCTTTACCGAACTGGGCGAGCGGGTGGGTCTGTCGACCACCCCCTGCACCGAGCGCGTACGCCGGCTGGAGCGCGATGGCGCCATCACCGGTTACTACGCGCGGCTGGACCCGCACTATCTCAAGGCCAGCCTGCTGGTGTTCGTCGAGATCAGCCTGGCCTACAAGTCCGGCGACATCTTCGAGGAGTTCCGCCGCGCCGCGCTCAAGCTGCCCAACGTGCTGGAATGCCATCTGGTGTCGGGCGATTTCGACTACCTGCTCAAGGCGCGCATCAGCGAGATGGCGTCGTATCGCAAGCTGCTCGGCAGTACCTTGCTGACCATGCCGCATGTGCGCGAATCCAAGAGCTACATCGTGATGGAAGAGGTCAAGGAGACCCTGGCGTTGCCGATCGAGGGCTGATGGCCGATGGCTGGGATTCGGGATTCGTGACAGCGTGGGTCAGCGCACCACGCGCATGCCGTCGCCGGCCGGGACCGCGTCGTAATAGCGCCCGGTCTTGGTATCCAGCACCCGGTTGGCGCCGGCCGGCTGCATGCCCTGCAGCAAGCGGCCATTGCGGTCGTAGACCATCGGCGCGCTGGCCGGCGCAACCTGGCTGCCGGCCGGGGCCACCGGCGTCTGTGCCGGGCCACGGGTCGGAATGGTGGGCGCGGACGGGCGCTGGCCGAGCTGCGAGGGCACCGGAGCCGTGCCCGGCGCAGGCTGCACGGCGCGCGGTGCGGTCAGCGTGGGCTGGGCGGGCGTGGGGCTGGTGATCGGTTGCAAGGTATTGGACGCGCGTGTGCTGGTGGCCGATTGCGCCGTTGCCGCGCCTGCGGCAAGCAACAGACCACACAGCAGCAGGCCGCGCATCGAAGAAGGAATCGCCATGACGGACACCGTGCTTGATCGAGGAGTACCGACTGGATGGGGGCGCCGATGTACTGCGGCAATGCGGGAGATTGGCTGCGGGATGAACGCGTTCGCGAGGTGATCGCGGCGCGAAAGCATCCTTCTCCCAGCGGGAGAAGGTGGCGCGCAGCGCCGGATGAGGGTGCGTGCAACGCCTGGCAATCAGTACGGGGCCATGGCCTCGCCGCCGTACCCTCAGCCCAACCTCGCTCGGCGCCCCGGCGGAAGAGGGGCTTGGTCACCCGCACGCTTGAACCACGCCGACAACGCCCACATCACGGGTGCAGGCGCGGCACCCCTGCCAGCGCGCGCATGCGAGAGCCCCATGAGCCAGTTCGATCTGACCCCTCCCTCCCCCGCCCAGCGCGACGCCCTGATCGCCGGGCTCAGCGACGAGGAACAGCGCGTGCTGCTGCACCATGGCACCGAAGCGCCATTCTGCGGGGTGTTCCTGGATAACAAGCTCGACGGCGTCTACACCTGCCGCCTGTGCGGCTTGCCGTTGTTCCGCTCCAGCGCCAAGTTCGAATCCGGTACCGGCTGGCCGAGCTTCTTCGCGCCCTACGACGCCGCCCATGTGCGCGAGATCCGCGACATCAGCTACGGCATGATCCGCACCGAGATCGTCTGCGCGCGCTGCGACAGCCACCTGGGCCACGTCTTCCCCGACGGCCCGCCGCCGACCGGCGAACGCCACTGCCTGAACTCGGTCTCGCTGGGGTTTACCGAAAACGGCCAGGCGCTGCCCAACCCCTTGCAGCGCGAAGGCGCCGAGGCGCAACCGGCCTGAGCCGACGCGTGCCGTCCGGCACGCAGGGACTTCGTGCCGGACGCCGTGGCGCACACCTGCGCCCCGCATGCACACACCGGCAGGCGCTGCCGCATCGCCAACGCATGCGGTACGCGACGAGGCGTTGATCCATTCCGGCCACCCGGCGCGACTCGCCTGAGCCGGGTTGCGTCAGGACGCGTGTTGCAGAGACTGCTTGGCATGGGCGGTTGCACCGCGGAACCCCGTGATCCCCGGCTGAAGCGGCCCGCGGGCCACCTGGCGCGTGCAGCGCTGTTGCCGCCCATTTCCCGTGTGAAGATCCGCCGCGCCAGTTGATCGTTCAGCTACACCGCACACCTTCACGCCGTGCGCTTCAAGAATCTGCCGCGCAAGCCGAAACAACAGCAACCCTGTTTGCTTCTGGCTGCGCCATGCTCATCATCATCGGCTTCATCGTCGTCATCGTCAGTGTCCTGGGCGGCTATGTGCTGTCGCATGGCAAGCTGGGCGCGCTCTGGCAGCCGTACGAGCTGATGATCATCGGTGGCGCGGCGTTCGGCGCGTTTCTGGTCAGTACGCCCGGCAAGATCGTCAAGGAAACCTTCAGCAGCATCATGGGCGTGTTCAAGGGCCCGCAGTACAAGTCCGACGACTACAAGGACACGCTGAGCCTGATCTACGAGCTGCTCAACAAGGCGCGCCGCGACGGCTTCATGGCGCTGGAAGACCACGTCGAAAAACCGCAGGACAGCACCATCTTCGGCAACTACCCCAAGGTGGTTGCCGACCATCACCTGCTGGACTTCATCACCGACTGCCTGCGCCTGATGATCGGCAGCAACATCGAGCCGCACGAGCTGGAGCCGCTACTCGAGCTGGAGCTGGAAAAACATCACCACGAGGCGCTGGCGCCCTCGCATGCGTTGAGCAAGGTGTCCGACGGCCTGCCCGGCTTCGGCATCGTGGCGGCCGTGCTCGGCATCGTGATCACCATGGGCTCGATCGGCGGGCCGATCGAGGAGATCGGCCACCACGTCGGCGCCGCCCTGGTCGGCACCTTCCTGGGCATCCTGCTGGCCTATGGCTTCGTCGCGCCGCTGGCCGCGGCGATGGAAGCGCGCGCCGAGCAGGACGGGCGCATGTACGAGGCGGTCAAGACCGCGCTGCTGGCCTGCCTGCGCGGCTACAACCCGAAGATTGCGCTGGAATTCGCGCGCAAGACACTGCCCTCCAACGTGCGTCCGAGCTTTGCGGATTTCGAAACGCACCTGAAGACGATCAAGTAGGGCCGCGGTCATGGCCGAGGGCAAATCCACCGTCGTCATCCGACGGGTCAAGAAGGTGCAGGGCGGCGGCCATCACGGCGGCGCCTGGAAGGTGGCGTTTGCCGACTTCGTGACCGCGATGATGGCGTTCTTCCTGGTGCTGTGGCTGATGGCCGCCACCACCAAGGAGCAGCGCGCGGCGATTTCGGAATACTTCCGCAATCCCAGCCCGCTGTCGGGCAAATCGCCGGCGCCCTCGCCGGGCATGAACGGCCCCGGCGGCGCCAGCACCTCGATGATCAAGCTCGGCGGCACCGCCGACATGGCCAAGGGGCAGAAGGACGAAATGGGCCGCAAGCGCGACAACGCCGCCGACACCAACCAGGACAGCCGCGCCAAGGACAAGAAGCGCCTGGAAGCGCTGATGCAGGACCTGAAAGAAGCCATCGACAAGAGCCAGGCGCTGGAGCCGTTCAAGGACCAGTTGCTGCTCGACCTCACCCCGGACGGCCTGCGGATCCAGATCGTGGACAAACAGAACCGGCCGATGTTCGACATGGGCCGCGACCAGCTCAAGCCGTATACCGTGGCGATCCTGCGCGAGCTGTCCAGCTTCATCAACCAGGTGCCCAACCACATCAGCATCACCGGCCACACCGACACCACCGCCTACAGCAGCGATGCCGGCTACACCAACTGGGAACTCAGCGCCGACCGCGCCAACGCCGCGCGCCGCGCGCTGGTGGGCGGCGGCATGGACGATGCCAAGGTGACGCGCGTGGTGGGGCTGTCCTCGTCGGTGCTGTTCGACAAGACCAACCCGCAGAACCCGATCAACCGCCGCATCAGCATCGTGGTGATGACCCAGGATGCCGAACAGGCCGCGCTGGCCGGCGCCGGCCAGGGCATTGCGCTGGGCAAGCCCACCCACGATGCCGACACCCATGTGCCGGACCTGAGTGCCGCGGCGACTGCGGCCACCACGGCGGTGGGGACACCGGCCGCGCTGCCTGCGGCAGGGCCCACCGCGGCGGCGGGCGGACCTGCAGCTGCTGAGAACGCCAAACCGCCCGCGGCAACCACCACGGTCGGCAGCACCGCGCCGGCCGCGCCGCGCGTCTCCACGCGCACCCAGCTGGCCTCGGCCACGGCCCTGGCCAAGGCTGCCGAAGCTGCCGTGGCGGCGCCGCGCACTGCCGTCGGCGAAGCGCCCCAGCGGCGCTGACGGCGGCTGAGGGCATCTGGCCTGGTGATTGCCTGGCGGTTGCCTGGCGGTTGCCTGGCGGTTGCCTGGCGGCGGCTAGCGGTTGCTGACGGCTGTAAAGCTGGAGGCGGCAGGTTGTCGTGCAGACCTGACTGAGGTGCATGCCGAATTCCAGCATCCTGCGGCCGGCCGCTCCGGCTGCATTCCGGTCCCGACCAGCAGCGGCGCGCTCGTGCTCGGGCACAGGCGTGGTGTCGGCCGCTGCAGCCTGTCCGAAATACCGGCGTCGGCGCCTTCGACACGCTGGAGGGCCCCACAGGAGCGTGGACTGGCGCGGCGGGCGTTCACCGGCCCGATGGCGGTACCCGAGCCGGGCTGCGCACAAGCGCCTAGAATGGTCGGCCATTCCCAGCGTCGAGAACACCGTGTCCCGCAATTCCAAGGCCAAGCGCGACAAGCGCAAGAAGTCCCAACCCAAGCGCCCGATCGTCCGTCTGGGCCAGGCGCCGCAGATCGCCAACCATGCCGTGCTGCAGGATGCCGATGGCCGCGTGGTCGCGGCGATTGGCTTGCAGAACGACAGCGAATGGCTGCTGTCGATCGGCGGCCAGACCATGGGCAGCGCCGACAATCCGGTGCCGATGCTGGCCATGCTCAAGCACCTGGCCAATCTGCAGGAGAAGGAAGGCAAGACCATCTCGCTGGAATACTCCACCCAGCTGCAGCAGATGATCGACGACCTGGCCGCCGAAGACGGCAAGACCGCCGAGGAATACCTGACCACGCTGGTGTCCGAGTTCGAGAACAGCGACGCCGAAGGCGACGACGGCGAAGCCGAAGACGCAGATGCCGAGGCAAGCGATGCCCAGGCAGATGCTGACGCCGACGCCGACGCCAGCGACGCAGACGCCGCTGCCGAAACCGCAGACGACGCGCCGCAGGGCGATGCCGACGACGCAAGCGACGGCAGCAAGAAAAAGAAGACCAAGAAGGCCTGAGGGTCTGCCGGTGGCCGTCTACGTCGACGATGCGGTGCATCTGTGGCGCGAGCAGCGCTGGGCGCATCTGCTCGGCGATACGCTGGACGAGCTGCATGCAATGGCGGCGCGGCTGGGCATTCCCCGCCGCGCCTTCCAGAACAAACTCAGCGGCGCGCACTACGACGTGCCCGCACCGCTACGCACCGAAGCCATCGCGCTCGGTGCCATCGCCATCTCCCGTCACACCGATCGCGTCTTGCTCAAGGCCTTGATCGCCAATGCGCGTGCGCAGGCACGGGGCGAGGCGCCTTGAGGCGGGGATTGGGGA
>NZ_QEZJ01000029.1:0-5872 GCF_003992965.1 Xanthomonas sp. BRIP62409 | reverse complement strand
TGCGGCTTGCCGGTCCGGGTTCTGCGGTGACATTCAGACCCTTCGGCCTTGCTAGCGCGTGCTGCTTCAACACAAGCGCCAGGCGCGAGCCCTGGCCCCAGTGCCTGGCTCAGCCTGAGCGTCGAGCCTGCGGATGCGGATCCGCTGGTCAGCGTGCGTCCTTGCGCGGTGTTTTTGGCGGTTACGTTGCGGATTTTGGACAAAAAGAAACCCTCAGTCCTGTTGGACTGAGGGTTTCGGGTAAAGCCCCTGGCGATGACCTACTCTCGCATGGCTTGAGCCACACTACCATCGGCGCAGCTGCGTTTCACTTCCGAGTTCGGGATGGGATCGGGTGGTTCCACAGCGCTAATTTCACCAGGGAGACGGTTGGAGCGTCGCCATCCAAGAAACGGATTAAGGCGCCCAGTCTCGCATAGTTAACTTGTGACGTAGCTTGCGTTTGGTGATCTACCAACGTTCGTTGGGACCAAGGCAACTTGAGGTTATATGGTCAAGCCGCACGGATCATTAGTATCAGTTAGCTCAATACATTGCTGTACTTACACACCTGACCTATCAACCACATAGTCTATATGGTTCCTTTAGGGGGCTTGTGCCCCGGGAAGTCTCATCTTGAGGCGCGCTTCCCGCTTAGATGCTTTCAGCGGTTATCGCTTCCGAACATAGCTACCCGGCAATGCCACTGGCGTGACAACCGGAACACCAGAGGTTCGTCCACTCCGGTCCTCTCGTACTAGGAGCAGCCCCTCTCAAACTTCCAACGCCCATGGCAGATAGGGACCGAACTGTCTCACGACGTTCTGAACCCAGCTCGCGTACCACTTTAAATGGCGAACAGCCATACCCTTGGGACCGACTACAGCCCCAGGATGTGATGAGCCGACATCGAGGTGCCAAACACCGCCGTCGATATGAACTCTTGGGCGGTATCAGCCTGTTATCCCCGGAGTACCTTTTATCCGTTGAGCGATGGCCCTTCCATACAGAACCACCGGATCACTAAGACCTACTTTCGTACCTGCTTGATCCGTCGATCTTGCAGTCAAGCACGCTTATGCCTTTGCACACAGTGCGCGATGTCCGACCGCGCTGAGCGTACCTTCGTGCTCCTCCGTTACTCTTTAGGAGGAGACCGCCCCAGTCAAACTACCCACCATACACGGTCCCTGATCCGGATAACGGATCTAGGTTAGAACGTCAAGCACGACAGGGTGGTATTTCAAGGATGGCTCCACTGCAGCTAGCGCCACAGTTTCATAGCCTCCCACCTATCCTACACAGACGAACTCAACGTTCAGTGTAAAGCTATAGTAAAGGTTCACGGGGTCTTTCCGTCTTGCCACGGGAACGCTGCATCTTCACAGCGATTTCAATTTCACTGAGTCTCGGGTGGAGACAGCGCCGCTGTCGTTACGCCATTCGTGCAGGTCGGAACTTACCCGACAAGGAATTTCGCTACCTTAGGACCGTTATAGTTACGGCCGCCGTTTACTGGGGCTTCGATCAAGAGCTTCGCCTTGCGGCTGACCCCATCAATTAACCTTCCAGCACCGGGCAGGCGTCACACCCTATACGTCCACTTTCGTGTTTGCAGAGTGCTGTGTTTTTGATAAACAGTCGCAGCGGCCTGGTTTCTGCGACCCTCTTCAGCTATAGCTCGCATGAGCCACCAAAAAGGGTGCACCTTCTCCCGAAGTTACGGTGCCATGTTGCCTAGTTCCTTCACCCGAGTTCTCTCAAGCGCCTGAGAATTCTCATCCTACCCACCTGTGTCGGTTTACGGTACGGTCTTCGTGAGCTGAAGCTTAGGAGCTTTTCCTGGAAGCGTGGTATCAGTGACTTTGCCATAAAGGCTCGTCTCGGTGCTCGGTCTTAAAGGATCCCGGATTTGCCAAAGATCCAAACCTACCGCCTTTCCCCGGGACAACCAACGCCCGGTACACCTAACCTTCTCCGTCCCTCCATCGCACTCACGCGAGGTGCAGGAATATTAACCTGCTTCCCATCGACTACGGCTTTCGCCCTCGCCTTAGGGACCGACTAACCCTGCGTCGATTAACGTTGCGCAAGGAAACCTTGGGCTTTCGGCGTGCGGGCTTTTCACCCGCATTATCGTTACTCATGTCAGCATTCGCACTTCCGATACCTCCAGCAGACTTCTCAATCCACCTTCGCAGGCTTACGGAACGCTCCTCTACCGCGCATAAAACAAGTTTTATGCACCCCAAGCTTCGGTTCACTGCTTAGCCCCGTTAAATCTTCCGCGCAGACCGACTCGACCAGTGAGCTATTACGCTTTCTTTAAAGGGTGGCTGCTTCTAAGCCAACCTCCTGGCTGTCTATGCCTTTCCACATCGTTTTCCACTTAGCAGTGAATTTGGGACCTTAGCTGTGGGTCTGGGTTGTTTCCCTTTTCACGACGGACGTTAGCACCCGCCGTGTGTCTCCCGGATAGTACGTACTGGTATTCGGAGTTTGCAATGGTTTGGTAAGTCGCGATGACCCCCTAGCCATAACAGTGCTCTACCCCCAGTAGTATTCGTCCGAGGCGCTACCTAAATAGCTTTCGAGGAGAACCAGCTATCTCCGGGTTCGATTAGCTTTTCACTCCTAATCACAGCTCATCCCCGTCTTTTGCAACAGACGTGGGTTCGGGCCTCCAGTACCTGTTACGGCACCTTCACCCTGGCCATGACTAGATCACCCGGTTTCGGGTCTACTGCCCGCGACTATGCGCCCTTATCAGACTCGGTTTCCCTTCGCCTCCCCTATACGGTTAAGCTTGCCACGAACAGTAAGTCGCTGACCCATTATACAAAAGGTACGCAGTCACTCTTGCGAGCTCCTACTGCTTGTACGCACACGGTTTCAGGATCTATTTCACTCCCCTCTCCGGGGTTCTTTTCGCCTTTCCCTCACGGTACTGGTTCACTATCGGTCGGTCAGGAGTATTTAGCCTTGGAGGATGGTCCCCCCATATTCAGACAGGGTTTCACGTGCCCCGCCCTACTCGTCTTCACTGGAGTGGCCCTTTTAAATACAGGGCTATCACCTTCTATGGCCAATCTTTCCAGATTGTTTTTCTAAAGCCATTCCAGCTTAAGGGCTGCTCCCCGTTCGCTCGTCACTACTTAGGGAATCTCGGTTGATTTCTTTTCCTCCGGTTACTTAGATATTTCAGTTCACCGGGTTCGCTTCCAGCAGCTATGAATTCACTGCAGGATACTGCCGAAGCAGTGGGTTTCCCCATTCGGACATTGCCGGATCAAAGCTTGTTGCCAGCTCCCCGACACTTTTCGCAGGCTACCACGTCCTTCATCGCCTCTGACCGCCTAGGCATCCACCGTGTGCGCTTATTCGCTTGACCATATAACCCCAAGTTGCCTCGGGGTCACATGCCGTGTTGTGTGGGGTACAAAGCCACCAACGCGAACATACGACTCAATTATTTAGGGACTCGAAGTCCCCGCCTTAGCCTCAACGACACGTTTAGATAGATATCTCAAACGCTCGCTACGTCACAAGTTATAAAAGAACATGTATCAGCCTCAACGCTGATCCATATAAATTCTTAAGTGTGCACTACATTCAGAGTGGTGGGTCTGGGTAGACTCGAACTACCGACCTCACCCTTATCAGGGGTGCGCTCTAACCACCTGAGCTACAGACCCGAAGTCTTTTCACTCAATATGGTGGAGCCTGTCGGGATCGAACCGACGACCCCCTGCTTGCAAAGCAGGTGCTCTCCCAGCTGAGCTAAGGCCCCAAAAGGGACTTCGCATACCGACCTGTGCCGGTATGAATCTCTGAATGCAGGTAATTTGTGAGGACGCCCGACAGGAACAATGACGTCATGCTCAAAAGGAGGTGATCCAGCCGCACCTTCCGATACGGCTACCTTGTTACGACTTCACCCCAGTCATCGGCCACACCGTGGCAAGCGCCCTCCCGAAGGTTAAGCTACCTGCTTCTGGTGCAACAAACTCCCATGGTGTGACGGGCGGTGTGTACAAGGCCCGGGAACGTATTCACCGCAGCAATGCTGATCTGCGATTACTAGCGATTCCGACTTCATGGAGTCGAGTTGCAGACTCCAATCCGGACTGAGATAGGGTTTCTGGGATTGGCTTACCCTCGCGGGTTTGCAGCCCTCTGTCCCTACCATTGTAGTACGTGTGTAGCCCTGGTCGTAAGGGCCATGATGACTTGACGTCATCCCCACCTTCCTCCGGTTTGTCACCGGCGGTCTCCTTAGAGTTCCCACCATTACGTGCTGGCAACTAAGGACAAGGGTTGCGCTCGTTGCGGGACTTAACCCAACATCTCACGACACGAGCTGACGACAGCCATGCAGCACCTGTCTCACGGTTCCCGAAGGCACCAATCCATCTCTGGAAAGTTCCGTGGATGTCAAGACCAGGTAAGGTTCTTCGCGTTGCATCGAATTAAACCACATACTCCACCGCTTGTGCGGGCCCCCGTCAATTCCTTTGAGTTTCAGTCTTGCGACCGTACTCCCCAGGCGGCGAACTTAACGCGTTAGCTTCGATACTGCGTGCCAAATTGCACCCAACATCCAGTTCGCATCGTTTAGGGCGTGGACTACCAGGGTATCTAATCCTGTTTGCTCCCCACGCTTTCGTGCCTCAGTGTCAGTGTTGGTCCAGGTAGCCGCCTTCGCCACGGATGTTCCTCCCGATCTCTACGCATTTCACTGCTACACCGGGAATTCCGCTACCCTCTACCACACTCTAGTGACCCAGTATCCACTGCAATTCCCAGGTTGAGCCCAGGGCTTTCACAACAGACTTAAACCACCACCTACGCACGCTTTACGCCCAGTAATTCCGAGTAACGCTTGCACCCTTCGTATTACCGCGGCTGCTGGCACGAAGTTAGCCGGTGCTTATTCTTTGGGTACCGTCAGAACAATCGGGTATTAACCGACTGCTTTTCTTTCCCAACAAAAGGGCTTTACAACCCGAAGGCCTTCTTCACCCACGCGGCATGGCTGGATCAGGCTTGCGCCCATTGTCCAATATTCCCCACTGCTGCCTCCCGTAGGAGTCTGGACCGTGTCTCAGTTCCAGTGTGGCTGATCATCCTCTCAGACCAGCTACGGATCGTCGCCTTGGTGGGCCTTTACCCCGCCAACTAGCTAATCCGACATCGGCTCATTCAATCGCGCGAAGCCCGAAGGTCCTCCGCTTTCACCCGTAGGTCGTATGCGGTATTAGCGTAAGTTTCCCTACGTTATCCCCCACGAAAGAGTAGATTCCGATGTATTCCTCACCCGTCCGCCACTCGCCACCCATAAGAGCAAGCTCTTACTGTGCTGCCGTTCGACTTGCATGTGTTAGGCCTGCCGCCAGCGTTCACTCTGAGCCAGGATCAAACTCTTCACTTAAAATTACATGTCCGAAGACAAATACTTTAGCTGCAGAAGTTCAACCACTGACAACTTATCGCTTGCAAAGCAATTAATATGTTGCTTTTTGATTAAACGTCTGCAAGATGGACAATCATCCTTCCTGCAGGCGTCCGCACAAATTACCTGCGCACACTGTCAAAGAACATTGGGAAGTGGCCTCAGCGCCGTTCCCGTCAGCTTCGTCGTTTCCGTCGAAGCGAGCCGCCCATTATAGCGGGCTTTTTCTTGCCGTCAACACCTCATCTCGAGGTGGTTGACGCTGCTTCGTTTCGACCCGAAGGTTTTCTGCGAAGCGAGCCGGCCATATTAGCAGGCTTTTCATCTTCGTCAACCCCTCGTGAAGAGGAAGTTGCCGCCGCTGCACCTCAATCTGCCGAAGCATCTTTCCGTGTAGCGAGCCGCCCATCATAGCCGGCTTTTTCGTTTCGTCAACACCTT
>NZ_QEZJ01000028.1:0-139117 GCF_003992965.1 Xanthomonas sp. BRIP62409 | reverse complement strand
CCATTGCCGCGGGCCGGGGCCGGGGGAGAATTGCTGGTATTCACCGGAACCGCTACAGGCGGTGCGGTCGCCGCCGTAGCAGGTGCGTCGCGCGTGCCAGCAGACCTGTGGCCAGACAGTTCCTCCATTGGCACCGAGGCAAGCCGACCTGCGCCAAACAGGTCAGGCGCCCAATAGCGCGCGCGCGCAAACGGATAGCCGGGGAGGCGTAAGGTGGGCAGATACCGCTCGTGGTACAGGGAGCCCCACGGGCACTGCGCCCCCGTTACCCAGGCGTCCAGCAAACGCCGCTCTTCGCCGCGTTCGAGCATGGCGGCAAGCTCGGTGGGCGACAGCACGCGCATCGCTGCCTCATCGACCTCACCACAGGCCACGTTGTGGCGATCGCCCTGAATGAAGGCTTGCAACTTCTCGCAAACTTCGGCGATCGACCACGCCGAGAGCCCAAGCCGGTGCGCATGATGTTCGCGTCCGGTCTGCAGGGTACGGGCGATCGCGTGGAACTCAGCCGGATCATGCGGCACGGTGGACAAGACAGCCCGTAAGTCCCTGGCCGCCTGCACGAGGCGATCAGGCGCGCGCGCACTGAGGAGTATCAGGTCCGGACCGGACGGCGCATGCGGATCGGGGACCGTCCGTGCAGCTGGGTGAAACTCCTCCACCACGACATGGGCGTTGGCCCCCCCCGCGCCGAAGGAAGACAGCGCCGCAGTGCGCGGCAACGAGGCGCCGTCGCTATCGCGTTGGCTCTGCCACGGTTCCAGCGTGCGCTGGACGACGAACGGGGTCTGCGCGAAATCGATGTTCGGATTCAGACGCTGCGCATGCAGCGTAGGAACCAGCATCGCATGCTTGATCTGCAGCAAGATCTTGGTCAGTCCAGCAATTCCCGCCGCGCTCTCGCAATGGCCGATGTTGGATTTCACCGAGCCGATGGCGCAGAACTGGGTGTCCTGGGTTCCATTGCGCAGCGCACGTGTCAGCCCGGCGATCTCGATAGGATCACCCAGGGCGGTACCGGTGCCATGCGCCTCGACGTACCCGATCGCTCTGGGTGACACACCGCTGCGCTCAAGGACCCGGCCAATCAATTGGCTTTGCGCCGTGGCGCTCGGCACCGTGAATCCATTCGAGCGCCCGCCATGGTTGATGCCGCTGCCCTTGATCACGCCGTAGATACGATCGCCGTCGGCAATGGCCTTGTCCAACGGCTTGAGCAGGACCGCGCCAACGCCTTCGCCAGGGACGTAGCCATCGCCGCCATCGCCGAACGCTGCGCAACGGCCGGTACTGGAGGCAAATTTGGCTTGGGAAAGGCCCAGATACTTGTTCGGGTGCAGCGAGACATTCACCCCACCGGCGATCGCCACGCTGCAATCGCCATCGCGCAAGCTCTGGCAAGCCAGGTGGATCGCGGTCAATGACGAGGAGCACATGGTGTCGACCGCCAGCGAGGGTCCTTGGAAATTGCCGAAATAGCTCACCCGGTTGGCGACCGATGCGATACCCGATCCCAGTACGAGCGGCTCACCGCCCACCTGTGCAGTGGCGCCGTAGAGTTGGTACTCGGTGTGCATCACGCCGACGAAGACACCGACCCCCGCGCCCCTGGCCTGGGCGTTCTGATTCAGCGCTTCCCGGGTGTAGCCGGCGTCTTCCATCGCGTCATGTGCACACATCAGGAACAACCGTTCCTGTGGATCCATCATCGGCGCTTCGCGCGGCGAGATGTTGAAGAAGCCGGGGTCGAAGTCGGCAACTCCATCAATGAAGCCGCCCCACTTGCTGTAGCTCTTGCCGGGCACGCCTTGCTCTGCATCGAAGAACGATGCCATGTCCCAGCGATCCGAGGGGATCTCGCTGATGCAATCGACGCCTGCCTTGAGATTCTCCCAAAAGGCCTCCAGCGTCGGCGACTGCGGGTAGCGTCCCGCCAGACCGATGATGGCGACATCGCTACCTGGTTTCATCGACACGTCCGCATCTGCGTCGGCCATGGCCTGATCGGCCGGTGGCAGGATGGCGCCAGATGGCGGCGCTACCTCCGCTGACGGCAAGCGCCGCTGTGCAGCCAGATGGGCCGCCAGGTCGGCGACCGTGGCATGTTCGAAGAACAGCGTCTTGGACAGCGGGCCGTACTGCTTCTCCAGCGCGGCAGTCAGTCTGACTGCGACCACCGAATCTATCCCAAACGCGTCGAAGGTGGCATCGGCATGGATGCGCGCCGGAGCGATCATCAAATGCCGGGCCAAAAACTCGCGTAGCGCATCGATGGTCTGCGTCTTTGGCGGGACCGGCTCAGGCTCTGGCGTCGGCATGCCAGTCCCGGCCGCCGTGCTGCCCAACAGCAGGCGGCGAATCTGCGCGGGCTGGCCATGTGCGACCGCGAGCTGCGGAAGGTCCGTGGCCAGCGCGCGGGCAAGCGCATCCACGCCGGTCTGCGCATCCAGCGGGACGAATCCCTGCCGCCGCATGACCTGGACCATATCGGCCGGGAGCTGCATACCGCCATCGGTCGCCCAGTAGGGCAACGCAAGGGACAGGCTCCGCCCGCTACGTTCGCCGAGCGCCTGAAGTTCATGACGGTATTGTGCGTATTCGTCGAGAAAGCCGTTGGCCGTTGCGTAGGCCGCCTGGCCGATGGCGCCGGTACGCGTCGTCAGCGACGAAAACAGTACGAAGCAGTCCAATGCCAGATGGCGCGTTGCAAGGTCCAGATAGCGCGCGCCCAATGCCTTGGTTGCCAGCACCTCGTGCAGTTCGGATGCAGTCAGTGCAGCGAGCAGGCGGCTATGGGCGCTGCCCGCGCAATGCAGTACGCCGTGCAGGCAACCGAAGTGCCCGACGATCTCCTCCACCAGCTCGTCCACTTGGGCGCGATGCGAAACGTCCACCCGGCGATATTCCACGCGTACGCCGAGGGCGACCAGTTCGGCCAAGTGCTCGCGTCTGCCCGTGTCCAGATCGCTGCGGCCTGCGATGATGACGGTCGCCGATCGCACGCTACGCGCTATGTCGGCCACCACCGCCCTGCCAATGCCGCCCAGGCCACCCGTGATGAGGTAGACACCATCGTCGCGCCAGGGCCCGGGGGTGCCGCGACTCGGTGGCTCGATCTCGACCAGGGCATCGCCACGCGGCATGTCCGGCACGGCAGCAACAGGACTGACCTGCGGGTGTTCCAACACCAGCAGCTGGGTGCGCAGCCCGCGCGTTTCCAACTCCGCAGCGCGTAACAACGCGGCCAGTCCTGCATGAAGACGGCCAGTGCCGCGTTGCGGTACCAGAACCTGCAGCAGGGTTGTTTGACCCGTACGCTGCCGCTGCAGCGTTCCCAGGACATCCAGCAGTTGCTCGGCGTAGGCGGTGAAGCGCTCGGCCGTATCGATCGCGGTGCTCTGCAGGATTTTAGTCTGGGAAGCTGATGCGAACGGCGCCACTGCCGCCGCCGGAAGATCGCACACCAGCACGATCCTTTGCGTGTGCTGGTCATGTGCGGGCGGCGCCGGCAACGGTGCCGACGCCGGCGCCATGAAAATCGTCTGCGCTGTCCCGGTCACGCCGGAACCGGAGCGATACGTCCTGCCGGTCAGACCTTGCAGGCGGACGCAGAGGCGACCGGTGTCGTCACAGATGTCGATATGGGTCTGCGCCAGGCCCGACGTCGTTTGTCGGACGATGGCCCAGCCATCGCGTGGACAGGGACAGAACCACTGCAAGCTATCCAGCGCGAACGGCACCGACGCCGGGCCGTGGGTGTCGCTTGCGGCAGCGACATCGTGAAGGAAGCCGGCAGCCTGCACTGCCGAATCCAGCAGGCCGGGAGGAAGACCCAGGCGACCTGCATCCGCCAGCGCTGGCAGGCACAGACGCGCCAGCACAAAGCGGCCCTCCGCGTCCTGGCCCGCCTGCAGTTCGACCAGGCCTCGGTGCGAGGGCCCATACACGACGCCCATGGCGCTGAGTTCGCGGTAACAGCTGTCGCCGTCCATCGGTGCGCCGGACAACGAGGCGCGCAGCGCGGCGATGTCCCGTACCGCCCCCACCTGCGGCTGCATCGAGACCCTGGCTCGGGCGCAAGGTGCCGTTGAGGCATGCGAGCCGTCGGCACCGCGGGCATCCTCGTCGAGCAGAAACTCGCAGACCAGGTCGGTGTCCTGCGGCGTCACCTGGATGTGCAGGTGCAGCGGGACCGGGCCGGCCATCACCGGTTTGAGCCAGACCACATCGCTGATGCGGAGGGAACTCACCTGTTCGACGTTGAGTGCCAAGGTGGCGGCCGCCTGTGCCATCTCCAGGTAGGCGACTGCAGGGAGGATCGCCTGGCCGGCGACGACGTGATCGGCGAAGACCGGTTCGTTGCCCTTGAAGGTGGAACTGAAGCGCAGCCCGTGAATGGACGATGTATTGCGCTGGACCAGCGGATGCAGCGCAGACGTGGCATGGCTCGCGACGGACGACGCTGGCGCGGATGCCTCCATCCAGTAACGCTCTTTTGCAAATGGATACGTCGGAAGCGGTATCCGCCGCGGGCGCGCCTGCGGATACAGCTGCTCCCAATCGATGTGCGCGGCGCCAGCGACCCACACCTCCAGCAACCGCTCCAGTTTGCCGCGCGCCAGCCAGGTTGCTAGCAGCGTCTGGATATCGCCGTCGTCGCGCAACCAGGACAGGGTCTTGCGAGCGCTGCGGGTGTCTCCATAACGGACGTCACCGCTAGTGGTCTTCTCACGCAGGAATCGCTCGAGGGTGTCCTGCAGCTCGGCCAGCGATTGCACCACGCAGCCGAACCGCACCTCCATCGCTTCGCGTGCCACCTGCAACGTGTACGCCACATCGACCAGCTGCGATTCGTCCAACGCACCGCACGCCTGGAGCAAGTGGCGCATGTATTCATCCAGACGTGCATCGTCCTTTGCCGACAACAGCACCAGGTACGGTCCGTGTCCAGCTGTCGCCGGCGATGGGTGGCCGACGTATTCCTCGATAATCACATGCGCGTTCGAGCCGCCGGCACCGAACGAAGACACGCTGGCTATCCGTTTGCCCAGCCCGCTTGCGGGAGGGTTCCAGGTCGCCAGTTCGCGCTGCAGTCGGAACGGGCTGCTATCGAAATCGATATGCGGGTTGGGCACTTCCGCATGCAACGAAGGCACCAATTGGCGGTGCTTGAGCTGGAGCAGTACCTTGGTCACTCCGGCGACGCCTGCGGCGGCCTCTAAATGCCCGATGTTGCTCTTTACTGAACTGAGCGCGCAGAATCCGCGCTCGGCGGTCGACCCCCGAAAGGCTTGGGTCAGCGCATCGATCTCGATCGGATCGCCAAGCTCGGTTCCGGTTCCGTGGGCCTCGACATGCGAGATGTCGCGGGCGCTGATCCCCGCCTTACGGATCGCGGCCTTGATGAGTTCGCGCTGGGCCGCCGGATTGGGCGCGGTATAGCCCTTGGCCTTGCCACCATGGTTGATGCTGGTCGAACGAATCACCGCATGGATGGAATCGCCATCGCTGATGGCCTGGGAGAGACGTTTGAGGACAAGGACACCGACGCCTTCGCCAGGAACGAATCCATCGCCTCCGGCACCGAAACTGCGGCAACGTCCCGAGGTCGACAGAAATCTTCCCTCGCACGATGCCACGTAGCGCGATGGATGCAGGTTGAGGTTGACGCCACCGGCGACGGCCACGTCGCACTCGTCGCGTAGCAGGTGCTCGCAGGCTTCATGGATGGCCGTCAGCGACGAGGAGCACATGGTGTCGATCGGCATGCTTGGGCCTTGCAGATCGAGCAAGTAGGAAACCCGGTTGGCCACCGAGCCGAACGAGGTCTGCGGATGGATCGCATCACCGTCCGGATCCTGGCCACTGGCGCAGCGCTCGAAGCCGGACTGGGATACGCCGGCGAAGACGCCGACCCGGCGCGCATGCTTGCTGGCCAGGCTGGCGCGCGTATAGCCGGCGTCCTCGAACGCCCGCCAGCTTTCCTGAAGAAACAACCTCTCGTGCGGATCGATCGCCATCGCCTCGCGCGGCGCGATTCCGAAGAACAGCGGATCGAAGTCTGCGAACCCATCGATGAAACCGCCCCATTTGCTGTAACTGCACCCCTGTGCGATGGCGCTGGCCGGATCGGCATCGAAGAAGCCGTCCAGACTCCAGCGCTCGGCCGGGATCTCGGTGATGCAGTCTTCTCCACAGCGCAACCGCTCCCAGAAAGCGTCGAGGGTGGCGGCCTGCGGATAGCGCCCGGAGACGCCGATGATGGCGATCGCCCGGTCCTGGTGGGGGGCAGCGGCCACCTGCGCCGGGGCAAGGGGGGGAGTGGCGAAGGGATCGGCAACCTCGGCTGCGGCCGGAGGCGACGGCAACAGGCCGCTCGTGGGTACCGCCGCCGAAGGTAGCAGGCGTCTCGCACTGTCGGCCTGCGTGGCCAATAGATGCGCGGCGATAGCGACGACGGTACGGTGCTCGAACAGCAGCGTGCTGCTGACATCCTCGAAGTTCGCGCGTAGTTCGTTGGCCACACGGATGGCGAGGATCGAATCCACGCCATAGTTCTCCAGCGGCTCATGGATATCGATCTCATCGATCGGCTGTTCCAGCGTACGGCCGACGATCGAACGGACATATGCGGTCACGATTCCCAGGAGGTCGGTCTCCACGGTGCGCGGCTGCAACGTAGAACGCGGCGAGGCGATCGGCTTCACCGGCGCCACGGCCGTTGTATTGGTCGGCAGCGATTGCAGATATCCGGCAAGCGCGCGTGCATTGGAATATTCGAAGATCACCGTGCTGGACACATCGGGGAAGCGCGTCCGCAAGGCATTGGCGAGGCGGATGGCCAGTATCGAGTCGATGCCGTAACTCTCGAAAGGTTCATCGGCATCGATGTCGTCTGCGGTCAACTCCAGCACCTCGGCAACCAGACCGCGCACGTAAACGGTCATCGCGCCACGGGGTGCTTCGGCACCGGATGTCTCGGCGCCAGATGGGTCGGCCCGGAGAGGGAGCGCACCGGCCGGGGGCCGTGCACCTTGGTCTTCGCGTGAAGGCTGCACCGCCCTGCTCTTCTGTCGAAACACTCCGTCGCTCTCCGCAATGATGATTTGCTGCCCGAATCGATGCGTCTCCCCTAGCGGGAAACGGATCGCGCGAAATCCTTCTTCTTCCAGGACCCGGCGCCAGGTCGCTGGCGCCAGCCCGGGCGAACCCGACTCCCGCAACCAGCCGTCCTGGTAGGCCCACCATCCTGGCAACAGGCCAAAGGTCAGGTGTGCGAACAAGCCATGGCCCTGCATCTCGTTGATGATCAGCAGGCCATTGCGTGCAAGTCCGCTCTTGGCATGGCGCACGGTACGATGCATCTCCCGGGTCGCATGCAGGACGTTGGTCGCAATGACCACGTCATACGTTCCGCAGTCCAGTCCTTGCTCGGCGAGCGGACGTTCGATATCCAGCAGCAGGCAACGCAGATACGGTGCCTGCTGCCGGTACTGCCGTTCGGCATGTCCGAGGAAGGCGCGCGATATGTCGGTATAGCAGTACTCCGACACGGACGGCGTCAGCGGCCGTAACGTCTCGAACACGCGTTGGCTGGTCGCCCCCGTGCCCGCGCCGATCTCCAGCAAACGCAGTTGCGCGTTCGAATCGCTGCGCAGTCGCTGCTCGGCATACTGACCAACCAGGACCGCCACGATGCGGTTGTAGTAGTCGATATACGGGTTCTTCTTGTAGACATCCTCGACACGTTGCACGGACGCGTTGGAGAACATGACGTCGGTCGCCTGGCGTCTACCAGCAAGGATGTCCGGCAACGCGCGCAGCATCGGTTCGATCAGGTCGGCATGGGCGCGCGCGCTCTCGGTGCTCCCGGCCTTGGCGAAGTAGCGCTCCACCGTTGCCCAATCGGCATCTGACGCGGAGCGTTCGAGCTCGAATTCCCCATCTTCGCGCGCACGCGCATATCCCGACGCGCACAAAAAGCGCAGCGCTTCGTGCAACCAACGGCCATACACCTGCGGCTTTGCAAGCCGAGCGTGGAGCGAGGCCAGCGACAGCGCGGACGCGGTGCCGCCAGCAAACACGCTGAGCTGGTGGAACAGGCCGCATGCAAGGACCGCATCCAGCGGGTCAGGCGTTGCCGGCAACGCAAGGTCGGGGAGTTCCACCGATAGCGATGGATCGGACATGGCAAAGCGTCCATTGGCCAGCGCCGTTGCAAGCTCCACCCTATCGTCGGTGACGATTGGCAGCGCGACGCCGCCATGCGCGGCGCTGCGCTTGAGCAACGCCATCTGCTCGAATGGCCCGGCCAGCACGCTTTCGATGAAGGGCATGGCCTCTGCGGGTTCGATGGAGCCTTCACCGAGATGCGCCATGCGCCGCCGATGCGCCTCCGAGGCCACGATCCCTACGCTGCCCCAGTAGCCCCAGTTGATGACGCGTGCCGATGCCTGGCCGTTGCGACGCAGCCAGGTGGCCAATGCGTCGACATAGGCACTGCCTGCGGCATAGCTGCTCTGGCCTGGTGAGGGATTGAAGCTCTGGAGCGCTGAAAAGAACAACACGAAATGTGCGGGACGATAGCGCGCCAGTGCGCCCGCCAGTGCCGCTGCGGTCAGGATCTTGGACGACAGGGCATCGGCGAACTCGGCTTCATCGACAGCCATGACACCGCGATCGTGCAAGCTCAGTGCGGTGTGGATGAAGCCGTGGATGACCGCATGCTCGGTTTCGACCTGCTTCAACGCCGCTTCCAACGCGGGGCGTTGGCGTGCGTCCACTTGCAGGTAGCGCAGGCTGCCGCCGAGCGCGCTGAGCCGCTGCACGGCGTGCGCGATCTCGCCCTCCGGCGAGCGCCTGCCCAACCAGACCACATTGGCGCGATAGTGACGCAACAGATAGTCAGTCCATGCCTGGCCAAGCCCGCCCGCGCCTCCCAACACGACGTAGACGCCGCCTTCGACAAGACGTGTGGGTAGGGCGGCCGGCAGCACGGCCGGAATCAGCCGCTGCGCATAGCGATTGTGCCCACGCAGTACGGTCGAGCTGCGTTCCGGGTCCGCTGAGGCACCAAGCACAATCGGCCATGGGCAATGCTCGGCATGATCCACATCGAATGCATGCACCGCCCAGTGCGGATATTCCTTGGCCAATGCGCCGATGAAGCCATGCAGCGCGGCCTGCGCCGGATTACCGGATTCGGCGTTGTGCACGGCGAGTGCGCCGCTGGTGATCGCCGCCAGGTGCAGCGGTTGGGTCTCGTAGCCGGCGTGCAACAGCGCCTTGGCCAGGCGCAGACAGCACAGGACATGCTGCTGCGGATCGGACCCGGCATGAACGTCCTGGGCGATCCACACCACATGCGTGGGCCGTTGGGAAAGAATCAGCGAGGTCAACTCGGCCTGTCCGGCGTCTGCCGGTAGCGTGCAGAGCGCATCCTGACCGCAGGCCTCGCGCAGCGAGGTCGCCAGCGGTGGCGTGGAACCGATCAACAGCACCCGCCGCGACTGGCCGCTATCGGTGATCGCCGTCTGTGGCCCCAGGCATTCCCAAACTGGGACCAGCGGGATCGCCCCAAGCGACTGGCCCGGCGTCGCAGGAGGAAGCTCGGACACGGTGCTGCGCGCCCCTGCGGGAGTCGGGGCCACCACCCGCGCACTGAGACCCGCCATCTCGACGACCAGATGTCCTTGCGCGTCGTAGATGCGCACATCCAGTTTGTGCACCAACTGCGAGCTTCCGGCAGCCTCGCAGACATACACCCAGGCCTGTTCTCCCGGTGGTTGCAGGATGCTCACCCTGTCGACACTGAGGGGCAGGGTCTGCTCCAGTTGGTCCTCGGCCAGCACCCCGTCGACCAGTCCCATGCCGATGGAGGCCTGCAGCGCAGCGTCGAGCAGCCCCGGATGCAGGACCAAGCGCCGGTCGCGAACCGCCTGCGCATGCAGTCGCAGGCGTCCAAGCGCGAAGCGGGTGCCGTCCTTCGCCTGCCCAGGAGCGGTTTCCACCAATGCCTGCAGCGATGGGCCATAGCGGCAGCCAAGCCGGTCGAACAGGGCGTAGCAGGCATCCCCCTGTGCGGCTTGGCCGCACGCACCGCGCAGAGACGCGATGTCCAGTTGCTCACCGCGTGCCTCCGGCGCCAGCGAAGCGGTTCCCTCACAGTGGACGCAGTCAGGTGCATCGTCCAACTGACTGTATATCTGAAACGAGACGTTCCTGGCATCGCGCCTATCGACTCGCACATGCACGGTCAGCGGATCGGTCGCGGCGACCAGCGGACGCAACCAACTGACATTGCTCAGCAGGATCGGCGTCTCCATCGAGCGCAGCGCTTGCGCCACTGCGGCGCGTGCCATTTCCAGATAAGCCACGCCCGGCAGCAATCGCGCACCGCGCACGTCGTGGTCGGCGAACACGAACTCCGTTCCGCTGAAGCGGGTCGTATAGCGGTGCTCGGCTAGGCTGGAGGTGTTGCGATGCAGGAGCGGATGCAACGTATGCTCCTGCGTTGCAGGCAGCGCCGGTGTCGACCGTCGATAGCGGGTCGGAGCGAAGGGATAGGTCGGCAACGAGATCCGACGCGGCGCGCGCGCTCCCGTCCGGCACAGCGTCCAGTCGAGGTCTGCACCCGCCATCCAGACCTCGCCGACCTTGTGCCAGTGGCCGGCCTGAATCCAGTAGGGGAGCAGGCGCTGCAACTCGCCACCATCCAGCCACTGGGGAGCGGTGCCATTCTGACCCCTGTCCTGGGCAAGAGCGTCCTTGCCGATGAATCCGCGCAGGCCCACGCAGAGTTCGTCCACGCTGGAGGCCTGCAGCGCGAGGCGACAAGCGAATGGTTCGCGCCCGACCTGCAAGGTGTGGGCGATATCGTGAAGATCCAGGTCCGGATAGCGTTCCAGGAATGACAGCAGATCCACCGCATACTGGCGCAGCTGCTCAGGCTTGCGCGCCGACAATGGCACCAGGCAGCGGGCTGTTGCTGCGGTGCCGATGGAAGGCGCGTGGAATTCCTCCAGCAGCGCATGGGCATTGGTACCGCCGATACCGAACGAGCTGACACCTGCGCGATGCGGGGTCTGTCTCGGAGTCAGCGTCAGGTGCTTGCTCACCACGTAGAAAGGCGACGCTGCGAAATCGATGGCAGGATTGGGCGTGTCGTAGTTCAGCGAGGCTGGAATCTGGGCGTGCTTCAGGCCGAGCGCCACCTTGATGCAGCCGACCAGGCCGGCCACCGTATCCAGATGGCCGATGTTGCTCTTCACCGAACCGATGCCGCAGAACTGACGCCGCGACGTGTGGCGTCCGAACGCATCGACCAGCGCCGCCACCTCCAGCGGATCCCCCAACCTGGTCGCTGTGCCGTGGGCTTCGACATAGTCGATGGTTTCGACATCCACGCCGCTAGTGCTCAGCACCTTGTCAATGACCTCTGCCTGCCCTGCCAATCCGGGTGCGTAGTAACCCGCTTTATCGGCACCGTCGTTGTTGATGGCGACTCCGCGCAACAACGCGTAAATCGGGTCCTTGTCCGCGATCGCCTCGCGCGCGCGCTTCAGCAGCAGCACTGCCACCCCTTCGCCGCCGAGCATGCCGTCGGCTCGCTCATCGAACGGCCGCAGATGCCCGTCGCTGGAGAAGTTCATGCCGCGCTCGGCGACGTAGCCGAGTGTGACGCTGTCCGAGAGCGAGGCAGCGCCAACCAGCGCATGCCTGGTATCGCCGGCAACCACGCTGCGGTATGCCGTATGCAGCGCAACCAGCGATGACGAACAATTCGAATGGACGAACAAGCTCGGCCCACGCAGACCCAGGCGGTGGGAAATAACGGTGGGCAGTGCACCGGGCTGTGACCATGCAGAGGCGACGTACTGCTTGGAGCCTCCCATCACGCTCCATGCCGCCGGTGGAGCATCGCTGTGGTAACCGGCATTGGCGGCGGTCATGAACACCCCCGCGTCGGCGATGTCCGATGGCCGGTAGCCGGCATCCTCGACCGCTTTCCAGGCATGCTGCAAGAGCATCCGCACTTGCGGGTCGATCGCCTGGGCATCATGTGCGGAAATATTGAAGAACTCGGCGTCGAAGCAGTCCTTGTCCTCGATGGTGGCGCGCGCAGTGATCAGCCCCGGCGTCTGCAACAGCGCTTCCGGCACGCCCAGCGACTGCAACGTTGAGGTGCTGAGAAATTCGATGCTTTCTACGCCGTTGCGTAGATTTTCCCAGAACTGGCGATGATCGCGTGCGCCGGGCACATGGCAGGACATGCCGATGATGGCGACACAGTCGTCGATACGATCGGGCATGGTGCCGCATGACTCCACCGCGGCAGCAGGCATGGCGATGGCCGCCTGGACGGTATCACCGGCGCGGAACTCGGCGATGTGCCGGCTGATCCCTCGCACACTGGCCAGCTTCAGCAAAGCGGTCACGTCGAACGGCATGTCGAAGGCCTCGGCGATGCGACGCGCCACGCTCACGGCGAGAATGGAATCACCGCCCATGTCGAAGAAGCCTTCATCCAATGCCACGTCCTGCACACGTAACACTTCTCGCATGATCGAACCTACGGTCGACTCGATAGCAGGGGCATGTCCCATCGCGTGCTGCTCCTTCGTGTGGCTGTCCTGCCAACCTGCTGCCAGGGCGCGTCGATCCACCTTGCCGTTCGCGTTGGTCGGCAGCTGCGGGACCAGGGTGACCCGTGCCGGCTGCATGTAATCCGGCAGATGCTTGGCAAGATAGATTCTTACTGCTGCAGCATCCGCAATGCCGGCGAGCTGCGAAGGAACAACGAACGCCGCCAGTTGCTTGCGTTCGTCCAGCACCACAGCCGCACACTGCGCTACGCCCGGATGGGCTTGCAGTACCGTCTCGACTTCACCGAGCTCGACCCGCGAGCCGCGGATCTTCACCTGTGCATCGACACGTTGGACGAACTGCAGCTCGCCATCGGCGAGCTCGCGCACGCGATCGCCGGTGCGGTACAGGCGGCTTCCCGGCGGCCCCAAGGGGTTGGCGACGAAGTTCTCTGCTGTCAGCCCCGGGCGGCGCAGATACCCCCGCGCCAACGCGATGCCCCCCACGAACAGTTCTCCCACCTGACCAGGGGCGATCGGCTGCAACGTCTCCGGATTCAGCACCACGGTGCTCGTGCCCCTGATTGCCCGTCCAATGGACAGCGAGCCGGAGGGAAGAGACACGTCCGGATCGCTTTGCCCGCGCGTTGCATCACCAACGATGGGCGGTACAGGATCACAGATCTTGAATGTGGCGCAGACCGTTGTCTCGGTCGGGCCGTACGCATTGACGAAGCGGCACCGTCTGCTCCAGCGCGCGGCGAGCGCGGGCGCGCATGCCTCGCCCGCCACGATGAGCAGGCGGAGTTCGGGCAGGTCCACCGATTCAAGCAACGTCAGTGCAGATGGCGGCAACGTGGCGACGTTGATGCGATGCTGTTGCATGAGCTCGGCGAGCTGTCCGCTGCGCTGCAGCGAGCCGCCAGGCGCCAGATGCAGCGTGGCACCGGCCTGCAAGGCCATTGCCATTTCCCAGACGGATGCGTCGAACGTCCAGGGGGCGAACTGCAGTACCCGCTCGCCTGCCGTCACTCCGAACGCCTCGGCCTGGGTAAGCGTCAGGTTCGCCAGGCCTGCGTGCGGCACCGCCACGGCCTTGGGCGTGCCGGTGGAGCCTGAGGTGTAGATCACATAGGCGAGTTGTCCCGGCACGACAACGGGCGCCACATGGCCAGCGGCGGTGTCGGTGATCGCCTCGACGAGCACCAGATGCTCCACCGCACAGGGCAGTCGTTCACGTAGCTGCGCGCGTGTGACGATCGCCACGGGGGCCGCGTCTTCGATCATGAAGCGTAGTCGCTCGGCCGGGAGTTCCGGATCGAGGGCCAGACAGGCGCCCCCGGCCTTCCATACCGCGAGCAAGGCGCATACCGCATCGGTCGACCGCTCCAGCAATACGCCGACGAGGGAGTCCGCAGCAACGCCAGCGCGCTGCAGGTGTTCGGCCAGGGAGTTCGATCGCGCGTCGAGTTCAGCGTAGCTGAGTTGCGCTGTTTCGTGCACCACAGCCGGCACCTGCGGATAGCGCTGGCACTGCACAGCGATCACCTCGTGCAGCGGGCACCAAGCAGCCTGCTCGGGAAGAACCGCACCGCGATCGACGCTGCGCTCTGGCTTCAGCGCAGCGTCGATCGCGATGACGATCGAATGCAGCCAGCTCTGGGCCGTGCACTCGGCGACCTGGCTGGCGTCATGGTCGAAGTACAGGACATAGCCGCTTTCCTGCTCGGCAACTTTGAAGGCGAGCGCATACTCGCCCTCCTGGTACAGGCCTTCCACGGGCTCGAAGCGCACCCCTGCCCATTCCCTCCGTGTCGAGGGCAGCGCGAAGAAGCGGCGACTCTTGTACTCGAAAACCGTGTCGAACAGCTGGGAAGATCCATCGCCACGCTGATGCAGCGCACGCGCCACAAGCTGGAATGGATAGTCCGCATGTGCCAGGACCTCGGTCAACCCGGCGTGGGTGCTGCGGAGACGATCATCCAGCGATGCCGCGAGCTCGGACGTGGAGCGCACGGCGACGAGATTGACGAAGCAGCCCACCGTGTGGTCAAAGCCTTCGTGTGGACGGCGTTCGACCGCCATGCCGATCGTGATATCGCGTTTGCCGGAAACAGACCCAAGCAGCGCTTGATACATCGACAGGAAAAAGCTTGCCGGCGTGATGCGTAACCGTGCGCAGAGGCTGCGGATCTTTTGCGTTGCGTCAGCGGCCAGCGCATGCCGCAGCGTATGCGGGCGGCACGGATCCGCCGTGGCCAAACCCAAACCGAGCACCGGGGTGGCACCGTGCAGCTTTTGCTTCCAGAACTGCAGCGAGGCCGCGCCAGCCTCGCTGGCGACAAGATCGCGTTCCCATTGCACGAAGGCACCAAAATCGAGCACGCTCATCTGCGTCGCCGCCGTGGACAGGCCTTTGGCCACCCGTTCATAGGCGGCACACAAGGTCTGCATGAAGACAGCGACCGATCCGCCGTCGAAGGCGATGTGGTGAACGACAAGAAGCAGGTACCAGACCTCGTCGGTGTGCGAGTACAGATCGGCCCGCATAAGCGGTCCTTCATCCAGTACGAACGGCTGTTGCAGCCGCACCGACATCGCCTCCATCAGCGATGCATCGTCCAGATGCACAGCCGCATGCCGTGTGAGCGACAGCGTATCGGGAGCCAGAGACCGCCGCTGCGGACGCCCGTCGCGCTCGCCAATTGCCGATGCAAGCATCCGGTGGCTGCGCATGACCTCGTACAGCGCACCTTCGAGCGCTTTCTCGTCCAGCCGGCCTTGTAGTCGCAGGCAGAGCGGGATGTTGTAGGCGAATGACGTCGGCTTGGCCGATTGCAGCATCCACAGGCCCTGCTGACCTTCGGAAAGCGGTTCATTGGCCACTTCGTGCTGGAGCAGCTGTCGGCGCAATTCATCGCGCGATATCTGTCCACGCTTGAATGCACTTAACAGCTCGCGGACGGTCATCGCGCTACTCCCCCTTCGATGAGTCTTTCCATGGCATCGATACCGAGTTCGCCGGCCTCGAATGCATCCAGCAGCGCATCGATCCCGTGGTGCGGATTGCTGGTGGCAACGACCGGGGCAGTCACCGGCGCAGGGACAGCGGCTAGCACCTCAGTGATGTAGCCGACCAGCGCAGCGACCGTACTGTGCTCGAACACCTCTCGGCCAGACACCCTGATGGCGTAGCGGTGCCCGATCTCACGCATGAGCCGCATGCTCACCAGCGAGTCCGCGCCCAGCTCCTGCAGGTCGATCTCCGGCGTCAGCTCACCGGGATTGAGAACGAGCGCGCGTTCGAGGAAGTCGACGATGAAAGCCTGCAACTCATCGCCTGGTGAGGTGCTGGTAGTTGCGCAGGACGCGGACGGCGTCACCGCCGACACATCGGCGGCGGGATCCGGCGCGGCGTCGGCCAGCCAATAGCGCTCGCGCGCGAACGGATAGGTCGGTAGCGGAATGCGACGGGCCTCCGAGCCGAACAGCGCAGCGAAATCGGGCGTCGCACCGCGTACGAAGAGCTCGCCCAATGCGTCCAGCCGGGCGCGGCGCTCGCGCGGGTACGCGGCCGCCTCGATGCAGCGCTCCGCCTGCTTGGTCAACCCCTCGCGCTCACGTGTGCCCAACCGCGTTGATGCAGTGTCGGGTGAGGTTGCCAGTGCCGTCTGCAGCGCCGACAGTGCCTCGGCGATATCGGCGGCAACGCAGGACCAACGGTAATCGAGGTGTTGCCGGCCCTGCAGCAGGGTGTAACTGAGCGGCATCGGGTCCAGATCCCGGCTCGCTTGCAGGTGATCGAACAGGCGTTGCTGGCTGATTCGCAACTGGAGGGGAGTGCGTGCCGATAGTGCGATGGGCCATGCAAGCCCGGTTGATCGGGAAGCCGGGACTGCTGGCGCTTCTTCGATCACCAGGTGCGCGTTCGTTCCGCTCAGGCCGAAGGCACTGAGCACCGCCCGTCGTGGGCCGTGTTCGGGCGCTGGCCAGTCACGCAGCGTGGTGTTGACAAAGAACGGGCTATTGCCGAAATCAATATGCGGATTTGCCTTCCGATAATGCAGCGTGGGTGGCAACTGGCGATGCCGCAGTGATAGCAGTACCTTGAACAAGCCCGCCATTCCGGCCGCCTCGGCGGCGTGACCCATATTGCTCTTGACCGAGCCGATCGCGCAGTAACCGACACGGTCGGTGCGCTTGCGGAATGCCCGTGTCAACGCCTGGACTTCGATAGGGTCGCCGAGCACCGTCCCGGTCCCGTGCGCCTCGGCCATCTGGACGTGCGAGACATCGATGTCGAAGCGCGCGTAGACACTGCACTCCAGTTGCTCCTGTGCTGATGCACTCGGCGCGGTCAGGCCGTTGCTGGTGCCATCCTGGTTGATCGCGCTGCCCTTGACGATACCCACGATGTGGTCGCCATCTGCCTGCGCTGCCGAGAGCCGTTTCAGTACGACGATGCCGACGCCGTCGGCGGGCACAAAGCCATTGGCCCGCTCGTCGAACGTGAAGCAACGGCCATCCGGCGATAGCATGCCGGCACGGCTACCGATGGCATGGAAGCCATCGGTGCATTGCACATGCACACCTCCGGCAATGGCCAGCTCGATCTCATCCATCCACAGTGCCTGGCACGCCAGATGGACAGCCACCAATCCGCTCGAACAAGCGGTATCGATCGTCATCGCCGGCCCGTGCAGATCCAGGTGATAGGCGATACGCGATGACAACAGGGCTGTCGAGCTACCGTGCATGGCGGCTACCGGAAGTTCGCCGCCCAGCAGCTGGGTATAGTCTTCGCCACTGCACCCAATGTAGACACCGCAGTGACTGCCGGCGATGGCCTGGCCAGCGTAGCCCGCATTCTCCAGCGCCTTCCACGACTCCTCCAGGCAGAGGCGCTGCTGCGGGTCCATGTGCAACGCATCGGCACGCGATATGCGGAAGAACAGCGGATCGAAATACTCGACATCGCGAATGTATCCGGCATGAGCGCAGCGCACGTCGTCGTCACCCTGCCGCGCCTGGCTCTGCCAGCGCGTGGCCGGCTCGACCAAATCGCACCCGGCCGCCAGATTCCGCCAGAGCTCATCGACATCGTCGGATTGCGGGAAGCGTCCGCTCATGCCGATGATGGCGATTGGTTCGCGCTGGATCGGTGCCATCCGTGCGACTGCCGGTTGCGGCCAAGTGGGGGCGGTTGCCCCGGAAGCTCGGTCGACTGGGGCATGCCGTGCGGCAACGCGGTGGCTGGCCAGGATATGCGCGGTGAGTTTGTCGACATTGGGATGGTCGAACAGGCAAGGCCCCGGCAGGCTGATGCCCAGACTCTGGTTGATCGCTCGAACGACCTTGAGACCAATGATGGAATCAAGCCCGAATTCGGCGAACATCGCCTGCTCGTCGAGCAAGGCCGGATCCAGCCCGAGGGCACGGCATACTTCGCTTGCGACCGTTGCCTGCACCGCCTCGCGCAAGGCCGGGTCGGTATCATCTTGGCCAGCCCTGGCGACGTCTGCGTCCTGCGCGGCCTGCGGGATCCTGCGGACGCGGTCGCCATCCAGAGCCATACGATCGACCAGGTTCACGCCTTCGACCGCCAGCGGCGCGTGCGTGCGCAGGAAGCCGAGTTGTTCGAACGGGCCGGAAAGCAGGACATCCAGCGCCCAGCCACCTGACGCAGCATCGATGAAGTCGATCCCGATCTCGCGCAGCTCGTCCAATCGCCTCGGGTCGTCGATGGTCCAGTAGCCCCAGTTCATCACCCTGGCCCTCACTCCACGTTGCGACAGCGCACGCGCGAAAGCGTCCTGCCACGCGCAGGCCGCGGCGTAATGGCTTTGCTCGCGATTGCCGATGAACGACACCAGCGATGACAGAAAGATCACGCCATCGCGCAGGTCGTTGGCAAAAACCTGAGCGAGCGCCACGGCTGGGCGGACCTTGGCGCCGAATGCCTCATGCAGATCGCCCTGCGACAGTGATCCGAGCGGCACCCGGGAAAAGTGGGTCGTCGCCACCAGCACCGCGTCGATCCGTTGGTGGCGCCCGAGCATTTGAGTTCGCAAACGACGCAGCGACTCCAGGTTTCCCGCATCGGCCTGACAATAGTGCAGACGTCGATCGCCACCAAAGCGCGATAGTGACTGCTGTACGTCCGCTTCCGGTCGCCGCCCTACCCAGACGACGGTGGCCAACCCGCGCAGCAGATGCTCGGTGATGTGCTGTCCTACATGGCCAGCACCTCCAACGAGGATGTAGACGCCCTCGCCAACGGACGTAGACCGTGGTCGATCCAGGTGGAGGGTGGTCAGCTGGCTGCGCAGCCAACGACCATGACGATAGGCATACACGCTTGCCCGGCCGACGACCGCGTGCAATGCCGCCAGTACTCCGATGTGCGGCGTCTGGACAGCGGGGAGATCGGCCGCCACCACCGCTGCATGGCGGTACTCTTTTGCAGCCGATCGTAGCAACCCGACCACCGCTGCGTGTGCTGGATCGGGACAATCGTCCGCCACCGCCGATTGGGATTGCCGCGTCACCGCAACCAGGGCGATAGCGGTACCGCGACGGCCGATCGCGTCCAGTTCCTGCAACAGCTCCACGCACTGTGTGACCGCAGCGGCGTGATCCTCTATCGGCGCATCGAATGCGGCCGGCGACGCATGGGGAACGAACCAGATCACCCGACTCACAGGCCGCTCGGTCAGGCGGTGCCGCAGGGACGCGCGATCACTCCATGCGATCGCTGCGGCACTGCTGGGCGAGACGGCTCCTGGCGTGTCCGGCAGTGCGTCGGGCACGCCGAGGACCAGTACATCTGCATCGAGTGGCAACGCGTCTGGCGCGGCGAGGTTCTGCCACTCCGGCACCAGCAGGGTCGCATTGCTGGCGACAGCGTCCACGGGCAGAGCACTGGTCGCACCCTGCTCTGCTGCGGGCGCTGCACCGGCATGCCCGCGCAGTGCCGCGACCGGCCAATATTCTTCTTCCGCGAACGGATATGTCGGCAACGACACACTGCAGGGCACGCCGTGGTACAGACAGGCCCAATCGAGCTCCGCCCCGTTCGACCAGGCCTCCAGCGCGACCTCGTGGGGACCTGCCTGCCAGCCGTCCGGCAACGTCGGCGTCGCGCCACCGCCCATTCGCCGGCCGGCGTAAAGCGTGGAACGAGGCTCTTGCTCATGCACATACGCATGCAAGCTGTCGATCACCTGCGCCAAGGAGGTGGCCGCAAACGCGAGTCGATATTCCATCGCTTCCCGACCCAATTGCAGCGTGGCAGCAATAGCGGGCACGTCGGCATCGGTGAACGGGCCGCGCCTGAGGGCGACCTCGAGACGCTTTGCATATTCCATCAGCCGATCGGGCCGGCGCGCCGAAACCACGATCAGCGCAGGCCAGCCCAAGGCATGAGACATCGCAATGGTCTGCGGTAGGGCTGGCGCAGCCTCCTGCACGACCAGGAAGGCGTTGGCCCCGCCAGCGCCGAACGAGGACACGGTGGCCGTGCGCGGAACTGCAGCGCCATCAGCCCGGCGCGGCCGCGTCCAGGGCGCGAGCCGATGCTGCAGCACGAAGGGTGTACCAGCCAGATCGATGTTGGGGTTGGGGTTGGTGCTATGCAGCGTCGGCACGAGTTCACCATGCTTGAACTGCAGCAGCACCTTGGTCAGCCCGGCGATCCCTGCCGCAGCTTCCAGATGGCCGATATTCGACTTGACCGAACCCAGCGCACAGAACCCGCGTTCACGCGTGCTTGTAGCGAATGCCTGCGAGAGCCCTTCCACCTCGATGGGATCGCCCATCTCCGTTCCGGTGCCATGCGCTTCGACGTAGCTGATATCGCGCGCATCCAGACCGGCCCGTGCCAGGGTCCGCTGTACCAGGTCGCGCTGGGCGCGTGGATTGGGCACGGTGTAGCCATGCGTGCGACCGCCATGATTGATGCCCGAGGCCAGGATCACGCCATGGATCCTGTCGCCGTCGCGCTGGGCGCGCGACAGCGGCTTGAGCAGTACGCTACCGACGCCTTCACCAGGCACAAAGCCCGTGGCGTTGGCACCGAAACTTCGACAATGCCCATCGGTGGACAGCATGCGCTGCGAACACAGGCCCACATAGGTCGACGGATGCAGGTAGAGGTTCACGCCTCCAGCCAGCGCCATCTCGCATTCGTCGCGTAGCAGATGCTCACAGGCCTCGTGAATGGCGGTCAACGACGCCGAACACATCGTATCGATCGGAAGGCTGGGTCCATTCAGATCGAGAAGATAGGACACCCGGTTGGCCACCGAGCCGAAGCTGGTGTAAGGCGTTGCCGCGCTGCCGTGCTCGGCCAGATCCCGGGCATGCAGCTCGAAACCGGTCTTGGTGATGCCGACAAACACGCCGACACGCCCTGCATGCCTGCTGGCCAAGCTCCGACGCGTGTAGTTGCCGTCCTCCAAGGCTTCCCAGCACGCCTGCAGGAACAGCCGTTCCTGCGGGTCCATGTCGAGCGCTTCGGCCGGTGCGATGGAGAAGAACAGCGGATCGAAGTCGGCGAATCCTTCCAGGAATCCGCCCCACTTGCTGTAGCTCATCCTGCCCGCGATCGCCAGCTGCGGGTCTTCGCAGAAGAAGCCTTCCAATGGCCAGCGCTGCGCAGGAATTTCACCGATGCAGTCGCGGCCGGTGCGCAGGTTTTCCCAGAATGCATCCAGACTGCGGGCCTGCGGATAGCGGCCGGCGAGCCCGATGATCGCGATTGGTTCGCGTGCATCGGCCGCGCTTTGTCGGATGGCGGCAGGGTCGGCCGCAGCAACCGTCCTGTGAGGCACGGCAACGTCCTGGGCAGCGCTGGCTGGCACCAGGCTACCCACCCAGAGCGCGCAACTCTCGGCATGTTCGACTGCCAGGAAGTCGCCGATCGCCTTCAAGGAATTGAACTGGTAGAACAGCGTCCTCGGCAAGCCGGGAAAGGTGGCCGTCAGGCGCTGGTTGAGCTGGGCGATCATGATCGAATCGATACTGAACGTCTCCAGCGGCGCGGTGCCGTCGACACGCGCGGGATCGATCTTGGACACCTCGCTGAAGACCTCGATCAGCCGTTGCAGTGCCAGGCTGGCAAGATCCGGCCAGACGTCTATCCGCTGCATGCGGGCTCCGTCAGGCTTGCGTTCGGCGATGGCGGCAAACAGCGCAGCCATGTCGGCGCGTTCTCCGGCTAGCACACTCACGCACGCCTCTCCGCTCTGCCAAGCACGACGAAGTGCATCCATCGCATCGACGGTGCCCAGCGGCGCCAGGCCAGCCTGTGCGAGTTCTGACTCGGCCTGTGCGGATAGGCGCATGCCGCCATCGCGCCAGTATGGCCAATCGATGCAGAGTGTCCTGCCCTGACGCAGTCCAAGAGCGGCCCGTGCAGTGCGGGCCGTGGCGAAAGAGCGCATGAAGGCATTCGCAGCGGCGTAATCGCACTGTCCAGCGCTGCCGAGCGCACCGCCGATCGAACCGAAGCAGATCAGGAAGTCCAGCGGAGCAGAGCCATGGCAGGCATCCAGGTGCTCGAGTCCGGCCACCTTCGGCGCCAGCACGCCCTGCAGTTGCTCGGCGCGCTTGCGCGCAAGATATCCGTCGTCCAGTACGCCGGCCGCATGCAGGATGCCGTCGATACCGCCGTACCGATCGGTCATCTCGCCCAACACTGCCTGCACGGCGGCACGGTCGCTGACATCGGCGCGGCGGTACTCCACGTGCAATCCCGCCGTACACAACGCTGCCACCTGTGCAGCAAGTACTGGCGACGCCTCGCTGCGACCGACCAGAACCAAGGTGCCGGTTTGCAGTGTCGCGGCCATTTCCCGAGCCAGAAGCAGCCCGAGTCGACCGCCACCGCCGGTGATCAGATAGCGACCGGCATCGCGCCAGGGCCAAGGCGCTGGCTGCGCTCCGTCGGGCACCGGAACGAACCGACGGGTCAGCGGCGCCGCAGGCGTGCAACGTAATTCGCGCATGCCAGGGGGTTCGCACTCGAGCAGCTGCAATGCGGCCTCGGCGGTTGCATCCGCCGCAAGATGAAGGAGTTGTACCTCAAGTCTGTCGTACTCGCGCTTGGCGCTGAGCAACAGCGACACCAGCGCGCCGCAGACGCGCCCTTCGTCATCGCCCGGCAGCACCAGCTGGACCATTGCCGGCGCCATCGACGCCGCTTCCCGCACCACGTCGAGCAAGGACGATGCGTAGGCCGTGAATCGTGTGCCGACGCTGTCGCCGGTCCGCGGCCACACCCGCACCGCAACGTCGGTGCGGGTGTGGATGACATCGGCAAACCGGGTGGAAGGAGAAACATCGCAAAACACGACAAACCGGGGGTGATCCCAGGTCATGCGCGTCGCCGCCGAGTGCTCCCAGCGCTCGGCGAACAGCGCCACCCTTACCGGCTGTGGCGAGGCCACAGCGGGCTCCATCGCAGGGGTATCCAGCCAGAAACGTGTGCTGTTGAAAGGATAGACCGGGGCGTTGATCCTGAGCGGTGGCGTGGTGCCATAGAGCGAACGCCAGTCGAACGGAAATCCGCTGATCCATAACGAAGCCAGCATGTCCTGCTGCCCCTGCTCGACCCAGCGTGCCAGCGCTGATGCCAACTCCGCACTCGCCGGGTCGCTGTGCGCACGCGGCGAGGACCGGTTCGCATGACCGCAGTAGACGCCGGCCGCAGCGGACTCGCCGTCCAGGTAGCAGCGCAATCGGGTCTGCAGCAGATCGCTATCGCCTGCGACGATCGCAATGCGATACGGCATTTCCTTGCGGCCCACCTGCAAGGTATAGGCAAGACTGCGCAATGACAGCGTTGGTCGCTGCTGGACGAAACTCGCCAGCTGTTGCGCAAGCACGCGCAGACATTGCGGATCGTGTGCAGAAAGCGGAAACAGCCATGGCCCGACCGCTTCCTTGTCTTGGTCCTGCGCGGGTCGCGCGATGCATGCCTCCAGGATCGCATGCGCATTGCTGCCTCCCACGCCCATCGCACTGACCGCCGCACGATGCGGTGCCGGTCCCTGCAGTCGGCGCCGGGCATCGACAACGAAGAACGGAGACTGCTCCAGCTTCAGAGCAGGATTGGGCGAAACGAAATGCAGCGAGGCCGGGATCTCACCATACGACAGACTGAGCGCCACCTTGATGCAACCGGCCAGTCCTGCAGCCGTGTCGAGATGGCCGATGTTGGTCTTGACCGAGCCGATGCCGCAATACTGCCGTCGTTCTGTACGGGCGCCATAGGCCTGTGACAGTGCGGCAATCTCGATCGGGTCGCCAAGCGGCGTGCCGGTACCGTGCGCCTCGACATAACTGATCGACTCCGGGTCGATACCGCTGACAGCCAGCGCACGGTCCACCACGTCACGCTGGCCCGCCACGCTGGGAGCGTAGAAGCCAGCGCTGTTGCCTCCGTCGTTATTGGTCGCCGTGGCACGCAGCACTGCGTAAATGGGATCTCCATCGGCGATCGCGTCGTGTGCGCGCTTGAGCAACAGCACCGCTACACCCTCGCCGCCGACGGCACCATCGGCAGCGGCATCGAAGGCGCGCAGATGGCCGTCGCTGGAGAAATTCATGCCCTCCTGGTGCACGTAACCGGTGCCTTCGAAGCTGGCCACACGCGCCGCTGCGACGAGGGCGAATGGCCATTCGCCCTCCAGCAGTCGCCGGTGCGCCAGGTCCAACGCACTCAATGAGGAGGAACAGTTGGAATGCACGAACAGGCTTGGTCCCACCAAGCCGAGCTTGTTGGAGATCACCGCGGGCAGCGTGCCGTTCTGGGCCATGATCCAACCCACATACTGCTCGATGCTCTGCGCCGATGCGGAGGCCGAGGCCAGGAGATGAGCGTGGTAGGCGCTGGTGCTGGCGGTGGCGAACACCGCCGTGCGGGCTACATCGTCGATGCGATAGCCGGCATCCTCGATCGCGCGCCATGAATGCATCAGCAGCAGGCGTAGCTGTGGGTCCATCAGCTGCGCATCGCGCTCCGAGACGTTGAAGAACGCCGCGTCGAACACATCGCGATCGTGCAGCTGCGAGCGTACCGGGACGTACTTAGGATTGGCCAGGACATGCGCGGGAATGCCGAGTTGGCGCAATTCGCCATCCGGGACGCGCTCGATGCTCTCTTTTCCGGTCAGCAGGTTATGCCAGAATTCCTCGGCATTGCTGGCACCGGGGAAGGCGCAGGACATGCCGATGATGGCGACACTGTCGGCGTAATACGCCGGTACGTCTGTCGGTGCTGAAACGGCACCCGGCGTAGGTGCACGCTCAACGGGCTCTGGTCCAGTGGCCGCATCGGTCAGCGATTCCAGATGACGGGCAAGGCGGGCGATGGACCCGAATTCGAAGATCGCGGTGACCTCGAAACCAGGATGGAGTTCTGCAGCGATTCGCTCTGCAACGACAATCGCCTGCAGCGACGTCCCGCCCTGTTCGAAGAAGCCGTCGTCAGGGCGAAGGTCGCGCCGGCCGAGCACGGCCTGCCAGATGAGCAGCAGGCGTTGTGTGATGGTATCTGCCGCAGAGGCCTGCACCGGCACCGGGGCTGGATCAGCCAAGGCACCGACCCCTGCACGGTCGATCTTTCCGTTCGCCGTCAGCGGCAGTGCGGGTACATCGACGTAGGCCACAGGAATCATGTGGTCGGGCAGATGCGCGCGGAGGTAGTCCATCAGTTCGCGACGGCCCGGCGTTTGTCCCGGTGCGGGCACATAGGCTGCGACGAGTTGGGGCTCGGCATCCTGGCGTATCGCGCAGGCGCATAGATCCACGCCCGGGTGCCTGGCCAGTACCGCTTCGACGTCGCCCAGTTCGATGCGAAAGCCCCGTAGCTTGACCTGGGCATCCCGACGCCCCAGGTATTGCAGGCATCCATCGGCCAGCCAGCGCGCCCGATCACCGGTCTGGTAAACGACCCGACCAACCGCGAACGGATCGGCGACAAAGCGCTGCGCGGTCAGAGCGGGCTGCTTCCAGTACCCGCGTGATACGCCGTGACCACCGACATACAGATCGCCCTCCACGCCGATCGGCACCGGTTGCATCGCCGCATCCAGGACATAGGTGCAGGTGTTGGCGATCGGTTTGCCGATGGTGATCGGACCCGTCGGCGTGATCGGTCCTGTGGTGGACCAGATCGTCGTCTCGGTCGGTCCATACATATTCCATGCGATGCCGTCCTTGGCCAGACGATCACGCAGGGCATCCGGAAGCGCTTCGCCGCCACACAGGGCTTGCATGTCGCCCTGATTGCGCCAGCCAGCGCGATACAGCATCTGCCAGGTGGCCGGCGTGGCCTGCATGATCGTCGGCCCGACCTCGTGCATGGCCTGCATCAGGCGCCGCGCATCGCGCGCCTGCGCCGACGAACAGATATGCGTCCTGGCGCCGCGTAGCAACGGCATCAGCAGTTCCAGCCCGGCAATATCGAAGCTGTAGGGCGTGACCGCAAGCAGTCGGTCGCCATGGCCCACGGCGAACTGATCTGCCATTGCGCCGAGCAGGTTCAGCAGCCCGCGATCGGTGATCACGCAGCCTTTGGGCCGCCCGGTGCTCCCCGAGGTGTAGATGATGTACGCAACGCTATCGGCAGAACGTGTGACCGGGTCGGCCTGCCCGGACCTGGCCGACAGCAGATCCGGATCGTCGATGAAGAGCAGACGATCGCTTGCGATACAGGAGGCCATGGACGCGCCGCTCGCGCGATCGGTCAGGATGCAACACACCTCGCTGTCCTGCACCATGTAGTCGAGGCGATGCTGCGGATAAGCCGGATCCAGCGGCACATAGGCGGCCCCGGACTTGAGCACTGCCAGCATCGCCACCACGAGCTCCACCGAACGCTCGACGCAGATGCCGACCCGGCAACCTGCGCGTGCCCCCGAATGTTGCAACCGCTCGGCCATCAGCGCACTGTCCCGATCAAGCTCGGCATATGTCAGCGAACGCTTGGCGCAGCTCACCGCGATGGTCTGCGGCCGGTACCGTGCATGGTGTCCGATCAGCTCGGGAATCGACCGAGTGTGCAGGCCTGCGCGTGCAGTGGCGTTCCATGTGTGAAGCAGACGTGTGCGCTCGACCTCGCCGAGCAGCGGTAGTCGACTGACCCGCGTCATTGGATCTGCAAGCGCTCCGGCAAGCAGGCAAAGCAGGTGATCGCCCCAGCGCTCGACCGTGGCAGCGTCGAAGACATCGGTGGCGTATTCGTACTGGCACGACAGGCCGTCTGCCGATTCCTCGACGTACAACGACAGATCGTACTTGGCATAGTTCCAGGGACCATCCACGCACTGCCATGCGGACGAAGGACCGCTCTGGGGAGACGGCTGGTTCTGGAGCGAGAAAAACACCTGTACCAGCGGCTGTCTGGCCAGGTCGCGGGGTGGTTGCAGCTCGTCGACCAGGTGCTCGAACGGCAGTGCCTGGTGATCGTAGGCGTCCAATGTCACGACGCGGGCACGCGCCAGCAGCGCGTCGAATGATGGATCATCCGTCAGGTCCAACCTCAGGACGATGGTGTTCAACAACGGCCCGACCACATCGACCAGACCCGGTTCCATGCGTGTGGCGATGGGCGAGCCGATCAGCACGTCTTGGCAGCCGTTCAACCTGGTCAACAGGACGTTGAAGGCTGCGAGCATCGTCATGTACAAGGTGACGCCGCGCGCTTCGCTCAGCGTCGACAGCCCGCGATGCAAGTCCGCCGGTAAGGTGAAGCGGTGGAGCGCGCCGCGGTACGACTGTGACGGCGGGCGCGCGCGGTCGGCCGGCAGTTCGAAAACCATCGGCGCGCCCGCCAGCTGTTCCAGCCAGTAGCGCTTGTGCGCATCCAACGCATGCCCGTCGCTACGCTCCCGCTGCCAGGCGCTGTAGTCGGCATACTGCAGCACCGGTTCCGGCAGTGGTGTGTCACGATGGTCGGCGAAGGCTGTGTAAAGCAGGCGCAGTTCCTTCACCAGCAGTGCGATCGACCAACCATCCGCGGCAATATGGTGCGTCGCCAGACAGAGCAACCAGACCTGGTCCGCGCACTGCAGCAAGCGCGCGCGCAGGAGAAGGTCCTTGCTCAAGTCGAAGCGGCGTTCTATGTGCGCCCGCTGCAGGTCCATGCACGCATCGGCACAGATTGCCTCGGGCACTGCGCGAAGATCGTGGATATCCAGCTCGACGCCCTGAGGCGGCTGTATGACGCAGTGGGGACCTTCGGTATCGCAAACGAAGATGGTCCGCAGGACCTCGTGCCGGCGCACGAGCTCTGACAACGCCCGCTGCAGGGCCGGGGTGTCGAGCCTGCCCTGCTGGCGCAAGGTGATGGGCATGTTGTAGGCGCCACCGGCCAAGCCCAGCCGGTCAAGCATCCATAGACTCTGCTGGGCGCTGGACAACGGCATCCGCTCCGAACGCGCAACCCGCCGCGGCATTGCCACTGACGGAAGCAACGCCGCACCCGACGCGACCGCCTTGGCCAACTGTTCCAAGGTGTCGGCAGCGAAGAAGTCGCGTACGGAAAGATCCACGTGCATCGCCTCGCGAATCCGTCCCACGGCGCGAGTGGCAAGCAGGGAATGTCCGCCCAGACGGAAGAAGCTGTCTTCCACGCTTGGTGGCGAACACCCCAGGACCTCGACCCAGATCGCGGCCAGTTGCCGTTCGCTTGGCGTTCGCGGAGCGGTGTGTGTCTGCGCCGTGGAGACCGCCGCCACCGCCGGCGGCAAGGCGGCCTGATCGATCTTTCCGCTGGATGTCAGCGGAAACTGCTCCAGCACGACCACCGTGGAAGGCACCATGTAGCTCGGCAAACGAACGCGTGCAGCGGCCAGCAATGCCTCTGGCGAGACAGCACCTGGAACGGTGGCGACCACGTAAGCGATCAGTCGCCGGCTGTCGAGTTCTCCCTGAGCCAGTACCAAGGCTTGGCCGACACTACCCTGCTGGAGCAATGCCGCCTCCACGTCGCCCGGTTCTATGCGGTAGCCGCGCACTTTCAGTTGGCGGTCAAGACGTCCAAGGAATTCCAGGCTGCCATCCGGGCGTAACCGTCCACGGTCGCCGGTCCGGTACATGCGCGAACCGGGATCGGCGAAGGGGTCTGCGAGGAAGCGCTCGGCCGTGAGTGCCGGCCTGCCGTGGTAGCCGCGCGCCACTCCGGTTCCACCGATGTAGATCTCGCCCGCAATTCCCGCCGGCACACGCTGCAGCGCGTCGTCGAGTACGTAGACGCGCACATGCGTCAGCGGCTTGCCGATCGGAGGGTTGCGAGGATCTGCCGGATCGCAGAGGTGAAGGGTTGCGCAGACAGTCGCCTCGGTCGGCCCATAGGCGTTGATGAAGCGCACTGTCGTTGGCCAACACTGCACGATGGACGCCGCGCAGGCTTCGCCGGCGACCACCAGCGTTTCCAGCCTCGTCGCGGCACCAGCCTGCACAAGCCCGGGAATCGCGCTGGGTGGCAACGTCACATGGGTGATCGCGCGTGCCTGCAGGGTGGCAGCAAGGGTGTCGCCGGCCAGGATGTCCATTCGGCCGGGCAGGCATAGGCAGGCACCGCTGCACAAGGCGGTGAACACTTCCGAGACCGAGGCATCAAAGCCCAGCGTGGCGAACTGCAGGAGCCGGCTGGCCGGGGTGATGGCGAACGCTTCGATTTGTGCGACGACCAGATCGCGCAGTCCACGGTGCTCGATCAACACACCTTTGGGTCTGCCAGTCGAGCCGGAGGTGTAGATGACATAGGCCAGGTCATCGACGGAGGGTCCGGCACATACGTCTTGCAGCCCTGTTGCATCCGCGGTCACCACCGCCGTGGCGATGGACTGGAAAGCGACGGCAGTCGCCCGCTCCGGCAACTGTGCGAGCATCGACGCATCCACCAGTACCAGACGTGGACAAGCGTCCTCGAGCAGACCTCTCAGCCGCTCTTCGGGGGATCCCGCATTGACCGGAAGATACGCCGCTGCGGCTTTGATCACGGCAAGCATCGCCACGAACGTATCGACGTCGCCATTGCTGATCACCGCGACGATATCGCCAGGGCCGATGCCGTTTCGACGCAGCCACAGCGCCCAAGCATCGGCGCGCGCGTTCAGCTCGGCATAGCTGAGGCAAAGGGAGGGCGATTCGATCGCTGGTGCATGCGGGGTGAGCGCGGCCTGGGCCTGGAACAAATCACTGACACTGCGGCGTGGCGCAGACGCGGCCCCCGGCTGGAGCACAGGTGTTTCGCCTGTCAGGGGCAGACGCGAAACCCTCTGAACGGGACGCTCCATCGCCGCCTGCAGCAACGTGCTGTACATCTGTGCCACATCCGCGATGGTGGTCGCATCGAATAGATCGGTGGCGTATTCGATCTCAGCAACCAGGCGGCTTCCGACCTCGATGACGTTCAAGGTCAGGTCGTACTTGGAGGTCGCGCTGGGCAGAGCGATGGGTTCGACGCGTGCGTTACCGAAGCGCAACTCGCCGGGGGGCGTGTTCTGCAGCGCGAAGATCACCTGCACGATCGGCTGACGCGAGAGATTACGGATTGGCCTTAGCTCGGCCACCACCTTCTCGAACGGCGCATCCTGGTGGGCATATGCAGCAAGCGCGGTTTCCTTGGCGTGTGCAAGGATCTCGCGAAAGCTCGCAGATGGATCGATATGTGCGCGCAGCGCCAGCGTATTGATGAACAAACCGATGAGTTGCTCGGTTTCCTGGCGCGTGCGGCCGGCGGTCGGCGTTCCGACCACAATGTCCGAGCTGTCGCTCCAGCGCGCAAGCAGGATCTGAAACGCCGCGAGCAACACCATGAAGGGAGTGACGTCCTCCTCGCGGGCGAAGCCGGGCAGGCGGTGCGAAACCGCGGACGGCAGCGTGAACCGATACATGCCGCCACGAAAACTGGCCACGGCCGGACGCGGCCGGTCGGTGGGCAACGCCAGCAGATCCGGGGCATCGGCCAGTTGCCGCTTCCAGTAATCCAGTTGCTGGCAGATGCGTGCTTCTGTCAGCCACCGACGCTGCCATACGGCGTAATCGGCGTATTGCAGCGCAGGCGCAGGCAACGGCGGAGTGCCTGGGCAGGTGCGGACGCGGTAAAGCGCGCTGAGCTCGCGAAACATCACCGTGTGCGACCAACCATCCGCGGCAAGATGATGCGCGGCCAGGATCAGCACATGTTCGTTGTCATGAATGCACAGCAAGCGCGCACGGAACAGTGGGCCACGTTGGAGATCTGTCTGGTGGCCTGCCTCGCTGGCCAGCAGGTCGGCGACGCGTGCCTGCGCCTGTACAGTGTCCAGGCAGCTGAGATCTTGGACGACCAGAGGGTCTTGCGAGCCGGCATCGATCACCTGCCGCGGCTGCTGGTCTTCGACGACGAACCGACTGCGCAACATCTCGTGACGTTGCACAAGCTCGGCGACCGCGCCTCGCAGCGCCTGCACATCCAGTGCTCCATGGAGCCGGAAAGCCAATGGCACGTGGTAGGCGGCGCCCACCAGGCCAAGCTGTTCGAGAAACCAGAGCCGCTCTTGCGGGAACGAAAGCGGGATGTGCTCCCAGCCAAGACGTGGCCTTAGCGGCGCTCCCGGCTCCTGCGAGACCCGATCCAAATGCTGTTCCACCTCGGTCTCCAGCCCGGAGATGGCCGGATGTTCGAAGATCGCTCGCAACGGAATATCGATCGCCAGCTGGCTGCGCAGCTGAGTGACGATACGCATCGCCAACAGCGAGTTGCCGCCGAGCTCGAAGAAGCTATCGTGCAGCCCCACCCGATCCAGGCGCAGGACATCGGCGAAGATTCCAGCCAGGGTTCGCTGCAATGGCGTATGAGGTTCAGCGTAGTCGGCCACGTCGGGCCGCTCGTCGGGCGCGGGCAGACGTCGCGTATCCACCTTGCCATTGGCGGTGAGCGGTAGCGCCGGCAACAGGATGGTCGCCGACGGCAGCATATGCTCGGGAAGCGAGCTGCGCAGGTGCTCGCGCAGCTCGCGCAGGAGCGTTTGCTGAAAGGCACCGGCCAACGGATCGTTGGTGTAGTGCGATAAATCAGCCGCTAGCGTCGTCGCTACTGCACTAGGCTGCAAGGCGGTCACGGTGGCGCGACGGTCGATGAGATCCGCCGACAGATACCCGGCCACGGTCTGCGACCAGGTAAGTATCACGTCGTAGCCATGGCGTTCTCCCAGTTGCCACAGTGCTTCCGGCTCCAGCGCAGGCACCTGCAGCTTTCCGACCTGCTCACGCAGCTCGCGCACAGACAGGGTGTCGCTGCAGCTGCGTAGACATGTCAGCGTGGCCAACGCGATCGCAAGCCGGGCATTGGGCATGTCGGTCAACCGCACGCATGCGGGCTTGTGCTGGGAAAAATACCCGTCGAGCTCCTGCAGCGGATCGTTGCCTTGCGGCCGCCACACTTCCGGGAGGGGGATTGCTTGCTCTGCGGCTCCCACTTCTAGCCATACGTCATATCGGTATTGGTTGAGTTCGTTCTGGGCATCGCCACGCTTGAGCAGGATCTCGACATGGGTGATCGTAGGCAACCAGTGCGGCAAGGCTCGAAAGAAGTCGGGCGCAACCAGGAGTTCCTTTTCCTGCCGGATGCTACGGTCGATCGCCAGGCGCAGTTGCGCCACTGGCATATCGTCGTTGGCCCGTGCCAGCTGTACGGACGCATGAAAGGCCTCAAGCAGGTCGTGGTTGCGTACGTCGCCAATGAAGATCCGTCCCCCCGCCTTCACCCGCTCGACCGCCTGTCGTAGCACCTCCAGCAGGTAGTCGGTGCCGGGGAAGTACTGGATGACCGAGTTCAATACGACCGTATCGAAGCCGTCCGGCAACCCTGCAAACTCGATCGCCGGCTGCACATGGACGCTGACATGCTGCAGGCGATCGGCCGACTGTATCCACTCTCTCAGGCGTGATATCGCTGCTGACGAGAGATCGGTACCGACGTAGCATTGGCAATGGGGCGCAAGCTGCTCCAGCACGAGGCCCACTCCGCATCCGATTTCCAACAACCGCTGCGGATGCCGTGCCAGGATCCTGCTCGCCGTTGCCTGCAGCCACTGCCGCATGTCCTGTTCTGGAATGGGTGCGCCGGTGTAGCTGCTTAGCCAGCCGGTAAAACTGGGCGCGCACTGCGTACCGACAGGTTCGTAGGTCTGTTGGTAGAGCGCCTGCCATTGCTCGACGCTCTCGTCGGCGCACGACGCGATCTCGGATGCCGAGGCGGACGAGCCGACGACATAAGCAATCAGAGCGCCCTGCTGATCATCGTTTTGCCTGACCGTCACGACCGCTTGTCGAACGGCTGGATGCCGCAGCAGAGCAGCCTCGATTTCCCCAAGCTCGATCCGGAAGCCGCGCAGCTTGATTTGCTGATCAGTGCGACCGAGATACTCGATCTCGCCGTCTGGAGTGCGTCTGGCCATATCGCCACTGCGATACAACCGCTCCCCCACAGCAAAGGGACTGGCGATGAAGCGAGAGGCGGTCAACGAGCTGCGGTTGAGATAGCCCCACGCCAACCCGGCGCCGGCTACGTAAAGTTCACCTGGGGTACCGTCTTCGACCGGTCGCAGTGATTCGTCGAGGATATGGATCGCAAGGTGCGGTAGCGCCTGCCCTAGGAGGCTTGCGGGCTGCTGCTGTGCGTCTACGTCCACCACACGCCGCTGAGTGACATGCACCGTCGTTTCGGTGATGCCGTACATGTTCACCAGCTCCGGGGTAGTGTCGCCGTGCCGCTCTATCCAGCGACGTAGACCGCTGAAGCGTAGTGCTTCGCCACCGAAGATGACCAGCCGCAGAAGCAATGCCAGACGTCGGAGCTCGTCGACCGCCATAAACTGCGAAAATGCAGAAGGCGTCTGGTTAAGGACAGTGACGCACTCCTGGCTGACAAGATCGTAGAAAGCCTCGGCATTGCGGTTGACGTTGCTGGGGACGATGACCAGCCGGCCGCCATGCAACAAGGCTCCCCACATCTCCCATACCGAAAAGTCGAACGCATAAGAGTGAAACAGCGTCCAGACATCCTGCGGACCGAAGCCGAAGCGCACCCGGGATGCATCGAACAAGGCCGCCACGTTGGATTGTGGCACTAACACCGCCTTAGGCTGGCCGGTCGATCCGGAGGTGTAGATCACGTAGGCCAACGCACCTTGCGAAAATGCTCGGGGTGAGCCGGCCATTGCGCTCGACGTTGCGCTTCCGGCGTCACGGTCCAGCCGCACGACGGTGCGGCCCTTTAACGCTGGCTCATCGCAGAGGTCCGGCTCGGCCAACAGCAGGCTTGCACCGCTATCGTCCAGCATGAATGCAATGCGCGCAGCAGGCGTCCCTGGATCGATGGGTAAATACGCAGCGCCGGTTCGCAGAACGGCAAGTACGCTGCTGATCAGCAGTGGCGATCGTTCAATGCACAGTCCGACGATGCAACCCGGCCCTGCGCCCAGCTCCTGGAACCTGTACGCGAGCCGCCAGGCGCGCTCCTGTAGTTCGCGATAGGTGACATGGATGCTGCCCCATGTCAGCGCAATCGCATCGGGTGCGCATTCGACTTGCGCCATGAAACGGTCCAGCAACGATGACCCAAGCCCGTCGGGATCAGCGGGACTGCTCACTGGGGCATTACGACTACGTGTTGCTACGTCCATAGGGGTCGTCACGCATACATCTCACGATAACGCATCACCCATTCTTCGGAGATTTCATCGGACTGGCGCCGATGCCGGGTTGGTGCGATGGCTCCGCAGTGCGCCGACAGCTCTAGGAAGTTCAACACCGAGCGCAGTGTGGATTCATAGTTCGCTGCGAGATCTTCATAGTCGATGGTCAACGGCTGGAGCCTGTATCGCTTGAAGAACGAGCGCCACGCGTCGTCGCCGCTCTGTAACCAATCGGCAAGACGTCGGATCGCCGCGGAGTCGAAGTCCTCGACGTGGATCGGCTTTATCGGATCATCAGAGCCCTCCACACGGACAAACTCGCTGGTCTTGAGGGCCTTGAACAGCGACACGGCTTGCTCGATGCGATCGGAACGGCGTAACCAGATATAAGAAAGGCGCGGAAAAGCCCGGCTGAACAAGACATGGGGGGATGCCAGACGATCGTTAAAGTTAGCCTGGAGTAGTTCCACTGCGTTGTGGAAGTCGGAAAATGGCCGCTGAAAGTGAATTTTTACGCCGAACACGCCGTTGTCGGTAGTGCCTGCATCGATAATTTGGCGCAGCGTCTGATCTGCAGGATGTGCCTCCCGATGCGCCTGTAGGAGCGCCTGGTAGCGTGCAGGGTCCATGTCGAAGATCTGCGCTTGTGGCAGACGCACAGGGGGCGCGAAATACTCTTCGGGCCGGCCCGCCACATTCGTCTGGCGTAATCCGCTTGCGAGCAATGTACTTCCGCTGCGCATCGTGGTGCAGATGATGTAAGACTGCCTGTTCCGCATCCTTGAGAACTCCTAGTGTCACGGAATTTCAGACCGTGCCGCCCCGACTTTAACGTCAGCTCTTCCAGAGCTTTGGTTGCTCACGAAAAGGCATCTGTCGCTTGCATCACCGACACATGAAATCAACAACGTCTGACGTCTGACGACTAAGCGAGATCCAGCATAACCACCCAACACTTGGCTGATTCTGTTGAAAAGGTAATTCTTGAGTCGCTGCAGCACCGCTGCAGGGCTGCAACGCATCAAAATTACCGTAAAGGTGCGCCATCATCTTGCCATCGCAAGAGGGGTCGACTCTGAATCCAAGCAACGTCTACAAGGCATCCTGCACTCCACGTTGAGGGCCTCTTGCGCATCCAGCAAGCGCTGATCGAGGACGTACTTCGCATCCTCTTACGATCAATCGTCCTAGTCAAGCTAGTCGATTCTCCTCGCTAGCCATTACGTTGAAGTTACGGGTTGAAGCTTAGAACGCCATTGAGCGAGCGCATTGATGACAGACTGGACTGCCACAAATTTTTTGCAGCTTGGTTGTCGTCAGGTTTCACATCACTAACGATTCTGGCGTGCTCGTTAAGATTTCTTGGGTTCGGATCGATCTCAACTTAACATCAACAATGAACAAGCTGACTGCCTGGATTGGCATCATCCTTACCGACAGCTTCCGATTTTCATGCATCGTGAAACGATGCCTTTGTGTCGGCACTCACACAACTTCACTGCATGCTCCAACGCGCTATTCGAACGCCAGCTTGAGTCATGGCCAGCACATTTCGGCGTAACACGCCAGTGCCTGGATAAGCAGCTGATAGACCCGAGTCGCCCGAGCTTGATGCTGCAATGCAGCACTTAGCGGAGCAGCAGGAGAAGATTGACAGAGCGGTGGACACACACCTGTACCCGTGACGGCTATGCGTGGAACATGGGACGAAGCCGCACCCGCATAGCAACGCAGGGACGAGTATTGCTGGCGTCTGATCTTTGTGCACTCCTTGTAAAATTTGTATAGCTTGATGCGTGCTGGCTGGATTCAGGCACCTCACCCGCGCCATATTGAAAATTCGATCCTATGACTGAATGATGTCGACTGTCCCGCCTGGATTGAAACGCTCCAATCGCGGCCTTGGCGTCAGTACCAGAGAATGAGTCGTAGCAAACCTAGCGTCCATTTTCCAAACTTTTTCACGAAAGGTTTCGCTCAGTTGAGCGCGATAGTGCTCTGCGTAGTCTATCCTGCAAAGCAGGAACTTCGAGGCAGCGGCGATGTCTTCCCGATCAATCACGCAAAATACTATCCAATCGGGGTGGGCGCTCAGCGCTTCAGCGACTCCAAGCATAAGATCCGGATAAGCAGGGCTTAGCATGTCGTCAAGGCAAACTACACCGTAGGGCTTCATGCAGCTAAATGCGAGTGCCATGTCCTGCATCAATGACGTCCCGTCATGATCACCGTCGATATGAAAGAACCTGAAAGCCTCGCGTTCCCTTTTAGGAACGATCATTTCAGCCTTCATTGATCGACTATCTCCACAGATAATATCCACACGATCCCTTAGACCAAACAGACGCAGACGCTCATCAAGCCTGACATTGACGTGGATATCCGGCCAGTCAAATCGGTCTATTGCCACCGCGCGCTCCTGCTCATGCAGCCCAATTGCCAGTGCTATCAAGAAACGCCCCTCGAAAGCACCTATTTCTGCGATGTGCCCGCCCCATCCAAAGTGTGTCTGCCCTCGTAGCAGTGCGTAGCAGATCCTCGCCGAAAATGCCGAGGACATTCCCGGAACCTTGAAATAGTGATCTTCCATGTAACAGTTAAAATTTAACATTTCAGGATTCGGTAGTGATGGCTGGAGGATGTTGGCTCATATTTTTTAAGCTTGCCACCCAGCTGCTCAATGGCATCGCTGATCAGTGAAATTATTGTTATGGTAGGTGCCAGAGCGTTTACTCCATCTTGTGGTGGAACGCTCCATTTTTTGGCGTTGCAGGTTGTTGCTGCGCTGCTCCCATACCAAGTCAGCCCACCTGAATGGAGCCTGTGAACAACGCACAGTAGACAACATTGGCCCGCACACGTTGAGGAGTGACCCATGCAACTGACGTTCGGTGACGCTGAGGGCTTGGGCAAGCGCAAGCAGACCCGCCGCGAGATCTTCCTGGCCGAGATGGAGCAGGTCGTTTCGTGGCAGCAGTTGCTTCAGCTGATCGAGCCGCACTACCGGTGCCAGGACGCCCTGGTCGACGGCCGTACGCACGGGCGGATGTTGCGGATTCGTTTGCTACAGCACTGGCATGTCTGTGGGTGGTGCTCCGGCAGGCGCTACCGGTCAGGGGGATGCTGCCTGGTGGTGGAACGAGCCGCCAGAAGCTGCATGGATCACGTAACTCAGGCCAGCTACACGCCTCATCTCGACGATGTCGTCTTAACTTCGAAGATCCTTGCTGCTTGAGCTTCCCTGGACGTGGCATTCAGCGAATTATGGAAGGAGGTTGTGCTGTGACCGATTTCAGGAAGAAGACTGGATCAGTTCTCGTTACCGGTGGCGCTGGTTATGTCGGAAGTCATGTCGTCCTGGAGCTGTTGGAGAAGGGTGAAAGAGTCGTGGTATTGGACGATCTGAGTACCGGATTGGCCGAAGCTGTAATAGGAGCGGAGCTGGTGGTGGGTAATGTCGGCGACATTCAACTCGTATCCCGGCTGATCCAGGATTACCATGTCGATGCGGTGATGCATTTCGCTGCGCGCACAGTTGTACCGGAATCTATCGAAGCTCCACTGCGCTATTACACTCACAACACCGTATTCACTAGCAATCTACTGTCTTCTTGCGTTAATTCGAACGTGAAGAACTTTATATTTTCCTCGTCGGCTGCCGTGTATGGCATGCCGGAGTCGGGTAAAGCCAGTGAAGAGACACCGCCAGTACCGATAAACCCGTACGGTACCTCGAAGCTGATGAGCGAGTGGATGTTGCGCGATCTTGCGACCGCCAAGCAGCTGAGTTATGTAGCGCTGCGTTATTTCAATGTCGCTGGTGCTGATGTGCGAGGACGTATAGGACAATCTACCCGAGATGCCACACTTTTGATCAAGATCGCATGCGAAGTGGCGGATGGTAAGCGGGATTGTGTCGAAATCTACGGTACAGATTTTTCAACGCCCGATGGAACAGGTGTACGCGATTATATCCATGTTCAGGATTTAGCATACGCACATTCCCAGGCCCTCGATTATCTCAGAGCCAACGGAACATCGGTTGTTCTTAATTGTGGATACGGGCATGGCTCGTCGGTACGTGAGGTATTGAGCGCGGTCGAGCGGGCCTGTGGCGGCCCGCTCCCGGTCCTTGAGCGGAGTAGAAGGATTGGTGATACACCCTTTCTGATCGCCGATTCCAGGAAGATTCGTTCGGTACTCGGTTGGTCTCCACGGTACGATGATCTCGATCTGATTGTAGAGAATGCTCTAGCCTGGGAGCGACGACTACCTGGTGTCCGGGCGACGTGAATAAAATTTTTCGCCAATATAAAATCAGGTTAGCGTTGCCCACGAGAAACTGGTGCGCAACGCGTGCAGCAAGCAGTTGATCGTCGACATACAGAGCGAGAGAACACGGATACGGCAAGTCAGAAAGACTATGACGCAGGCAAGAAAGTCTCCGGAATCCAGCGACATATCGCCGTCAAACACACAAAGCCTACCGCACGAGCCTAGCCAAGAACACCGTGCAGGCGCCGATGTTGTTTGCGCTCTCCAATCTGTGGATGGTGCTCCGGCAGTGACTGCCGATCAGAGCGTGGTGCTGCCTGGTGGCGGAATGATCCCCCAGAAGTTGCATAGATTACGCAACTCAGGCCAACTACACGCCTCATCTCGATGATGTCGTTTGAACTTCGAAGATCCTTGCGGGTTGTTCAGAGCTTTCCTCTACGCATCTACTTTTTGACATCGATTTTTCGTCAATGCGTCAAGATTAATTTGATTTTTACACCGACATCTTTGTATTTTTCTCGCCGCCTGTAAGTGACTTATATGTAGTGCAAGGTGTTGTCGCGATTGGTATGGTCATGCGCATGGACCAACCCGACTTCATCCAGATCACCGACAACGCCGTCTCGCGCGAGGATTGCGCCGCTATCGTGCAGCGCATGCGCGCCAGCCAGCAACTGCAACCGGGGCGCGTGGGCAGCGGCGTGTTTCCCGAACTCAAGCACAGCCGCGACCTGCGCATCAGCGGCGTGGCCGAATGGGCCGCGGTGGAAAACCGCCTGCAACAGGCCGTGTTCGAAGGCGTGCTGACCTACCTGCGGCAGTATCCACAAGCCCTGATTTCACCGCTGATGCTGCAGGTCACCACCGCCAACGGCAGCCCGCACCGGCTGGTGGCCGAGGACATCGTGCAGATGAGCGACCAGGCGTTGGGCGACCTGGCCCGCACCTGCCTGCGCCCGGGCGCGATCAACCTGCAGTGGTACACCGCCGACCAGGGCGGCTATCCGTACTGGCATTGCGAACTATATCCACGCGATGCCAGCGCCGACACGCTGCACCGCCATCTGCTGTGGACGCTGTACCTCAACGAGGAGTTCGAACAGGGCGAAACCGAATTCCTGTTCCAGCAGCGCAAGGCCCGCCCGCGCACCGGCAGCCTGCTGATCGCCCCCACCGCCTTCACCCACACCCACCGCGGCAACCGCCCGGTCGGCGGCGACAAGTTCATTGCCACCAGCTGGATCCTGTTCCAGTCGGCAAGCGCCTTGTACGGCGGGGATTCGTGATTCGGGATTGGGGATTGGTAAGGGCAGGTCACTGCAGTGCGCCGGCTGTTACGAATCCCCAATCCCAAATCCCCAATCTCCGCCCCTAGAACAGACTGCCTTGCGGCGATTGCGGTACCGGCTTGGCCGGTGGAGCAGGGCGCCGGAACTTGCCGGTGTCCAACGCCGGCATGGCGCGGGCGTCGAAACCGCTGCGGCGGTGGGCCAGGGCGAAGCGGCGTGCCAGCAACTCCGCGTACACGCCTTGGCCGCGCATGCGTGCGCCGAAGGCGCTGTCGTAGTCCTTGCCGCCGCGCAGTTGCTGGATCGTGCTCATCACATGCGCGGCGCGTTGCGGGTGATGGGTCTGCAACCAGTCGCGGAACAGCGGCGCCACTTCGTGTGGCAGCCGCAGCAGCACGTAGCCGGCACTGTGCGCGCCGGCATCGGACGCGGCCTGCAGGATCGCCTCCAGCTCATGGTCGTTGATCCACGGGATCACCGGCGCGGCCATCACCCCGACCGGCACGCCGGCCTCGTGCAGTGCCCGCATCGCGCGCAGGCGAGCGTGCGGTGCGGACGCACGCGGTTCCAGCCTGGCCGACAGATGCGGGTCCAGCGTGGTCACCGAAAAATGCACGTTGACCAGGCCCTCGCGTGCCAGCGGTGCGAGCAGATCCAGATCGCGCGTGACCAACGCATTCTTGGTGATCAGCGTGAACGGGTGCCGGGTCTCCCACAGCACCTCGATCAGGCGCCGCGTCAGTGCGCGTTTGCGCTCGATCGGCTGGTACGCATCGGTGTTGATGCCCAGCGCGATCGGGCTGGGCACATAGCCCGGGCGCGACAGTTCGCGCCGCAGCAGCTCCGGTGCATTGGTCTTGGCGAACAGCTTGGTCTCGAAATCCAGCCCGGGCGACAGGTTGAGATAGGCATGCGAGGGCCGCGCAAAGCAGTAACTGCAGCCATGCTCGCAGCCACGGTACGGATTGACCGATTGCGAGAAGCCGATGTCCGGCGATTGATTGCGGCTGATGATGCTGCGCGCGGTTTCCTCGGTGACCTGCGTGCGTAACGCCGGCGCGGCGAACTCCTCGCTGTCGTCGACGTACCAGCCATCGTCCACTGCCTGCTGGGTGGTGGTTTCGAAGCGTCCGGGGAGGTGGCCGGTCGCACCGCGGCCCTTGATCGCAGTTGCCATCGCGCCATCGTACGGCCGGCAGGTCTCAGGCAATGCGACCACGCGCAGCGCCACGATGAAGCTTTCAGGCCCGGCGCGGCGATCGTGTTGGTCGCCCGGTCATCGCAGCGGCGCGTGCGGCCCGTAGAATCCGCGCATGCTCGCATCCGTACAGGGCGCGTGGGATCGGCTGGCCACCGTTCCCCACCTCGAAGCGCTACTCCTGGCCGCCTATGTGCTGTACCTGCTGTGGATCGCCAGCTGGATCGTGCTGCAGAAGCGCGAGCCGGTGGCCACGCTCAGCTGGGTGCTGTCGCTGGCCGCGCTGCCGTACCTGGGCCTGCTGATCTACTACTGGCTCGGCCCGCAGAAGGTCAAACGCCAGCGGCTGCGGCGCGGCCGCTCGCGCTCGGGCATGGAGAGCTATAGCAGCGTCTGCCCGCCGGACGCAGACTGCACCGAGCTGGCCAAGATCGCCCAGTCCACCACCGGCCTGGCCCCCAGCAGCGCCACCGAGGTGCACTGGCTGGTGGATGGCGCGGCCACCTATGCGGCCATCATCGAGGCCATCCGCGGCGCGCGCGACCACATCCATCTGGAGTACTACATCTTCCAGCCCGACCACAGCGGCACCGCGATCTGCGATGCACTGATGGAGCGCGCACGCGCTGGCGTCAAGGTGCGCCTGCTGATGGATGCGGTGGGCTCGTCGGCGATGACCCGGCGCAGCCTGCGGACGCTGCGTGCGGCCGGCGTGGAGACCGCCTGGTTCCATCCGTCCCAGTTGCTCAAGCCGTTCAAGCGGCCGTGGCTGAACCTGCGTACCCACCGCAAGGTGGTCGTGGTCGACGGCAGGATCGGCTTCACCGGCGGCATCAACGTCACCGACGAAGAGAACGAACAGGTCCGCAGCGATGCCTATCGCGACCTGCACGTGCGCCTGCAGGGTCACGTGGTGCGCAGCCTGCAGCTGGTGTTCCTGGAAGACTGGCTCTACGCCACCGGGCAGGGCCGCGCCGCCTTCCACGGCCAGCAGCTCTGGCCCGAGGACGTGCCAAGCCGCGCGCAGGGCGATGTCGACGCGCAGGTGCTGATCTCCGGGCCGGATTCCTCGTGGGAGTCCATCCACCGGCTGATGGTCGCTGCGATTCACGAAGCCCGGCATCGGGTCTGGCTGGTCACGCCGTACTTCGTTCCCGGCGAGGCCGCGCGCATGGCGCTGACCTCGGCCGCATTGGGTGGCCTGGACGTGCGCCTGCTGGTGCCGCGCGTCAGCGATTCGCGTCTGGTCACCTACGCGGCGCGTTCGTATTTCGACGAGCTGCTCGAGGCCGGCGTGCGCATCTACGAATATGGCCCGCGCATGCTGCACACCAAGGCGCTGCTGGCCGACGACGACGTCTGCATCGTCGGCAGCGCCAATTTCGACAGCCGCAGCTTTCGCCTGAACTTCGAGCTGTCGATGCTGTTCCGCGACCAGGCGGTCGCGGCCGAACTGGCCGGCTTGATCGACGCCGACCTGCAGCACGCGCAGGAAGTGCGCTTTGTCCGCCATCGACCGTTGTGGCGCTCGCGGCTGCCCGAAGCCTGCGCACGGCTGCTGTCCCCGCTGCTGTGACCCGCACCGCCGCGCCCACGTGGAACCGTGCCGGGCGCGGCGCTACACTGCCGCCACTGATCGGGGAGCTCGTCATGCACTGGCTGTTTCTGCTTATGGCGTTGGGTGCGCTGGTGCTGGCCTTCAGCACGCCGCACGTGTGGTTGCTGGTGGCTTCGCTGCTGGTGGCACTGCTGTTGCTGTTGCTGTGGACGCGCGGTTGGTTCGCCTCGCGCATGGGCGATGCCCAGCGCGACACCAGCAGCCTGATCGACCCGGCCGAGCTGCGCCGCCTGCGCGAGATTGCCGAAGCCCGCAAGGCCGCCGCACTCAACGCCACCCGTGATGGCGAGCCGCAGGCCTGAGACCGACGCAGTGACCACCCAGCTCAGCGTCAACGTCAACAAGATCGCGGTGTTGCGCAATTCGCGCGGCGGGCACGACCCGGATGTGGTGCAGGCCGCCCGCACCTGCATTGCCGCCGGCGCGCATGGCATCACCGTACACCCGCGCCCGGACCAGCGGCATATCCGCGCCGATGATGTGCTGGCACTGAGCGCGCTGACGCGCGAGCACGGCGTCGAATTCAATATCGAAGGCAATCCGTTTGCGCCACCGCGCGACGGTTATCCAGGTCTACTGGCGTTATGTCGTGCCACGCGGCCCGAGCAGGTCACCCTGGTACCGGATGGCGATGGACAACTGACGTCCGACCACGGGTTCGATTTTGCACAGGACACCACCCAACTCGCCGCGCTGATTGCTTCATTCAAGGCAATCGGTGCGCGCGTCAGCCTGTTTGTCGATGCAGGCAATCCCGATATTGCGCAAGCGGCGGTACTGGGTGCAGACCGTATCGAGTTGTACACCGGCCCCTATGCGCAGGCGCATCTGAGCGGCCAGCCGAGTGCTGCATTCAAGCTGTTTTCCGACGCTGCACAACGCGCAGCCGCGGCAGGTCTTGGCGTCAATGCCGGTCATGATCTGTCGCAGGACAACCTTGCCGACTTTCTGAACGCTGTCCCCGGCGTGCTTGAAGTGTCAATCGGCCACGCGCTGATCGGCGAGGCTTTGTATCAAGGGTTGGATGCGAGCGTGCGTTCGTATCTGATGATACTGCGCAGCGCATCGGTTGGCGCTTGAGATACTCAGGCTAACAAGCACGTGTATCAAGAACGACGGTGCTGACCGCAATACTGGGCGCGGTTTGAGGTCGAAATCGCATTGACCTCTGGATTCCCGCGCGTTCGATTCCTGCCCACCTTCTACGCGCGCCTGACGACAGCTTGCTACGTTTTTTGTTAATTTAAAGCGCTGAACGCTGTAAAGATCATTATTTACACCGAAGCAAATTTTCACTGCCCAGATGCATTATTAACTCCATTAGTTACTACACAAAACTAATGCGATCGGTCTGCGCATTTTTTTTGCCTCAGCCAACAACTTGGCCATCACCGCGTACTCCGCATCGGCACTGACGGCGATCCGCAGTTCCGGCTGATTTCCAGCTGTTTCGTGCATCTGCTCGGTGAACCGCAGCTGCAACTTCTGCAGTGTCGCCAGGCTGGCATTCTAGATCACCTTGCCACCAGCACCCACACAAATGCGAGCGGTGCAGGCGGCTCCAACTGTCGCTGCGGTAAGTCGCTACGCTGCTGCAGATTCACCGTGATTGCTCGCGTCAGCATCGGCACGGTGACGATGATCAACAACACCAACATGACATCCACCAGCGGCGTGACATTGATCTCCGCCAGCGGTTCCCGATTGCCGGCCGTACTGAAAGCCATGACTGCCTCCCGTGCTGTGACCGTGGGTGCTGCACGATCGAGCATACACCTGGTCGGGCGCAGCGACAGGCCGGGGCAGGGCGACTGCAGGGAAGCAGCGTTTATCTAGCGAGCCGAAGCGTCACTCCGGGAGTGGATCATGCATAAAAAACGCCACCGTTTCCGGTGGCGTCTGCAGTCGCGTCATGACTGTGGTGGTGCGGTCTTGCGAAATCTTACTGCATGAAGCCGATTTTCTTCATCTGCGAGTTCTTTGCCGCAGCCAGGACTTTGGCCATCACCTCGTACTCCGCGTCCTGGTTCGCATCGATGCGCAGTTCCGGCTGATTGGTCGGATCGCTGGCGATCACTTCTTCCATCCTCTGCTGCAGCTGATCCACCTGCACTGGACTGTTGTTCCAGAACACCTGGTTGCTCGCGTCGATCCGCAACTCGATCGGCGGCGGCGGTTCGGTTGTCTGCGGTGGCGGGTTGAGTACCCGCTGCGGCAGATCCACGGCGATCGGATAGGTCATGATCGGCGCAGTGACGATGAAGATGATGAGCAGCACCAACATCACGTCCACCAGGGGCGTGACATTGATGTCGGCCATCGGGCCACGGTTTCCACCGGTACTGAATGCCATGGCTTACTGCCCCTTCTCTTTGGTCGCGACGAAGCCGATGTCGAGCATGCCCTGACCCTGCGCGATCTTGGTGATCTCGTTGATCGTACGCATTTTGGTCGTGCGGTCGCCACGCAAATTGAGCGGCGGCTGCGGCGTCTGCTGTGCGGCAGTGGACAGGCGCGACTCCAAGGCCTCTTTTGAAATTGCTTGATCGTTCCAGAACAGATCGCCGTTTTCTTTAACCGCCAAGGTGATTGGATCAGAGCGCTTTGTTGCTTCCTCTTCCTTGTTCAAGTTAGCGTGCGGCAGATCCACCTTGACCTTATGGGACATCAGCGGTGCGGTGATGATGAAGATGATCAGCAGCACCAACATCACGTCCACAAGGGGCGTCACATTGATGTCGGCCATCGGGCCACCGCTGTTTCCACTACTGAAGGCCATAACGGGCTCCGTCTAAATCGTTGCGAGGTCGTTCTTTACTACGGATTAGCGAACGCGCGAACCAGTGGCGAAGAAGTCGTGCAAATCGTGGGCAAAGGTATCGAACTTGGCGATCACCGAGCTGTTGACCTTGGAGAAGAAGTTGAACGCGAACACGGCCGGGATGGCGACGAACAGACCGATCGCAGTCATGATCAGCGCTTCACCCACCGGGCCGGCCACTACCTCAATGGAGCCAGAGCCGGTTGCACCGATCTTGATCAGCGCGCCGTAGATGCCCCACACGGTACCGAGCAGACCGACGAACGGCGCGGTCGCACCGACGGTGGCGAGCAGGGTCATGCCGGACTGCAGCTTGGTGCTTTCGCGGGTCACGGCCTGACGCAGGGCGCGGTCGACGAACTCGGAACGGCTCAGGCTCTCGCCTAGACCCCCGACGCTGGTGCCTTCAGCACGCTGGTGGTGAGCAGCGGCCTGGGCTGCGTCCAGCGCGATCTTCGAGAACGGCTCGGACGCCGGCTGCTCTTCCATGGCGCGGATGGCGTCCTGCGCATTCGGGGCATCCCAGAACGCGGTGGTGACACGGTCAGCCGCGCTCTTCAGACGGGTGGCGCGGAAGATGTTGATGACAGTCCAGTACCAAGATGAAGCGGACATGGCAATCAACGTGATCAGGACGACCCAGGACACGGCGAAATCGCCGGGGCTGGAGGTCATTTCGGTCATCAGATGCTCAAAGCCCATCTGCGAAAGACCGGCCGACGGATTGGAGCCCCCTGCAGCGGCGGCGATAAAGATTTCCTGCAGCATGACGCTTACCTTTGTTGTGTGTGGTGATGAAGGGTGGAGCGAAAGGAAGACAGGATCCTGGGCCGACCGTGGCCGGCCCGTGGGATCAGTTCAGAGCAAAGTTGACCGGGACGCGGACACGTCCGGCGGCTTTCTGCCCGTTGACAGTGGAGGCGTTGAACTTCCACTTGCGTGCTGCGTCCATCGCGGCACGGTCAAGGTCGCGGTTGCGGCTGGACTTTTCGACCGACACGTTGGTCACGTTGCCGCTTGCATCCACATCCACGATCAGGATGACCTCGCCTTGGACACCGGCCCGGAATGCAGCCGGCGGATACTTCGGCGGGTTCATGTTCTTGGACGAGATATCGACACTGGCGCCGATGTCACTCGGCGGTTGCGGCGGAGCCGGCGGGCTTGGCGGCGTGACGATATCGCTGGGACGCGGTTCGGGAACATCGACGACCGGTGCTTCCGGCGGCGGCGGAACCGGTGACGGCTTCGGCGGCGACAGATTCTTGACCGGCGGTGGCGGCTTGTCTTCCGGCGGCGGCGGCGGCGGCGGCGGCGGAGGAGGAGGCGGTGCATCCACCAAGGTGACCATGGTGGTGCGCTCCTTCTCTGCCGGAGCCTTCGGCGCCACTGCAGGGATCAGCAACATCATCAGTGCAGTGAGGTGCAGGGCAATTACAAAAGCAATGCCGATAATGCGGGCCCAGCTCAGACCCTGGTTCCCGGCATCATAGTCATGCCTGTGGATAACGAGTTGTTCCGTCATGCGCCAATGGCTCTTTCAGTGGGGGCCCCGGATCACTGTGATGATCCCCAGGTTTTCGGACGGCTTTGACACCGCAGGAACCCCCAAGCTTATACCAATCCCGAGTCCTGTAACCACTAAAAATACAGCGATTTCGGGGGTTTATTTTCTTTTTTACTTCAGATTGATGATCTTCTTGGCGTCATCAGGTTTTTTGACACCCTTGGCGATTGCCTGCTGCGCGGCCTGCTTGGCCTCCGGGATGCGACCTTCCGAATGCAGCACCTTGGCCAGATTCAGATAGGTCTCGCCGTCCTTGGAAAGCGGTGCGGCCTTTTGCCAATTCTCGATCGCCTTGGGCACATCTTCGCTGTAGTAATACGACTGTGCCAGCGCAAGGTATGTCTGATAATCGGGTTTAAGGATGCCTTTTTGCATACCTTCATTGATGACCGCGATGACGTCCTTTTCCTTGTTCTCGGTGTTGGCGTAGATGGAATACAACTGCTTGTACTCCTTTTCTTCGGTCAACTGCCCGGCCGCGCGCAGCTTGTCCATCACTGCGGCAGCCTTGTCCATCTGGTCGGCCTGCATATACATGCTGGCCAGGTTGAGCTGGGCCTTCTTGTCGTTGGGCGTCTTGGCGGCGAGCGCTTCGGCAGCGGCCACCGCTTCACCGGTCTGGCCGGCTTCGGCATAGGCCGCCATCAGCAACTGGTTCCAGGTGTCCTTCGGCTCGGGCGAGGCGGCGATAGCCTGCTTCAGCACCGGAATGGCTTCCTTGTAGCGCTCGGCCTGGTACAGCGCCTGACCCTTGAGGATCAGATCTTCAGGGCGCTGCGATTTGCTTTCTTCCAGATACTTGTCCAGCGTTGCCAGGCCTTCGGCCTGCTGATCGTCCTGCATCTGCAACTGCGCCAGCATCAGCATCGACTGGAACTGGCCGTTGTTGTCCAGCGCATTGAGGCCGATGGCCTGCTGCAGATACGTCTTGGCAGCGGCGGTGTCGTCCATGTTGTACGCCGCCTGGGCGGCCAGCTGCGCCGCCAGCGCCTTGTCGGCTTCGTTGGCCGAGCCATTGGCCAGGATCTCATCGGCCTGGGTACGCACGGCCGGGAAGTCTTCGCCCTTGTTGAAGGTTTCGATCAGCTTCTGCAGCTTGCTGCCCAGCTTGGACGAGGGCTTGATCGTCGGCGCGGCGCGGGTGGACTGCGGATACAACTCTTCGGCCTTGCCGCTGCCCTTGGACTTGCGGCTGGCGCGCTCGGACGAACGATCCGACTGCGCGACCGCATCGGCGACGACAGCCCCGCCCAGCGACGCGGCGATGAACAGGGACAACAGGGCTTGCTTGCGGTTGAGCAGTTTCATGTTTCACCTCGGACGAGCCGCCGTCGGGCGGTACGGAAAGCGGAATAAACGCTGTACGAAAAATCTGAGCCGGCAAAGTTAGCAGAAAGTCTCAGTTCCCGAAAACGGTTTCCATGCTGTGTTGCGACATTCGGTACGTAAGCGCTGCACGATCAGCCGCAGCGCGGCACGCGTCCGTCCTGTCGCGCTTGCTGGTAAACCGGTTCGAGTTGACCGACGTCTGTCTGCAATTCGCGGATGCGATTGGCCGGGTCGGGGTGGGTGGACAGCCACTGCGGCTGGCGGTTGCCGCTGGCGGCCATCATGTTCTGCCACAGCGTCACCGCCTGGGCAGGATCGAAGCCGGCCTGGGCCATCAGGCGCTGGCCGACCACGTCGGCCTCGCTCTCCTGGGTCCGTGAGCCCGGCAGCAGAAACACGGTCTGGGCGGTCATCCCGCCGACCTGGTTGACGGCACTGGCTGCACCGTCGCCATAGGCCGCACCGGCCAGCGCGCCGATGATACCCAGGCCGGTCTGCGCACCAAGCTGACGGGTGATGCGTTCTTCATGATGGCGCGAGATCACGTGCCCGATCTCGTGCCCAAGCACGGCAGCTAGCTGATCCTGGGTCTTGGCGACGGTGAAGATGCCGGTGTTCACGCCGACCTTGCCACCGGGCAGGGCGAAGGCATTGGCTTCGTCATCGACAAACAACGCGGTTTCCCAACGGGTCTCGCGCCACTGCGGCGGCAGCTGCGCGACCAGCGCATTGACCACGCACTGCACGTAGGCGTTCTGCTTGCCGTCGGTGCTGACTTTTTCCTTGGCCTTGTTCTGCGCGAAGGACTCTGCGCCAAGCTTGTCGAGCTGGTCCTGGGTGACGCCTCCCACCACCTGTCGGCGGCCGGTCGGCGAGGTTGTGGTGGCACATGCCGTCAATGCAAAGACGGCGACAACGATCAACAGCCTGGCTTTCATTCAGTCCCCCTTGAACCCTGGGGGCATTTTGGCAGGCTCGTCTTAACTTTTCGTCAAACGGCTCAGCCGAGGCCAAAAAAGTACAGCGCCGCCAGGGCGGTGGCGTTATTGACGCCATGCGCCACGATCGGTGCCCACAACGTGCCGGTGCGCCAATACAGCCATGCAAACGCCGCGCCCATGCTGCCGTAGACCAGCCACAGTTGCGCGATGGCGGCCGGGCCGTTGCCGCTGACGCCGGGCACCTCGTGCACCAGCGCAAAGATCGCGCTGCTCAGCACGATGCCCAGCCAGGGCCGGCCGGCGGCGAGCAGGCGGCCGAACAGCACGCGTCGGAACAGCAGTTCTTCGTACGCCGGGGCGATGGCCACGGCAAACACCACCAGCGCCAGCGGCCATTGCTTGATGGCTTCTTCCATCAACGGCAGGTTGGTCGGCACCGGCTTGATGCCCAGCGCGGACGCCGCGACGCTGACCAGATTGCTGAGCAGGAACACGCCAACCGCGATCAGCGCGGTCCAGCCCCAGGTCGAGGCACGCCTGGTGGCGGCCCGCGAGGCCCTGCGTTCGTCTGCGGTCGCACGGCGGCGCCAGTAGTACAGCAGCAGGGCCGGCGAGGCCGTGCTGACCAGCGCGGTGAGCAGTTGCACCAGCACGCCGGGTTGGCCGATCGTGGCCATGATCTGGGTCGGGGAGGGCGTCAGGCCCTGCGCCTTGGCGGCCTGCACGGCGCTGACGCCGCGGAACACGCCCCAGAGCGCGAAACCGGCCACGCTCAGCAACAACAGCAGGCCGGTGGCGATCAGTACATCGATGCCGAAGCCGAGCAAGGGCGGAAGCAGCGGGGCATTGCCGGCAGCCGGCCTCGGTGGAGGATCTGTGCGCATCGTCGTCCTGAAAAAACCGCAGACGCCGGCGCATCACCTGCGCGATGTGCCGGCGGGCGACGGTGGCTCAGATGTCCAGGTTGGACACCTTCAGCGCGTTGTCCTCGATGAAGTCGCGGCGTGGCTCGACCACATCGCCCATCAAGGTGCTGAAGATCTGATCGGCGGCCACGGCATCTTCGATACGCACCTGCAACAGGCGACGCGTATCCGGGTTGACCGTGGTCTCCCACAGCTGCTCGGCGTTCATTTCGCCCAGGCCCTTGAAGCGCTGCACCTGGCGGCCCCGCTTGGCCTCTTCCAGCAGCCAGGCATGCGCCTGTGCAAAGCTGGTGATCGGGTGGGTCTTGTTGCCGCGCACGATCTGCGCGCCTTCGCGGACCAGGTCGTGCAGGGCCAGCGAGACCTCGCGCAGCGGACGCAGCTCGCCACTTTCGAACGCGCCCATCGGCAGCACCTGGGTGAATTCCTCGCCCATGTGCCTGCGCACCGCCACCAGCGACGCCGAGGCGCTGTCGGTGGCCGGGTCGAAACGCAGCTGGTAGCGCGCCGTGCCCAGGGTGCCGCGGTTGAGCACCGCCTGCAGCGCATCCAGGGTGGGATGCGCCTCGCCTTCGGCCTGCAACTGGTCCACGTCCAGCGGCGGCAGGTCGATCAGCGCGGTGAGCAGCGCCGGGTCGTAGCGGTGCGCATTGCGCGCGATCGCCTCGTTGGCGCTGGTGAACAGCATCAACAGCTTTTCCAGCGCTTCGCCGGTGATCGGCGGCTCGTCGGTGGCGGGGATCAGCGCCGCGCCTTCGACCGCATTGCTGGCCAGATAGGCATTGAGCGCCGCATCGTCCTTGAGATACAGCTCGCTCTTGCCCTGCTTGAGCTTGTACAGCGGCGGCAGGCCGATGTAGATGTAGCCGCGCTCGATCAGCTCCGGCATCTGCCGGTAGAAGAACGTCAGCAACAGGGTGCGGATGTGCGAGCCGTCGACGTCGGCGTCGGTCATCAGGATGATGCGGTGGTAGCGCAGCTTGTCCGGGTTGTACTCGTCGCGGCCGATGCCGGTGCCGAGCGCGGTGATCAGCGTGCCGACCTGGTCGGACGCCAGCATGCGGTCGAAACGCGCACGCTCGACGTTGAGGATCTTGCCGCGCAGCGGCAGCACCGCCTGGTTCTTGCGGTTGCGGCCCTGCTTGGCCGAGCCACCTGCCGAGTCACCCTCGACGATGAACAGTTCGGACAGCGCGGGGTCTTTTTCCTGGCAGTCGGCCAGCTTGCCGGGCAGGCCGGCGATGTCCAGCGCTCCCTTGCGGCGGGTCAGGTCACGCGCCTTGCGCGCGGCTTCGCGCGCACGTGCGGCGTCGACGATCTTGCCGGTGATGGCCTTGGCTTCGTTCGGGTTCTCCTGCAGGAACTCCTGCAGGCGCGCACCGAAGGCGTTTTCCACTGCCGGACGCACATCCGAGCTGACCAGCTTTTCCTTGGTCTGCGAGGAGAAACTGGGGTCGGGCACCTTGACCGACAGCACCGCGATCATGCCTTCGCGCATGTCGTCGCCGGTCAGCGCCACCTTGGCCTGCTTGGCGATGCCGTTCTGCTCGATGTAGTTGCTGAGCACCCGCGTCAGCGCGGCCCGGAAGCCGGCCAGATGGGTACCGCCATCCTTCTGCGGGATGTTGTTGGTGAAGCAGTACATGGTTTCCTGGTAGGCGTCGGTCCATTGCAGGGCCACGTCCACCACGATGCCGTTGTGCTCGCCGGTCACCGAGATCACATTCGGGTGCAGCGGTGACTTGAGCTGGGCCAGATGCTCGACGAAGCTGCGGATGCCGCCTTCGTAATGGAAATCGTCGCGACGGCCTTCGCCACGCTCGTCGATCAGCGCGATCTTGACCCCGGAATTGAGGAACGACAGCTCGCGCAGGCGGCGCGCCAGGATGTCGTAGTGAAACTCGACATCGCTGAAGATGGCCACGGCTGGCTTGAAACGCAATGTGGTGCCGCGCTTGGTCGATGCTTCCAGCTGCTTGAGCGGGTACTGCGGCTCGCCCAACGCGTATTCCTGCTGGTAGTGGAAGCCGTCGCGCCAGATGTCCAGCCACAGGTGCTCGGACAGCGCGTTGACCACCGACACGCCCACGCCGTGCAGGCCGCCGGACACTTTGTAGCTGTTGTCGTCGAACTTGCCGCCGGCGTGCAGCACGGTGAGGATCACCTCGGCCGCAGAGACGCCTTCTTCCTTGTGGATGTCGACCGGCACGCCGCGGCCGTTGTCGGACACCGCGACCGAGCCATCGACCAGGATCCTGACCACGATGTCGTCGGCATGGCCGGCCAGGGCTTCGTCGACCGAGTTGTCGACCACCTCGAACACCATGTGATGCAGGCCGGTGCCGTCATGGACATCGCCGATGTACATGCCAGGGCGCTTGCGGACGGCTTCCAGGCCACGCAGCACGGTGATCTTGCTGGAGTCGTAGGTGCCGTTGGGAGTAGGCGAGGTGTTTTGTTCGTCGGTCATGCGTGTGCCGTTAGCTCCACAACACGGGCGCAGGCGGCAGGAGCCGCATCGCACCGTGGGAAAAGGGGGATAGCCCGGAAATTATACCAGTCGGCCCACCTGCGCCGCGGATGGCTAGGCCACGGGCCTCAACACGGCGACATTGCCATGTTCCACGTGGAACTTGTGCAGCAGCTTTCCGGAGTCGAGCAGGCCGGGCGGCACTTCGGTGGCGGTGATCAGCACCTGGGCCGGTGCGGAGGCCAAGCGGTGCAGCACGCGCGCCTGGTGGTGGCGATCCAGCTCCGAACCCAGGTCGTCCAATGCAATCACCGGCCATTCGCCACGCTCATGGGCGAAGTCTTCGGCCTGCGCCAGCAGGCAGGCGAGGGCGGTGAGCTTTGCCTGGCCACGCGAGAGCGCATCCTTGCCCGGGAGCGCGTCGAAGACGGGTGCCCAATCGGCGCGGTGCGGCCCCTGCGAGGTGTAGCCGTTCTGACGGTCACGCTCGCGTGCCAGGAGCAGCGCATCGGCAAGCGAGACCTCATGACGTTTCCAGCCCGGCACGAATGTCAGCGCGGACAATCCCAGCGACGGGGCGATAGCAGCGGCGACCGGGATCAACCGTTCCTGCAGCCGCTCCAGGTAGCGAAGGCGACGCGATGTCAGCGTTTCGCCGGATTCGGCAAGTTCATGATCCCAGGCGTCGAGCATCCGCGGCTGTGCGCCCTGCTTGAGCAAGGCATTGCGCTGCTTGAGCGCCCGCGCATAGCGCCGCCATAGCGCCAGGAAGTCAGGTTCCACGTGGAACAGGCCCCAATCCAGGAACCGTCGCCGCGGTTCACCGCCACCACTGATCAACACATGGCTCCCGGGCTCGAAGGTCACCACAGCCAGTGCGGCACACAGGGCGCCGAGCTGTGCGACATCCTCGCCGTCCAGCCGGCCGGTCCATTCCTGCCCGCTATGGCGCAGACCTGCCCGACGCGTGCGTTCGCCCGTCTCGGCCGTGCCCTCGTGCCACTCAACGAAGACCTCCAGATCGCTGGCGCCTTGCTGGATCAGTCCGTCGCGCACGCGGCCACGAAAGCTGCGGCCGTAGGCCATCAGGTGCAGCGCTTCCAGCACGCTGGTCTTGCCTGCACCGTTATCGCCGGTCAGCAGGTTCAAGGAACGGGCGGGGTGGAGGTCGACGGTCGCGAAACGACGAAGTCGATGGATGGACAACCGCACTACGTGCATCGATCGGTGTGCTCTGCGCTGTGATCCGGCATCCCGGTCGGAGCGGAGGATACGTGATCGATGCGGATCCTGCGCGTGGTCACGTGAAGCGGTCCACGGACAAGCAGGGGACAAGCTGTGGATAAAAAGCAGGCCTGAGAAGCGCCGCGTGCTTATCCACAGGTTGCTGACCCTTCCACAGGGGTCTAGACACAGGGTTTCGAGGCAATAAAATCCTTTCAAAACATAGAGATAGTCTGGTTTCTGGCGAAATCTGGCCCTACCATCACCACCAAGCTCTTAAATTATTTATAGATTTAAAAGCAAAGCTCGATGTGCATAAGTCAAAAACAGGCCAAGGAAACACGTCAACCGGGCGCTGCCGAGCAATTGAGTACGGAGCAGGAAACCTTGGACTCAGGTGAAGTCGTTCAGGCCAACCGAGCTTCGCGTGATGTCGATTGGGGTATCGAAGAAGCGCCCCGACTAAAAGCCAATCTCACTGTCGGGTGCGACTCGCGGTATCGCCGATCCTCGAAGGGCGACGACCTGGGTCAGGTCAACTCTGGGGGATCCCACCGACAGCATGCCTGGGGACCAGCTTGCTCTGGGAGCGGCGGATGGTCCAACCCAGGCACCTAGCGTTTAAAGCAATGCGGTAACGAGACAGCTCGCTGCCTGTCGCAAGGATGTAGTGCAGCACCACACGCGATCGTCCCAACGTCCACGTCGATGACAGCGGCAGAACAGCTGCACGATCGTGGCCTGCGAATGCCTGGGTGCTTCAGCGGTCGTGGCTTCAAGGAAGCGAGCTGACGCGCGTACCACCCGATCCTCGACCGCCGGAAAAGCAGCGTGTCCATCGAGCCTCGCTTGGCCAACTGCCTGGCGATCGGCTCCGGCGACCTCTGCGACCACTCAGCACGCCATAGCAGGCGATTCGGGGCAAAGCGCCGAGGCAGCGAGACAGGCAATGCCGCTCCTGCTCAGCCGGTGATTGCCAGCGCTTAGAAAGCTTGACGCAGCAAGCGAGTCGCCCCTTCGCTGCACAAACAAAAAGCCCGGCAATCGCCGGGCTTCGCGTGTTCCACGTGGAACGCACGTCAGAGACGTAGCGGCATCACCACATGGCGCGACTTCTCGCTGCTGGCTTCCCGCACCAGTGCCGACGAATTCGCATCCCGCAACTGGATGACCACGTGCTCATCGCGCAATGCCGATAGCGCATCCAGCAAGTAGTTCACGTTGAAGCCGATGGCCAGGTCATCGACCTTGGTGTCGGCCTCGATTTCTTCCTGTGCTTCTTCCTGCTCGGGGTTATGTGCGCTGATCTTCAGCTGGCCCGGCGAGACTTCCACACGCACACCACGGTATTTCTCGTTCGACAGGATCGCCGCACGCTGCAGCGACGCACGCAGCGCTTCGCGATCGACCTTGACCTCGCGGTCGGCGCCGATGGGAATCACTGCCTCGTAATCCGGGAAGCGGCCATCGATCAGCTTGGAGGTGAAGGTCACATCGCCACGCTTGACGCGGATATGGCTACGACCCACTTCCAGTTCCACGTCGCGATCTGCCGCTTCCAGCAGGCGCAGCAGTTCCGTCACGCCCTTGCGCGGCACGATGATCTGGCGCTTGGCGCCGCCGGACTTCTCCAGTTCGGTCTCGCACAGCGCCAGGCGGTGGCCGTCGGTCGCAACGCAACGTAGCAGGCCCTCGCGCAGGTCGAACAGCAAGCCGTTGAGGTAGTAGCGCACGTCCTGCTGGGCCATGGCGAACGCGGTGCGCTCGATCAGCTCCTTCAACGCCGCTTCCGGCACTGCGACGCGCTCGGTGGCTTCGACTTCATCCACCGACGGGAAATCGTTGGCAGGCAGCGTGGCCAGCGTGAAGCGGCTACGCCCGGCCTGCACCGTGACCTTGTCGCCGGTCTGCGAAATGGTGACGCGGCTGCCGTCGGGCAGGGCGCGCAGGATGTCGAACAACTTGCGGGCCGGAATCGTGGTTTCGCCGTCCTGCGCGTCTTCCACCATCGTGCGCGAGATCATTTCAACTTCCAGGTCGGTACCGGTCAACGAGACCTGTCCGTCCTTGACCTGCACCAGCAGATTGGCCAGAACCGGCAGGGTTTGACGGCGTTCGACCACATTGACCACCTGGGCCAATGGTTTGAGGAAGGCTTCGCGCTGCAGTGTAAAACGCATGTGGTTCCGTGCCCCTATGCTTTAAAAGATATGGAATAAATCAAAAGCTTGGTGGTGATGGTAGGGCCGTTTTCAGCGGATAACCACCGTAACTCTTTGTTCCCAAAGAAATTTTAACGCCTGAAAGTCGTTGGACTAGTGCCCCTGGTCTAGCGGTAAAACCTGTGGATAGTTTTCCGCCCGACCTGCGAGGCAACGTTATCCACAGATTCTCCCGCATTTGACCCCAACGTTTCCACGCTTTTCTCCACGCGGGCCGTCAGGGCCGTCCCCGGCCTACTCGCTGAGCTTGCGAATCAGCTTTTCCCAGTCCTCGCGCAGCTTGCCGTCGGCCTCCATCAGCGTGCGGATCTGCCGGCAGGCATGCAGCACGGTGGTGTGGTCGCGGCCGGCGAAGGCGTCGCCGATCTCCGGCAGGCTGTGTTCGGTCAGTTCCTTGGCCAGCGCCATCGCCACCTGGCGCGGACGCGCCAGCGACCGGGTGCGTCGCTTGGAGAGCAGATCCTTCATCTGCAGGCCGTAGTAGTCCGCCACGGTCTTCTGGATGTTGGGGATGCCGATCGCCTGCTGCTGGGCACGCAACAGGTCGCGTAGCGTCTCCTGGGCAAATTCCACCGTGATCGAGCGGCCGGTGAAGTTGGCGCGTGCCACCAGGGTGTTGAGCGCGCCTTCCAGGTCGCGCACGTTGGAGCGCATCTTCTTGGCGATCAGGAACGCCACGTCGTCCGGAATCTCGGCGCCGCGCTCGCGCGCCTTGGCCAGCACGATCGCCGCACGGGTCTCGAAATCCGGTGGGTCGATCGCCACCGACAGGCCCCAGGCCAGGCGCGACTTCAGCCGCGGTTCCAGGCCTTCGACCTCGCGTGGGTAGCGGTCGCAGGTCAGGATGATCTGCTGGCGGCCATCGAACAGCGCGTTGAAGGTGTGGAAGAACTCCTCCTGCGTGCGGTCCTTGCCGGCAAAGAACTGGATGTCGTCGATCAGCAGCGCATCGATCTGCTGGAACTGGCGCTTGAACTGGTCCATCGCCTTGTCCTGCAGCGCCCGGATCATCGCGCTGAAGAACTGTTCCGAGCGCAGATACATCACCTTGGCGGCCGGGTTGGCCTGGCGCAGCGCATTGCCGGCGGCGAACATCAGGTGGGTCTTGCCCAGGCCGGTGCTGCCGTACAGCAGCAGCGGGTTGTGCGCGCGGTCGCCGGGCTTTTGCGCGGCCTGGATCGCGGCGGCCAGCCCGAGCTGGTTGCTGCGGCCCTCGACGAAGTTGGCGAAGGTGTAGTGCGAATCCAGATTGCCGGCGAACGGCACGATCGGCGCGGCAACCGGCGCGCTGGGCGTGGCCATCGGTGCCGGCTGCGGTTCCGGCGCGCGTGGGCGCGAGCCGACCGCCAGCGCCACTTCGCCGTTGCCGACGAAATACGCCACCAGTTCGCGGATGCGCGGCAGGTAGCGCTCGCGGACCTGGTCGACGATGAAGGCGTTGGGCGCATACAGCACGATGCTGTCGCCGCGGTCTTCGGCTTGCAGGGGTTTCAACCAGGTATGGACGTCTTCGGGCGGGAATTCGGCTTCGAGACGTTCCAGACAGCGGGGCCAAGCATCCATCAAAGTATGATCATCTGTTGCTGGCTGCGGCGCGCAGAAAAGCGCCGTGCTCGCAGCCCGGTAGTGAAAAGAGGATGGGCCAGACTAGCACCGAGGGCAGGGTTTTCCCAGACTTATTCACAGGTCCATCCACAGGGCGCCACCGCCGTCACCTCCGGTAAAGCGTGCGGGGAGTTGACCCGGACGCAGGTGGCCCTATAGAATTGCCGGTTCTATTCGTCTCCATTCATGCAGAGGGCCCCATGGCCACCAAGCGTACTTTCCAACCCAGCAACCTCAAGCGAGCACGCGACCATGGTTTCCGCGCACGTATGGCAACCGCCGACGGCCGCAAGATCCTGGCTCGCCGCCGCGCCAAGGGCCGCAAGCGCCTGAGCGCTTGATTGCCGCGCCGCTCACTGCGGCCGAGGCAGTCCCTAACGTGAACGCATCGAACCCGTGCAGGCGATTTCCTCGCTCTGCGCGGGTTCGTACGCGTGCGCAATATACGGTCGTTTTCGATACTGCACGTCGTACCTCGGACCCGTTGCTCAGCCTGCACTGGCGGACCGGCGATACGCCGCCGCGCCTGGGCATGGCGGTGTCGCGCAAGGTCGATACGCGTGCGGTGGGTCGCAACCGGATCAAACGCGTCCTGCGCGATGCCATGCGCCATCTGCTGCCCGAGCTTGCCGGCGGCGACTATGTGATTGTGGCGCGCTCGGCGGCCGCAAAAGCGACCAATCCACAGATTCGCGATGCCTTCGTGCGTCTGCTGCGCCGTGCTGGCGCATTGCCCCTGCCTGCCGCGCCCGGCACAATGCCGCCCGCCAGGACGATGCACCCATCCTCCCTTTCCCCGACAGAGCCGGAACCCAGTTCCGACTGAGCGAGTTGCTGCCCGATGAACCAGACCCGTGTTTTCCTGATTTTTGCCTGGCTGATGGTCGCGGCGCTGCTGTGGATGGAGTGGGGCAAGGACAAGGCGGCCGCCAATGCGCCGGTGGCCGCGGCGACCCAGTCGGTGCCGGCCGCGCGTGACCTGGACGCAGCTGCGACCGCGGCTAATGTGCCGGCGGCACAGGCCATCCCGCAGGCGGGCGCGCCGGGCGCCGTGCCGGCGACCAGCACCACCGCCGCGACGCCGGCCGCTGCCGGTGCTGCGCCGGTGATCACCCTGACCTCGGACGTGCTGCGCCTGAAACTGGACGGCCGCAGCGTGCTCGATGCCGAATTGCTGCAGTTTCCGCAGACCAAGGACGGCACCGCGCCGGTCAGCCTGCTGACCGAAGATGCCGCGCACCCCTACAACGCCACCAGCGGCTGGGCCAGCGAGCATTCGCCGGTTCCTGGCGTGGGCGGCTTCCGCGCCGAACAGCCGGGCACCGCGTTCGCACTGGCCAAGGGCCAGAACACCCTGGTGGTGCCGTTCGTGTGGAATGGCCCCAACGGCGTGTCGATCCGCCGCACCTTCACCTTGGAACGCGGGCGCTACGCGATCTCGATCAAGGACGAGGTGATCAACAACAGTGGCGCGCCGTGGAACGGGTACGTGTTCCGCAAGCTGAGCCGGGTGCCGACCATCCTCAGCCGCGGCATGACCAACCCGGATTCCTTCAGCTTCAACGGGGCGACCTGGTACAGCCCGCAGGAAGGCTACGAGCGTCGCGCGTTCAAGGACTACATGGACGACGGCGGCCTCAATCGCCAGATCACCGGCGGCTGGGTGGCGCTGCTGCAGCACCACTTCTTCACCGCGTGGATTCCGCAGAAGGACCAGGCCTCGCTGTATGTGCTGAACCAGGACGGCCCGCGTGACGTGGCCGAACTGCGTGGCCCGGCCTTCACTGTCGCGCCGGGTCAGACCGCCACCACCGAGGCACGCCTGTGGGTCGGCCCGAAACTGGTCAGCCTGATCGCCAAGGAAGACGTGAAGGGGCTGGACCGTGTGGTCGATTACAGCCGCTTCTCGATCATGGCCATCATCGGCCAGGGCCTGTTCTGGGTGCTGAGCCATCTGCACAGCTTCCTGCACAACTGGGGCTGGTCCATCATCGGCCTGGTGGTGCTGCTGCGCCTGGCGCTGTATCCGCTGTCTGCTGCGCAGTACAAGTCCGGTGCCAAGATGCGCCGCTTCCAGCCGCGCCTGGCGCAGCTGAAGGAACGCTACGGCGACGATCGCGTCAAGTATCAACAGGCGACGATGGAGCTGTTCAAGAAGGAAAAGATCAACCCGATGGGCGGCTGCCTGCCGCTGCTGATCCAGATGCCGATCTTCTTCGCGCTGTACTGGGTGCTGGTGGAATCGGTGGAACTGCGTCAGGCGCCGTGGCTGGGCTGGATCCAGGATCTGACCGCGCGCGATCCGTACTTCATCCTGCCGCTGCTCAACATCGCCATCATGTGGGCCACGCAGAAGCTCACCCCGACCCCGGGCATGGACCCGATGCAGGCCAAGATGATGCAGTTCATGCCGCTGGTGTTCGGCGTCATGATGGCCTTCATGCCGGCCGGCCTGGTGCTGTACTGGGTGGTCAACGGCGGCCTGGGGTTGCTGATCCAGTGGTGGATGATCCGCCAGCACGGCGAGAAGCCGAGCAAGATCATCCAGGCCAACGCCAAGTAAGCAGTTGCACAGAGCCCGCCGCAAGGCGGGCTTTCTGTATGTGCGCCCGGATGTCGTTTTTTTAGCTATGCCACGGATGCTGTCGTGATGTCATCGCTGTTGCATCGCTTGCGATGCACCTCGTTGCGCCAGCGTGTTGGCGTGGCCGGCTATCGCAAGCAGCGTGCAGACAACACTGGATCGGTGTCTTGAAGATCGATCCATCGTGCGCAAGGCTTACGGCATATCCGTGAAATGCAGCCATACCGCCGCCACGCCCGCAGGCGCATGCAAGCCACGTCTTTGACCATACGCCTTACCATCTGCCTATGTCTTCTTCGCCATCGACCATTGTTGCCATCGCCAGCGCCGCCGGAACCGGAGGCATCGGCATCGTGCGTCTGTCCGGGCCGCAGGCCGCGCAGATCGCCGCCGAGTTGGGTGTCCCGAATCTGCAACCACGGCAGGCGAGATACGCACGCTTTCGCGATGCGCGGGGCGAGGTGATCGACGATGGCATCGCCTTGTGGTTTCCGGCGCCGCACAGCTTCACCGGCGAAGCGGTGGTGGAGTTGCAGGGCCATGGCAGCCCGGTGCTGTTGCGGCAGCTGGTGAGCCGCTGCATTGCCCTGGGCGCGCGCCAGGCGCGCGCGGGCGAGTTCAGCGAACGCGCCTTTCTCAACGGCAAACTCGATCTGGCGCAGGCCGAGGCGATCGCCGATCTGATCGCCGCCGGCGATCTGCGCGCGGCACGTGCTGCGCGCAGATCGCTGGACGGTGTGTTTTCGCAACGTGTCGATGCGGTCAGCGACGGCCTCACCCGGCTGCGCATCCACGTGGAAGCAGCGATCGACTTTGCCGACGAGCCGCTGGACACGCTGGGCGGGGCGCAGGTGCGCGATGGATTGACCCAGGCTCGCAGCCTGCTCGCGCAGTTGCTGCGCGATGCCGAACGCGGGCGCAAGCTGCGCGACGGCCTGCATGCGGTGCTGATCGGCCCGCCCAACGCCGGCAAGAGTTCCTTGCTCAATGCACTGGCCGGCAGCGAGCGCGCCATCGTCACCGATGTCGCCGGCACCACCCGCGACACCTTGCAGGAAGCCATCCAGCTCGATGGCTTCGACCTGACCCTGGTCGACACCGCCGGCTTGCGCGAGGGTGGCGATGCGATCGAGCGCGAGGGCATGCGTCGCGCACGTGTCGAACTGCAGCGTGCCGATCTGGCGCTGGTGGTGCTGGATGCACGCGACCCGCAGGCCGCACGCGATGCGATCGGCGATGCCATCGATGCGGTGCCGCGTCAGCTGTGGATCCACAACAAATGCGATCTGCTGGCCGAACCCGCAGCGCTCGATCGCGACGCGATCGCAGTATCGGCAGTGACCGGGCAGGGACTGGAGCAGTTGCACGCCCGGTTGCGTGAGCTCGCGCTGGGCGATGGAATGGAAAGCGTGGAAGGTGAATTCTCCGCACGCACGCGGCATGTCGACGCACTGCGTCGTGCCGAACAGCACGCAGATGCGGCGGATCTGGAGCTGGGTTTCGAACAACTCGAACTGGCCGCCGAAGAACTGCGTCTGGCACAGGAAGCCCTCGGCGAGATCACCGGCAAGCTGAGCGCCGACGAGTTGCTGGGCAAGATCTTTTCGAGTTTTTGTATCGGCAAATAAACCACTTACTTGCCTCGACGCATGAAGAGCCGATGCAGATGCTCGCTGTCGGTGTTCTGATCTGCGGACCGTAGCGGTGACAGGCGCAAAGCGCGAGTGGCAGGGTCACTTACTGTGATATCGAAACCCAGAACCCGCGCCCGCGCCGCAGAAACAAATCACATCACCCCAGGCAGCACGGTCTGCAGTGCAGCGTTCTCTGCCGCGCAGGCTGGCGATTCCGCCAGCGCGACCGGCTGCTTCGCACGTGCCTTGGCGATCTCGCGACGTGCGGCGGTGAGATCCTTCTGGAACTCGGCATTGTCGTGCAACGCGGCGACGGTGGCGGCGCCCATGATGCGGCCCTGCAGGACATCGCTCTGCCAGTGCACGTTGCAGACCAGGCGGCTGTCGCCGAAGGCGCGGCCGCGGGCGAGCAGGGCATCGCGTTGTGCGGGGGCCAGCTCGGCCAGGATCAGGCCCCAGCTCCAGCCGATGGCAGTGTGGCCGGAGGGATAGGAGCCGTTCTTGCGCAGTGCCGCGTCGTCGTCGGGCGTGCACATCGGTTGGTCGTTGCGCATGAACGGGCGCGGGCGTTGGTAGCGCGCCTTCGCTGCGCTGGTGCTGGTGCTGGCATCGCGCATGCTGCGCTCCAGCAGGCGCAGCAGGTGCGGGGTGTGGGCCTGGTCAATCTGGATGCCGAGCGCGCAGCTGAAGTGGGTGGCGGCTGCGGGAAACCCCAGCGCGGCGTCCCGTGTGGCCAGGTCCCAGCGTGGTGTGCCGCGCAGGGCGAGCATGGACGTGGCGATGGCCTGATCATTGGCGAGCGCGGCGCTGCCGTCCTGCGGCGGCGGCGGCACCAGGCGCAGGCTGTCGGGCACGTGTGTCTTTTCCAGGTAGCCATGTGCATCGGTGGCGATCACCGAGCCCGCCGGAGCCACCTTGTCGCGCGCGCTCGCACTGCCGCATCCCCATGCCAGCACCGCGATGGCGACGCTGGTCAGCGTCCGGGAACAAGCACGGGCAATGCGATGGGACATGGACCAACCCTCGGACAACACAGATGGATGAGGGTGCAGATTACGACGCGCAGATGACATCTGCATGCAAGCGCGGCGCAGCGCTTGCGAGGGATGCGCTGCGGCTGTCGCGGCACTGTCACCTGGCCGTCGCATCGGCGCAAGACAGCTGTCGCACGCTTGCCGTCATCTTTTGACTCGTTCCCTGCCGCCCATGCCCAAGACCCATCTCTTAAGTGCCGCTGTCCTCACCGCGCTCGTGCTGTCGCCGGCCGCCCATGCCGCCGACCCCGAGGTGACTGCCGACACCGGCACGACCGTGCAGCAACTCGATGCGGTCTCGGTGATCGGCCAGGGCGAAACGCGTCAGGTGCAGCGCATCACCCAGCAGGACATCCCGGTGTTGCCGCCGGGTACCAGCATCCAGAAGCTGCTCAACCGCATGCCGGGCGTGAACGTGCAATCCAACGATGCCTTCGGTGCCAACGAGGAGTCGCAGACGATCAGCCTGCGCGGCTTCAACGGCACGCGCCTGGGCTATACGCTCGACGGCCTGCCGCTGGGCGACAACGCCTACGGCAACTACAACGGCCTCAACATCAGCCGCGCCCTGATTGCGGAAAACTTCGGCGGCGTGGAGCTGGCCTCGGGCATCGGCGCGCTGGGCACTGCATCCACCAGCAATCTGGGCGGCACCATCCAGTACTACTCGGCCGATCCGTCCAGCGTGTTCGGCGGGCAGCTGTCGCAGACGGTGGGCTCGGACGCCAATCGCCGTAGCTTCCTGCGTGTGGATACCGGCGACTACAACGGCTTTTCGGCCTATCTGTCCGGCATCAATGCCGAAGCCGACATGTGGACGCGCCCGGACTCGCCGACCACCACGCGGCAGTTCAATGCCAAGGGCGTGTACCAGTTCGACGGCGGCAAGCTGACCGCATTTGCCGATACCTCGCGCACCTCGCAGGCGGACTATGCGTATCTGTCCAAGAGCGGCATGGCGCGTGGCCTGGGCTGGGACTGGAACCTGTACGCACCGGACTGGAACCGCGCGTTGGCCGCGGCGTACTGCGCACCGGCCACGCGCAATGCGGCGCGCTGCGGTTTCAGCGGCGGCGTGGACAATGTCGACGATGCCTACTACCAGAGCCGCGCGTTGCGCGACGACGATCTGTTCTACGTGGCCGGCGACTTCCAGCCCAACGACGCGATCAGCCTGCACACCCAGGTCTATCACCACGAAAACAAGGGGCAGGGCCACTGGTGGTCGCCGGGCCAGGCATCCAATCCGGGGACGCCGCAGGCGCTGCCGATCTCGATCCGCAGCACCAACTACTGGATCAACCGCACCGGCGGCATCGCGTCGCTCGGCTGGAACCTGGGCGCGCATCACCTCGAAGCCGGGCTATGGTACGAGCGCAATCATCACGATGTGGAGCGCAATTTCTACTGGATCGACGGGCCGGTCAGCGACGACAAGTTCCTGCAGGATCCGGATCGCCGGCTGTTCTCGCAGAACTACATCATCACCACGCGGCAGTTCTACGTGCAGGGCAACTTCAAGTTCCTCGACGAGCGCCTGAGCGTGGATCTGGGCATCAAGAGCCCCAGCACCGAAATGACCGCGCGCGAGACGCCGGGGCTGGCGGTGGAAGCACCGGTGGCGACCGGCTCGATCAAGGCCAGCGAGTCGGTGCTGCCGCAGGTCGGCCTGGGTTATCGCATCGCCGACGGGCAGGAGGTGTTTGCCTCGTACGCGGAAAACATCGCCGCGTTCCAGGGCGGCGGTGCCGGTGGTCCGTTGCTGGTGACGCAGGCCTCGTTCGATGCCAGCGCCGGTGCGCTGGAGCCGGAAAAGTCGCGCACCGTGGAGGCCGGTTATCGCTTCGTGCGTGACCGCTTCGAAGCCTCGCTGGTCGGCTACGACGTCACCTTCGACAACCGCCTGCTCTCGCTCAATCCCTGCGCCAGCATCCAGCAGGGCACCACGCCGGCCTGCACCACACGCTTCTTCAACGTGGGTTCGGTGAGCAGCCGCGGTGGCGAACTGACGGTGATCTGGAAGCCGACCAGCTACCTGCAGTGGTACAACTCGGCCTCGATCAACCGTTCGACCTACGACGACAACTATGTGCAGAACGGGGTGACCATTCCGACCGCCGGCAAGACCACGGTGGATACGCCCAAGCGCATGTTCGCCAGCGAAATCGCCTTCAACTACGCCAACTGGAACATCAATCTGCGCGGCAAGTACACCGGCCAGCGCTACTACACCTACACCAATGACCAGGGCTTCGGCGGTTACACCTCGTTCGATGCGGGCGCCGGGTACGACTTCGGCCAGGCCGGCGTGCTGCAGGGGCTCAAGCTCTCGCTCAACGTGACCAACCTCACCGACAAGCGCTATGCGTCCAACCTCACCGCGTTCGCCAACAGCGATCCGACTGGCCGCCAGCTGGCGTTCCATGCCAGCGCGCCGCGGCAGGTGTTTTTGACGCTGGATGCCAAGTTCTGAGGATGGGAATCGGGAATCGGGATTCGGGAATCGTAAAAGCGGGTCTTGTTGCTGTTTAGGAATTCCCGATGCCGGATGATGCTGGGCGTCTTCGTGGTTGGCAGACGTTGTGACGCGTCGTTAGGTGGGCATCGACCGTGCTCGGCAACGCAGCGCATCAGCGATCCATGAGACGGTAACCAGCACCTGCCACGCCGGCTTGACGATCAGGGCCAGCGTTTGATGGCAACACTCAGTTGGAGAAAGGCATGATGCAGTTCCACCGTATCTGGCTGTTGGGGGCGATGATGGTCGGCATGAGCGGGCCCGCGTTGGCAGAGGCGCCGTTGGCGAAGACGGTGCAGATCTTTGCGCACCGTGGCGCCAGCGCACTGCGCCCGGAACACACCTTGGCCGCGTATGCCAAAGCGATTGCCGATGGCGCCGATTTTGTCGAGCCGGACCTGGTGTCCACCAGGGATGGCGTGCTGGTGGCGCGCCATGAGAACGAGATCGGCGGTACGACCGATGTGGCCAGTCACCCGGAGTTCGCTGCGCGCAAGACCCGCAAGACCATCGATGGTCAGGCGATGGAAGGCTGGTTCACCGAGGATTTCACCCTGGCCGAATTGAAGACGCTGCGTGCGCGCGAGCGTCTGCCGCAGTTGCGTGGCACGCGCTGGGATGGGCAGTTTCAGATCCTCACCTTCGACGAGATCATCGATTTTGTCGCAGCCGAATCGGCGGCGACCGGGCGCAGCATCGGGCTGATTCCGGAGATCAAGCACCCGAGCTATTTCAGCCGGCTGCATCTGGCGATGGAAGACAAGGTGCTGGCGAGTCTGCGTGCGCATGCCTACACGCAGACCGCGCCGGTGGTGATCCAATCGTTCGAGACCGGCAACCTGCGTTATTTGCGCGGCAAGATCGGGCGCAGCAGCAATATCCGCCTGCTGCAGTTGCTGGCCGGCGCGCAGATGGCGTTGCCCGATGCGGGCGTGGGCAGCGCGCCGCGGACCTACGGGCAGATGATCACGCCCGAGGGGTTGACGCAGGTTGCCAGCTACGCCGATGCGATCGGCCCGGACATCCGCAGCATCATTCCGCTGGATGCGCAGCACCGCCTGGGCACGCCGACCAGCCTGGTGCACGACGCGCATGCGGCAGGACTGCAGGTGCAGCCGTATACGTTCCGCCCGGAGAACTACTTCTTGGCTGCCGAAAACCGCAGCAGCGGCGCGGTGACCGAGCGTAACGACGCCGGTGCACTGGCCGAGCTCAAGACCTATCTGGACGCCGGCATCGATGCCTTCTTCGCCGACGACCCGGGCCTGGCACGGCGTGCGTTGCAGGGGCAAGCATCGCGCTAGGCAGCGCCTTTGTAGGAGCGTGCCTGCGCGCGATGGGGCGGTCCCGGTAATGCCCTGTCGCGCGCAGGCACGCTCCTACGGGAAACAGGGGCCGTTTGGGTCGTTGCTCCATGCAGGCACTAGCTGCCCGGCGGGCGCTCGCGCGGTGGGAAGTGCAGCACCACGTTGTGCGAGCCGTCTTCCTGGCGCTGCCACAGCACCGGCACCTGGCGCGGCGGTGGCGGTTCCAGCACGTCGTGCTCGCCATTGCTCACTTCCCACGCAGCATCTTCGTCTTCGTCCTCCCAGCTGTAGCGCGGCCTGGCCTGTTGCGGGTCGCGCAGGCGCAGCAGCAACGCGGCGATCAGGCCGGCCACCGCGCCGCCCAGATGCGATTGCCAGGACACGCCGGCTTCGTGCGGCAGGATGGTCAGCAACATGCCGCCATAGAACAGGAAGGCGATCATGCTGGTGGCGATCGCCGGGCGGTCGCGGCGCAGCAGGCCCAGCACGAACACCAGGAACATCAACCCGTGGGTGACGCCGCTGGCGCCCAGATGCCGGCTGCCGGGCTCGCCCAGCAACCACGCGCCCAGGCCCGAGCCCAGCCACAACAACGGCAGCGCCAGGGCGGTGGCACGCGGATACACGCTGCCGGCCAGCGTGCCCAGGATCAGTAGCGCGGCGGCGTTGGCGCCCAGATGCGCGAGCGAGCCATGCAGCAGCGGTGCGGTGAGGATGCCGAGCAGGCCGTCTGCCTGCAGCGGTGCCACCGCCCAGGCGCGCCAGTCGAACATGCTCTGGGCGGTGAACACCGCCACCAGCAGCAGCACGGCGGCCAGGCTGAAGTTGAAGGCACGCAATACCCGGGAACGATCCAGGCGGTCTTGCGCGGTGGCGTCGGCGGCGGCAACAGGAGGCGGTGTCATACCTTCACGGATGGCGTCGCGCGGATTTTTTACAAGCTATCCGCCTCGGGATAAGCAGGCCCGACGACGGGATAATCCAGCCCCGCCGCCGAACATTGGCGCCGCGGCCGCACGGCACCATGCAGGTGACCGGGGCGCGACACGAACATGCGCGGCATCACGCCCTCGCCAGTTCGGCCCGGGAACGCCCCAGCGACCTGGCGCCTGAAATCCCGGCGGCCTTGAGAGGGAATTGAACGGTGTGGATTCCTCGGTCCTAGGGCAGACGATCTGCGGCTTGGCTGCAGGGCCCTTGCCCTCCCACCATCGCGGGACACGCCGTGAATCCGTCCATGGAGGCTCTTACGCGGCATCCATGCCGCGTAAGGTCCCGCGACGGTGGGCAGGCAAGGTCCCGTCGAGTTGGTCGGTGCGCTTGGTTGTGAGCAGTGCATGCAGCGCGGCCTTTCCCGAATCCCAATTGCAGACTCCGGACTCCCAGCCTGTCAGTGCGGGGGCCGGCTTGGGTGGCCGCACCAAACTCAGCAGATGGTGACGACCAGGATCTCGGGTAGCCAGGCTCTGGCGCGGCATCCATGCCGCTCAAGGGCCCGCGACGGTGAGCGCAAGGACCTGTCGAGATGGTCGGCGCGCTTGGATGCCAGCAACACACGCGGCGCTACCGTCCCCGATTCCCGATTCCCGAATCCCAGCCCCTCAGTGCCTGGCCGGCTTGGGCGGCCGCAGCAGGCTCAGCACGATGGTGAAAGCCAGGATCATGATCACCACTGCCAGCGAGACCAGCACCGGGATCTTGTACAGATCGATGATCATCATCTTGGTGCCGATGAACACCAGGATCACTGCCAGCCCATACGGCAGCAGGTGGAAGCGGTCGGCCATGCCGGCCAGCAGGAAGAACATCGCGCGCAGGCCCAGCACCGCGAACACGTTGGAGGTCAGCACGATGAACGGGTCGGTGGTGATCGCGAAGATCGCCGGGATGCTGTCCACCGCAAAGATCACGTCGATCACCGCAATTAGGATCAGCACCACGAACAGCGGGGTGAACCAGCGCTTGCCGTCCTTGATCACGCTCAGCGCATGGCCGTGGTATTGCGGACTCAGGCGCAGATGCCCGCGCATCCAGCGCAGCACCGGGTTGGCTTCCAGATCCGGCTCCTTGCCGGCGGAGAACCACATCTTGATGCCGGTCAGCAGCAGGAACGCGCCGAACACATACAGCAGCCAATGGAACTTGGTCAGCAGCACCGAGCCGGCAAAGATCATGATCGCGCGCAGCACGATCGCGCCCAGCACGCCGATGATCAGCACGCGCTGGCGCTGTTCCTCGGGCACGCCGAAGTAGGTCATCACCATCAGGAATACGAAGATGTTGTCGACCGCCAGCGATTTCTCGACCAGGTAACCGGTCAGGAACTCCAGCCCGATGCGGTCGGCCGCCGCATCGCCCATGCTGCCCTGCAGGTACCACCACAGGCCGGCGTTGAAGGCCAGCGCCAGCAGCACCCAGCCGATGCTCCACCAGGTGGCTTCCTTGAAGGTGACCTTGTGGGCACCGCCGTGGCGCATCAGCACCAGATCGACCAACAGCGCCACGATCACCACGATCGCGAAGCCGCCCCATAACCAGACATTGCCAATGGTTTGCATAAAAGAATCCCGAAAGTGAAACGACCTGGACAGCCGGTGGGCTGAGGCCTTGTGACACGGAAATCGTGGATTCCGGGTGACGGACCTTCGCCTGCGCGGCGAAGGTCTCGCTCACAACCGGCCTGGCCGGTTGCCGTTGCACCGGAGCCTGGCGGGCAGGACTCGTCATGACGGCGACAACGCTGGGAGCTACTCCCCTTCTGCGCCCGATTCTGCGTGCCGGAGGGCAGGCACGTCAATCCAGCCGGATACAATGGGCGGATGAATACTCCAGTCCCCGTCGTCCGACTCAAGAATGCCTGGCGCTCCAGCCACCCGTGGATCTTCCAGAAGCTGGTGGAAAAGCCCGCCGCCAAGCCCAAACCCGGCACCATCGTCGATGTGGTCGGCGTGGACGGGGAGTGGGTCGGCCGCGGCTTCTACAACGGCCACTCGCGCATCGCCGTGCGCATCCTGGAAACCGACCAGGCGGTGCCGGTGGATGCGGGCTGGTTCTCGCGCAAGATCGCCGCGGCAGTGAGCCTGCGCCGCGACTGGCTCAAGCTCGACGCGGTGTCCGATGCCTGGCGCGTGGTGCACAGCGAAGGCGACGGCCTGTCCGGCCTGGTGGTGGACCGCTACGGTGACCTGGTGGTGGTGGAGTTCTTCGCCGCCGGCATGTTCCGCCACCGCGAGTGGATCTACGAGGCGCTGCGCGCGCAGTTCCCGGGCTGCCGCTTCCACAGCTTTGCCGACGAACACGTGCAGAAGCAGGAAAGCTTCGATTTCCACGGCAATACCACCACCGAAGCATCGGTGATCACCGAGTACGGCATCAGGTTCCGCGCCGACCCGGCCGGTGCGCACAAGACCGGCTTCTTCGCGGACCAGCGCGAGAACCGCCAGTGGCTGAGCGAGCAGGTCGAGGGCAAGAGCGTGCTGGACCTGTGCTGCAACACCGGCGGCTTTGCGGTGTATGCGGCCGCGCGCGGTGCGTCTGAGGTGCTGGGCGTGGACATCGACGAGGACGTGATCGCCATCGCCAAGGGCAACGCCAAGCTCAACAACGTGCGGCCCAAGTTCGTGCAGGCCGACATCTTCCCGTGGCTGCGCGATGCGTCCAACCGCGGCGAGCAGTTCGATGTGGTGATCCTGGACCCGGCCAAGATGACCCGCGACCGCGAGCAGGTGATCCCGGCGCTGAAGAAGTACCTGGACATGAACAAGCTGGCGCTGGGCGTGGTCAAGCCCGGCGGCCTGTTCGCCACCTTCTCGTGCACCGGGCTGGTGGCCGAGCAGGAGTTTCTGGACATGCTGCGGCGCGCCTCGTATTTCTCCGGGCGCACCATCCAGATCCTGAAGGTGGCCGGTGCCGGTCCGGACCATCCGTTCATGGCGCACGTGCAGGAATCGCGCTACCTGAAGGCTGTTTTCTGCCGCGTGATCTAGCGCGGCGACCAATCCGTGGAGCGGCCAGTCGATGACACCGGACGATGAGGAACGCAAGGCGCTGACCCGGTTGCTGCGCGAGATCGAGCGGCCCCATGCCAGCCTGCTGGCCAGCAACTGGCCAGTGTTCGGCGTGTGGCTGCTGTTTTCCGGGGCCTTCATGTATCTGTTCCAGACCGGCAGCGGCTCGCCGTTGCATCCGTTGACGCTGGCGCTGGGCTCGACCTGCCTGGGCGTGTTCGGTGCCTGGATCGTGTTGCGCTCGGTGTGGGCGCGACAGTGGCTGCACCTGCGCGAGCACGTCGATGTCGAGAGCGTGCGCGCGCGCCTGGCCGAACTGGGCGACTGAACACGACGCGCAACACCACTGCGCGCCGATCGGCGCGTGCGATGGATTGCGTGCAGGCCAGATCAAATCGTTTGCGTGCTGCGTGCTGCGTGCTGCGTGCTGCGCACGCCCGATCGCTTCTGCCAGCCGCTCGAAAGACCGCCTGACGCAGGCCATCTTCGGCCTGCGCGTATCGGGCCCATCCGCCGATGACCTGCGGCTGGTTGCAGCGGCAACCGATCACCAACCCACCGGCCCTGCGGTGATGTCCGGCACCGCCTGGCGCAGATCGGCCCCGAAACCGGACTTTGTCATGGTCCCCGGATCGACATCGCCACAGTACGCCCGGCCCCATAAACACCGTACTCGCTAGCGCATCGGCGCCGCTCGTCGCGCCCGGATGCCACACGTTCAGACCGCCAGATACTGCAGTGCCCTGCACGGCGCCGCCCATCGCCGTGGGGTTGCCATTCGCGTTGCCATTGGCGTGGCGGCGCGCCCGTGTGCGTGGCGTGCCTGCATAACCTCAAGCAGTCAAGTCATTGCCAACGGCCATTTCGTTGGCCGCATCCGACCGGACATTGTCGATGTCCGGCGCGCGCTGCGCGGGTAGTGCCATCGCAGCGGGCCACCCGTCGGAGGGCATGGCGGAGTTGCGCCGCTGGCGCATCGTGACTTCAAGAGCAGGTCCTTCGCTCGAACCCCCGGAGAACGCAATGACTTCCTCACTTCGACGTGCGGGCACGTCAGCGGCCGCGTCCTAGATGCCGGCCATCGATTCCCAGCGCGCCGCCTGGCTGGCGACGCAGGTCCTGCCGCACGAGCCGGCGCTGCGGCGCTGGCTGCGCAAGCACGCCCCCGGCAACGTCGATTGCGACGACGTCATCCAGGAGACCTACGCCATCCTGGCCGGGCTGGGCGAGGTGGGTCATATCGCCAATCCGCGCGCCTATCTGTTCACCGCTGCGCAGTCGGTGCTGCTGCAGCAGGTGCGCCGCGCCAGGATCGTGTCGATCGAGAGCGTGGCGGAAATCGAGCGCCTGGACATCACACAGGACGAGCGCTCACCCGAGCGCCACGCCATTGCCGGTCAGGAGCTGCGCCGCATCGGCGAAGCGCTGGCGGCACTGCCGGACAAATGCCGCCAGGTGTTTCTGCTGCGCAAGGTCGACGGCCTGTCGCAGCGCGAGATCGCCGCGCGGCTCGGAATCAGCGAGAACACCGTGGAAAAACACATCGTGAAGGGATTGCGTCTGCTGATGGCACGCATGGGCCGCACGCCCGCATCGGCACCGGCCGCGGGCCACGCCGCGCCGGCCACGCGCCTGGCCGATCCGCAGCGCGGCAGCTGAGCATGCGCAGCATCGACGACATTGCCGCCGCCTGGGTGGGACGCGAGGACCGCGACCGGCTCACGCCGGCCGAGCGCGTGCAGCGCGACCGCTGGCTGGCCGAAGACGTGCGCCATCGCGGCGCCTATGCACGTGCGCACGCGGTGCATCTGCATTTCGATCGTGCGCGCGCGCTGGGGCAGGGCTTTGCCGCGGAAGCGACGTATTCGCGGCGCACGCATCGACGCGGCAGGTGGCTGGCCGCACTTGCCGCCTGCATGGTCGCTGCGGCCACCGGCATGCTGGCATTGCAGCAGGCCGTCCCCGACACCGGCGCGCCCGGCAGCGGCCATCACCTCACCCGCATCGGCGAGGTGTTGCGCCTGCCGTTGGCAGACGGCTCGGCGGTGACGCTGAATTCCGGCTCGGAAGTGGTGGTGGAGTTCAGCGCCGACCGTCGCCAGATCCAGTTGCTGCGTGGAGAGGCCTTGTTCGACGTGGCCAAGGACCGTCATCGCCCGTTCGTGGTGATGGCGGCCGGCGCGGAAGTGCGCGCGGTCGGCACCAGTTTCAGCGTGCGTCGGCGGCAGGACGATGCGGTCAAGGTCGTCGTGCGCGAAGGCACCGTCGACGTGGAGGCCGACCGGCGCACACCGCAGCGGGTGGCCGCCAATATGCTGGCCATGGTCAGCCCGACGCGGGCGGTGCAGGTGCAGCCGCTGCCAGCACGGCGCGTGCAGCAGTTGCTGGTCTGGCGCGAGGGAATGATCGCCTTCGACGGCGACACCTTGGCGCAGGCCGCTGCCGAATTCGCCCGCTACAACGACATGCGCATCCTGATCGACGACCCCGCGGTGGCGCGGCGCACCGTGGTCGGCCTGTATTCGGCCAACGATCCGGAAGGCTTCGCACGCTCCGTTGCGCTGAGCATGGGCCTGCAGATCGAACACACCCGTGGCGGCATCCACTTGCGCGGCGCACTCGCGCAGTGAGGTGCACCGCTGCACGTCACCATCCGCAATGTCGATGGCGGAAAAGCGGCGGCCACGCATCCAACAGACAGGGGCCACACAGCAACGGTGACGACGACCGGACAGCGGCGCACGCGCGCCAGCGGAGAGCAGTGATGCAGGCAGCAAGCAGGCGTTTGAGCAAGGCCATCGGCACGGCCATGGCGATGATGGCAGCGGGAGCGGCCTTGGCAGCCTCGCCGCAGGGGCGCACGTTCTCGCTCCCCGAGAGCAATGCGGTGGTGGCGTTGCCGGAATTTGCGCGGCAGGCCGGCGTGCAGATCGTGGCACCCGGCGAATACCTGCAGCAGGTCCGCACGCCGGCGGTGCAGGGCACGCTGGAATCGCGCGTGGCGCTGCGGCAGTTGCTGGCCGGCACCGGATTGAGCGTGGTTCAAGACGATGGCGAACGCATCACGCTGGCCTCGGCGCAGCCGATGACGGCCGCGTTGCACGGATATCCCGCCGTGGGCTACGCACAGGTGGACGCATCCGCACCGACGCCACCAGCCGCTGCACCGCCAGCCGATGCCGCAGTCGGCAACCTGGATGCGGTGGTGGTCACCGGCGCACGCGGCGTGCAGCGCACCGTCACCGAAAGCCCCACCCCGATCGATGTGATCGGCGCGGCGGAACTGGAAAAGACCGGTCGCCCGGGCCTGCTGGCGGCACTCAACGATCTGGTGCCCTCGTTCAATGCACCGGCCAAATCCGGCAACGGCACCTCGTATGTGATCGCCACCGGCGGGCTGCGCGGGCTCAATCCGGATCACACCCTGGTGCTGGTCAACGGCAAGCGCCGCCACCGCACCGCCAGCATCAACATCGCCGGCATCGTCGGCCGCGGTTCGGTGCCGGTGGACATGAGCCTGATCCCGGTCTCGGCGGTGGACCACATCGAGGTGCTGCGCGACGGCGCCGCCGCGCAGTACGGCTCGGACGCAATCGCCGGCGTCATCAACATCCTGCTCAAGTCCGATGCCGAGGGCGGCAAGGCCGACCTGCTGTGGGGCCAGAACATCGACCGCGCCGATGGCGACAGCAGCAGCGCCAGCATCGGCAAGGGGCTGGCGCTGGGCAGCGACGGCTTCGTCTATCTGGCCGCCGACGCCAGGTACCAGCAGACCTCCAATCGCGCAGTGCCGGTGGCCGACGATTACCGGCTGTACTACCCGGTCAACGGCCAGCCGGACCCGCGCGAGGCCACCGCCAACCGCCTGATCACGCGCAACTTCGGCCAGCCCTGGCAGAAGGGCGCCAACCTGTCCTACAACGCCGAACTGGGCCTGGGCGGCGAGCTGCGTGGGTATTCCTACGCCACCTACAGCCGCCGCCTGAGCGACCTGGAATGGTCGTTCCGCAATCCCAACGCCAACAACACCCTGCAGGAGATCTATCCGGACGGGTACAGCCCGCGCCTGCGCATCGACGAGACCGACTACGAGTTCACCGCCGGCATCAAGGGCCTGTGGGGCCAGTGGGATTGGGATCTGGCCACCAGCTACGGCAGCAACGCCTCCGAACGCGACGGCCTGCACACGCTCAACGCCAGCCTGGGGCCGACCAGCCCCACAGAATTCTATCTCGGCCAGCTGACCTCCACAGACTGGACCACCAGCCTGGACATCACCCGCGGCCTGCAACTGGCCGAGCGCCCGCTGCAGGTGTCGCTGGGTGTGCAGCATCGCTACGAAAAATACGAGATCCAGGCCGGCGAGCAGGCGGCCTATGCGGCCGGCAACTACGTGTTCCCGGCCGGGCATCCGCGCGCCGGGCAGGCACCGCCGCCCGGCGCGCAGGGCGCGATCACCTTTCAGCCCGACGAAGCCGGCAGCCTGGATCGCAACAGCGGCGCGGCCTATGTCGACCTGACCTGGGACGTGGCCGACAGCGTGTCGCTGGGCCTGGCCGGCCGCTACGAGCGCTTCGACGATTCGGCCGGCGACACCGCGGTGGGCAAGTTCACCGCGCGCTGGGCCATCACCCCGACCTTCGCGCTGCGTGGCGCGGCCAGCACCGGCTTCCGTGCGCCGGCCCTGGCGCAGGCCCTGTACGCGGCCACCAACAGCAGCTGGCGCACGCTGGACAACGGCGACCGCGAGCTGTTCCTGGCCAAGACGCTGCCGGTGGATTCCCCCGCCGCGCTGGCACTGGGGGCCGAACCGCTGAAGCCGGAAGAATCCACCAATGCCAGCATCGGCTTCACCTATAACCCGACGCGCGCGCTCAGCCTCACCGTGGATGCCTACCGCATCGATCTGGACGACCGCATCGGCATGACCGGCTACATCACCGGTGCGGCGATCACCGACCTGCTCACCCGCGCCGGCGTGTCCGGCGTCGACAGCGCGCAGTACTTCACCAACGCCATCGACACCCGCACTGAAGGCGTGGACGTGGTGGCGACCTGGCGCATGGAGGCCGGCGACTGGGGCCGGGTCAACTGGAACCTGGGCTACAACTACAACACCACCGAGATCACCCGCATCGCCGACAACCCCGCCGCACTGGACTCGCTGGGCGCCGGCTACGAACTGTTCGACCGTGCCTCGCGCGGCTACCTGTCGCGCACCCCGCGCAGCAAGCTGCTGCTGGGCGGCAACTGGGTGATCGGCGACTTCGCGCTCAACGTGCGCGTCAACCGCTTCGGCAGCTTCGACGTGCTGGAAAACAACCCGGCCAACGATGAGCACGTGCCGGCCAAATGGATCACCGATCTGGAAGCGTCCTACGCACTGTCCGGGCGCATCACCTGGACGCTCGGCGCCAACAACCTGTTCAACCAGTACCCGAACAACATCGGTGCGGTCGCCAGCACCGGCAGCGGTTTCTATGTGACCAGCGTGCCGTACGGCTTCACCGGCGGGTCCTACTACACCAAGTTGACCTACACCTTTTGAGGAGTGAGCCAGTGCCGCGACTTTCTTCGATGCGGGCGCATGCGCGCAGCGCTTCCATCTGCGCAGGGCTGTTGATCGCAGTGCTCTGCGCTCCGACGGCGGCGCTTGCCGGCGCCGGCAAGGACACCGGCGAGATCCTGTGGGACCGCTACGGCGTGCCGCATGTCTATGCCAGGACCGAAGCCGGCACTTTCTACGGCTTCGGTTGGGCGCAGACCCATAGCCATGGCAATCTGCTGCTGCATCTGTATGGCGAAGCGCGCGGCCGCGCCGCCGAATACTGGGGCGAGAAGTACGCCGAACAGGATCGCTGGCTGGTCAGTAACGCTGTCTACCCACGCGCGCAGCAGTGGTACCGGCAGCAGGCCCCGGGCTTTCGTGCCGACCTGGACGCCTTCGCGCAAGGCATCAACGCCTACGCGGCCGCACACCCGGAGGCCCTGGACGCCAACGTCAAGGTGGTGCTGCCGATCACCGGTGTGGACGTGGTGGCGCACGCGCACCGGCTGATGAATTACGTCTACATCGCCTCGCCGGCCAAGGTGTTGGGCGAGCCACCCAAGGACGGCCAGGCCCGCGATGGCTCCAATGCCTGGGCGCTGATGCCGAGCAAGACCCGCGACGGCCATGCCATGCTGCTGGCCAACCCGCACCTGCCCTGGGGCAGCGGGTTTTTCACCTATTACGAAGCGCATCTCAACGGACCGGGCGTGGATCTGTACGGCGCCACCCAGGTGGGCCTGCCGATCCTGCGTTTCGGCTTCAACAAGCAACTGGGTTTCACCAATACGGTGAACACGCTGCTGGGCCAGACCACCTACAAACTCACGCTGTCGGGCGAGGGTTATCTGCTGGACGGCAAGGTGCTGCCGTTCAAGCGGGAGACCAGAACGCTGAAGATCCGTCAGGCCGATGGCGCGCTGAAAACCCAGACGCTGGACGTGCGGCAGTCGGTGCACGGCCCGGTGTTCGAACGCTACGACGGCAGTACCGTGGCGCTGCGCGTGGCTGGCCTGGATCGCCCCGACATGCTCAAGCAGTACTGGGACATGGGCAAGGCGCAGGACTTTGCGCAGTTCCAGCGCGCGCTCAAGCAGCTGCAGGTGCCGATGTTCAACATCGTCTATGCCGACAACGCCGGCAACGTGCTGTTCCTGGACAACGGCATCCTGCCCAGGCATGCGCAAGGCGATCTGAAGTACTGGAGCGGCCTGGTGCCCGGCGATACCGCGTCCACGCTATGGAGCGATGTGCACAGCTACGACGAGCTGCCCAAGGTGATCAATCCGGCCGGCGGTTTCGTGCAGAACACCAACGACCCGCCGTGGCTGGCGAGCTGGCCGCGCGCGCTGGACCCCAGCGCATTTCCGGCCTATGTCGCCCCAACCGGGCCGATGTCGTTGCGCGCGCAGAACTCGGTGAAGATGCTGGCCGAGCACGACAGCATCGACTTCGACCAGCTGGTGGCACTCAAGCGCACCGCACAGGCGCTGGCGGCCGATCGCACGTTGCCGCAGCTGTACGCCGCAGCCGCAGACAGCACCGATCCGGACATTGTCGCTGCGGTCGACGTGCTCAAGGCCTGGGACCGCCACTTCGAAGCCGACAGCCGCGGCGCGTTGTTGTTTGAGGAATGGGCGCGCCTGTTCACCGGCGATGCGCGCTACCTCTCGCAGGCCGGTTATGCCACGCCGTGGTCGCTGGACGCGCCGCTGACCACACCCAGCGGCCTGAAGGACCCGGCGCTGGCGCTGCGCCAACTCAAGCAGGCCGTCGCCAGCACCAAGAAGACCTATGGCGCCATCGACCGGCCGTATGGCGAGGTGTCGCGCTTCCACCTGGGCGCTGTCGATGTGCCCGGGCGCGGCGGTTTCGGCAATCTCGGTGCGTTCGATGTGATCACCTGGAACCCGCCCAATACCGATGGCCAACGCCTGCCGCAGCACGGCGAAACCTGGGTCTCGCTGGTGGAGTTTTCCACGCCGCTCAAGGCCAAGGGCCTGATGAGCTACGGCAATGCCAGCCAGCCTGGTTCGGCGCACATCAGCGACCAGCTGCCACTGCTGTCCAAGGGCGAGTTCCGCACCTTGTGGACCACCCGCGAGCAGGTCGAACAGCACCTGGAATCGCGCACCGACTTCTGATGCCCAGCTCCCGACGATCGCCCGACGCCAAGCAGCTACCCGACAGCACCGCCCACTATCCCAGCCTCCAAGGACACCGCCCATGCGCACCTTTCTGACCGCCGCCCTGTTCGCCGTCTCGGCGTTGACTGCCACGTTCGCCGCATCGGCGGCCGATCCGCACGACGGCGCCTGGACCCTGGTGGAATCCAAATCCAACTGGAGCGACGGCAAATTTCCCAAGGGCATGCGGCTGACCATCAACGTGCAGTTCTCCGACAACCGCATCGAGTACCACTCCATCAACACCACCCGCCCGGACACGCCGTACAAGGTCGATTACGTCACCACGCTGGACGGCAAACCCAGCCCGCTCAACGAGCAGGCGCGCTTCAACCAGATCGCGGTGAGCAAGACCGGCGCCGACACCTACCAGATCCTCAAGATGAAGGACGACGACGTGATCGTCGGCGAGTTCTGGACGTTCTCTGCAGATGGCAAGACGCTGATCCGCAATGGGGTGGGCAAGTCGCCGGAAGGCAAATCCAAGGCCTATCACGAGTTCTTCGAACGCAAGTGAGCGCCGGGGCGTGGTCGGCGACGACGCCCCGGACCACGCAGGCGAACCTCCTGATCGTGCAGCGGCTGAGGCCAGCGCGGCTATGATCGATACACCCCCAACTTCTGCGAGCTGCCATGACCCTGCATCGCCTGTGCACCGCCATCGTGCTGAGTCTGGCCGTGGCCGCACCCAGCCACGCGCTGGAGTTTTCCAGGGCCGAACTGGCGCGCGCCACCGCGCTGCAACAGCGGCTGGTCACGCTGGATTCGCATCTGGACACGCCGGCCAATCTGGAGCGCCCCGACTTCGACGTCCTGCAGGCGCATGCCGGCAACCGGCTGTCGCAGGTGGATTACCCGCGCATGGTCGAAGGCGCGCTGGATGGCGGCTTCTGGGCGGTCTACACCGGGCAGGGCGATCGCAGTGCGGCCGCGCACCTGGACGATCGCGATGCCGGCCTGCAGCGGTTGTTGAAGATCCACACGCTGCTGGCCGCGCAACCGCAGCGCTTCGCCTTCGCCACCACGCCGGCCGATGCCGCGCGCATCAAGGCCGCTGGCAAGCGCGTGGTGTACATCAGCATGGAAAATGCCAGCCCGTTGGTGGCCGACCCCACGCTGCTGCGGTTCTATTACGCGCAAGGCCTGCGCCTGATGAGCACCGTGCATTTTCTCAACAACGAATTCGCCGACTCGGCCACCGATCCCAAGGGACCGGAATGGAAGGGCCTGAGTCCGGCCGGCAAGCAGCTGGTGCAGCAGGCGCAGGCATTGGGCATCGTGATCGATCAATCGCATGCCTCCGATGCGGTGTTCGACCAGTTGATCGCGCTGTCGCCGGTGCCGATCGTGCTCTCGCACAGCGGTGCGCGTGCGGTGTTCGACCATCCGCGCAATATCGACGACGCGCGGCTGAAGGTGCTGGCCGCACACGGCGGGGTGATCCAGGTCAATTCCTATGGCGGCTACCTGGTCAACAGCGGCGCCAGCCCCGAGCGCAAGGCCGCCGAGAAGGCGCTGACCGAGCAATACGGCGGCTGGGAGCACATCAAGATCGCCGACGGCACCGCCCTGAGCGCCGCGCTCAAGGACCTGGATGCGCGCTACCCGATCAAGCGCGCCACCGAGGAGGATTTCTTCGCCCATCTGGAGCATGTGCTCAAGGTGGTCGGGCCCGAACACGTGGGCATCGGCATGGACTGGGACGGCGGCGGTGGCGTGGTCGGCCTGGAAGATGTCTCCGACCTGCCGCGCATCACCGCCTGGCTGCTGCGCAAGGGCTACACCGAGCCGCAGATCGCCGGCATCTGGGGCGGCAACCTGCTGCGGGTGATGGGGCAGGCGCAGGCGTATGCGGCGGGGAATGGGGAATCGGGAGTGGGGAGGTAGTGCTGGGATTGGGCAGTCGGAAGTCGGGAGTCGCAAAAACGAGGCGGTCCGTCGTGCGTGCGCTCCGAAACCGGCGTATGCCTCGCGTGCCTCCTGGGGAAGCTGGGCATTTGCACAAAAACTAGCGCCGATCTGCCATGGACAGGCAGCAGGCTGACGATGCTTCCGGGAAAAAGCACCAACTAGAATGCGCCGACCCCTGTGTGGCGTCAGTGCCAACGCACCGCGCACCGGTGGGCTTACCCACTGCTGGAGCGTGCGATGACCCAAGCCTCCCGGCCTCTGCCGCCCTCCGACGGCCTGGGCCCGACCTACCGCAGGATCCTGTGGCGGCTGATCCCGTTCCTGTTCGTCTGCTACCTGTTCAATTACCTAGACCGGGTCAATGTCGGCTTCGCCAAGCTGCAGATGCTGGACGACCTGGGCATGAGCGAGACCGTGTATGGATTGGGCGCGGGCATCTTCTTCATCGGCTACCTGGCCTGCGGGGTGCCGAGCAACCTGATCCTGCAGCGCATCGGTGCGCGCCGCTGGGTGGCGATCATGATGGTCAGCTGGGGCCTGCTGTCGACCTGCCTGATGTTCGTGCGCACGCCGGCCGGCTTCTACACCCTGCGCCTGCTCACCGGCGCGGCCGAGGCCGGCTTCTTCCCCGGCATCGTGCTGTACCTGACGCGCTGGTTCCCGCGCGCCCAGCATGGCCGGGTCATGACCGTCTTCATGTCGGCCATTCCGATCTCCGGGGTGCTGGGCGGGCCGTTGTCGGGCTGGATCCTCAGCCATTTCTCGGCCGGGCAGGGCGGTCTGGCCGGCTGGCAATGGATGTTCCTGCTGCAGGGCCTGCCCACGGTGCTGCTGGGCATCGGGGTGTGGTTCCTGCTCAGCGATGGCGTGCAGCAGGCAAGCTGGCTGGACCCGCAGGAGAAGCAGGCACTGACCCGCGCGCTGGCCGCCGACGAAGCAGGCAAGCCGGCCGGCGCCTCCACCTCGCTGGGCGCGGTGCTGCGCAACCCGGCGGTATGGCTGCTGGGCACGGTGTACTTCTGCATCCAGAGCGGGGTGTATGCGATCAACTTCTGGCTGCCGTCGATCATCCAGGGCAGCGGTGTCACCGACCCGACCCGGATCGGCCTGATGAGCGCCATCCCGTACCTGGCCGCGGCGGTGTTCATGGTGCTGATGGGCCGCTCGGCCGACCGCCGCGGCGAGCGCCGCTGGCACCTGGTGATCCCGTTGCTGATGGGCGCGGCGGGGCTGTGCATCGCCGCCAGCGTCACCGACAACCTGGCGCTGGCCCTGTTCGGCATGACCCTGGCCACGATGGGCGCGGTCAGCGGCTTGCCGCTGTTCTGGCCGCTGACCAACGGCTTTCTCACCGCCGCCGCGGCGGCCGGCGGGCTGGCGCTGATCAACTCCACCGGCCAGGTTGCCGGCTTCGTCAGCCCGTACCTGGTGGGCTGGATCAAGGACGCCACCCACAGCACCGAGCTGGCGCTGTACGTGCTGGCCGGGGCCATGCTGCTGGGCGCGGCGCTGGTGCTGCGGGTGCCGGCACGCGCGGTGAACCAGTGATGCGTCCGTCCCAGCGAGTGTGCCCATGAAGATCGTCATCGCCCCCGATTCCTACAAGGAAAGCCTGTCCGCGCTGGAGGTGGCCACCCAGATCGAGGCCGGCTTCCGCGAGGTGTTCCCCGACTGGCAGTACCGCAAGGTGCCGGTCGCCGATGGCGGCGAAGGCACGGTCGACGCCCTGGTGGCGGCCACCGGCGGGCGGGTGATCGCCTGCACGGTCAGCGGCCCGCTCGGCACCCCGGTGCAGGCGTTCTTCGGCCTGACCGGCGACGGCCGCACCGCAGTGATCGAAATGGCCGCCGCCAGCGGCCTGGCGCTGGTGCCGCCGGCCGAGCGCGCGCCGCTGCGCACCAGCACTGCAGGCGTGGGCGAGTTGATCCTGGCCGCGCTGGATGCCGGCGCGCGGCGCTTCATCATCGGCATCGGCGGCAGTGCCACCAACGACGGCGGCGCCGGCCTGGCGCAGGCCCTGGGCGTGCGGTTGCTGGATGCGCGCGGCGAGGCGATCGGCCCCGGCGGCGGCGCGCTGGCGGCGCTGGCCCGCATCGAGACCGACGGCCTGGACGTTCGCCTGCAGGACTGCCACTTCGAAGTGGCCTGCGATGTGGACAACCCACTGATCGGCCCGACCGGTGCCTCGGCGGTGTTCGGCCCGCAGAAGGGCGCCACGCCCAGCATGGTGCGCCAGCTCGATACCAACCTGCAGCACTACGCCAACCTCCTGCAGCGCGACCTCGGTGTGCGCCTGCACGACCTGCCCGGCGGCGGTGCGGCCGGTGGCCTGGGCGCGGCGCTGGTGGCGTACCTGGGCGCGCAGTTGCGGCCCGGCGTGGACATCGTGGCGCAGGCGCTGGGGCTGGATGCGCTGGTCGCCCAGGCCGATCTGGTCATCACCGGCGAAGGCCGCCTGGACAGCCAGAGCCTGCACGGCAAGACGCCGGTGGGCGTGGCGCGGGTGGCGCAGCGGCACGGCAAGCCGGTGATCGCCATCGCCGGTTGCCTGGGCAACGGCGCCGCGCGGCTGCATGGGCACGGCATCGCTGCGATGTTTGCGGTGGTGCACCGCGCCTGCACGGTGGAGCAGGCGCTGGCCGAAGCCGCCAGCAACGTGCGCATCGCCGCACGCAACGTGGCGGCGACATTGCAGGTGGGGCAGACGATGGCGCGTACGTCGGGAGGCGCTGACCTGCAGTGATGGCCGCACGCAGCTGCCTCGCACAGATCCTGCTGCTGCAGAGCGGCGTGCGTTGCATGGCTGCCGCATGAGGGCATGGCCCACGCAGCGCGGCGCGTCGGCCGAAAGGACAAGGTAACCACGTCGTTGCCTGCAGCCTCGGACGCGCACTGCCGTGCAGGCGGATGAGCGCAGCGTGCCGGTGGCGTGCCCGGTTCACGGCCCGGACGCCGCGCAACCGCAGCATGGCCGCGACGCGCGCTCATCGGCGCGCCTTGGCCTCATGCTTGGCGACGTGCATGCCGACCATGGCACCGCAGCCTCCCTCACCCCGTCAACAGACCCTCAGCCCATGCTCACGCTCGACCGCACCCTGGCGCAGTCCATCGTCGACCGCGCGATGACCATCGTCGACGGCAACGTCAATGTGATGGACCACACCGGCGTCATCATCGCCAGCGGCGAGCCGGCCCGCCTCGGCCAGCTGCACGAAGGCGCGCTGCTGGTGCTGTCCAGGCAGGGCCGGGTGGAGATCGATGCGGCGCTGGCCCGGCAGCTGGACGCAGTGCGCCCGGGCGTCAACCTGCCGCTGATCGCCGATGGCCGCATCGTCGGCTGCGTCGGGCTGACCGGCGAGCCGCAGCGGATCGGGCAACAGGCCGAACTGGTGCGCATGGCGGCCGAAGCGATGCTGGAACAGGCCAGCCTGCTGCGCCTGCTGGCCCGCGATGCGCGCCTGCGCGAGGAAGTCACGCTTGGCCTGATCCGCGCCGACGGACCGACCCCGGCACTGGCCGGCTGGGCCGAACGGCTCGGCATCGCGCTGGACCTGCCGCGCGTGGCGGCCGTGATCGAAGTGGAAAGCGGCACCCTCGACCTGGACGCCATGCTGGTGGAACTGCAGCGCCTGCACACGCTGCTGGCCACGCCCGAGCGCGGCAACCTGATCGCCGCCACCGCGCTCAACGAACTGGTGGTGCTCAAGCCCGCGCTGGACCGCCGCGGCCACTGGGACGTGGGCGAACAACGCCGTCGCGCGCATACCTTGCTCGAGCGCATGCGTGCCAGCAGCCCGCTGCGCATCCGCCTCGCGCTGGGGCAGTACTTCCCGCAGCCCAACGGGCTGGCGCTGTCGCACCAGATCGCGCGCACCACCATGCGCATCGGCAAGGCGCGCGCGCCGCAGGCCGACGCGTTCTTCTACGACGACCATCGCCTGCCGGTGCTGGTGGACGACCTGCGCCAGGCCTGGCAGGCCGACGAATTGCGCAAGCCGCTGCAGGCACTGCTGGCACAGGACCGGCGCGGCGACCTGTTGAAGACCTTGTCGGTCTGGTTCGGCGCCGGCATGCGCATGGCGCCCACCGCCAAGGCACTGGCCATCCACCGCAATACGCTGGATTACCGCATGCAGCGCATCGCAGGACTCTGCGGCGTGGACCTGGGCAACACCGACGACTGCGTGCGCCTGTACCTGGCCCTGCAGATGGACGACACCAGCGCCTCCAGCGGCGCCGACCCCGCCGCCTAGGGCGCCGCCTAGTGCGCCGACACGCCGGTGCCGCCGGGCAGGCCGCAGCGCCGGCGCACACCCCATCCTGTGTCGCGGCGCACGAAACCAGCGTCAGGCAGGTATGCCCGGTCCGCTAGACTGAGCGGATTGTCAGGGGAACAAGCGAGCATTCCGTTGAGCCACTGCGACACCGTCGCGTCATCCACTTCCCGCGAAACCGATCGGCTGTCGCGTCTGGCGCTGTTGCAGATCGTCGATACCGATGCCGAGCCGTTCTTCGATGCGTTGGCCGCCGCCGCGCAGGCGATTGCCGGCACGCCGATCGCGCTGGTGTCGTTGGTGGACGAGCATCGTCAATGGTGGAAGGCCAATATCGGCCTGCCCGGCGCCAGTGAAACCCCACGCGAGCTCGCGTTCTGCACCCACGCCATCGAGGACGATGCGGTGATGGAAGTACGCAATGCGCCGGCCGATCCGCGCTTTTGCGACAACACGCTGGTCACCGATGCGCCGGGGATCCGTTATTACGCCGGCGCGCCGATCGTGTTGTCCGACGGTCTGCGCATGGGCACGGTGTGCGTGATCGACCAGCGCCCGCGCGCGCTGGAGCCGGCGCAACTGGCCGCCTTGCAGCAGCTGGCCAGGGTCGCCGCCGAAGGGCTGGAGCAGCGCCGGCTGATGCTGGAGCGCGAAGCTGCCAACGCACAGCTGCAGCAACGCCTGCGCGAGAGCGAAGCGTTTCTGGAACGCACCGGCCGGGTCGCCGGTGTCGGCGGCTGGGAGGTGGATGTGGCCAGCGGCGTGCTGACCTGGTCGGACCAGACCTGCCGGCTGCACGATCTGCCGCCTGGCTACCGGCCGACCCTGGCCGAGGGGATCGGCTTCTATCCGCTGGATGCGCGCGCGGTGATCACCGAGGCGGTGGACAGCTGCGTGCGCGACGGCACGCCCTGGGACCTGGAACTGCCGCTGGTCAGCGCCACCGGCCGGCGGCTGTGGGTGCACAGCACCGGCTCGATGGAGCATGTGGATGGGCGCATCCGCCTGATCGGCGCGATCCAGGACGTCACCGACCGCCATCGCGCGGTGGATGCGCTGGCTGCCAGCGAGCGCAAGTTCCGCAACATGTTCCAGTACAGCCTGGGCCTGATCTGCACCCACGAGATGGATGGCCGGCTGATCAGCATCAATCCGGCCGCGGCGCGCTCGCTGGGCCGCAGCGTGGACGACATGGAAGGGCGCTCGTTGCTGGAATTCATCCGCCCCGAGCTGCACGCCGCCTTCCAGGGCTATCTGTCGCGGATGGTGCTCGACGGCCAGGACGCCGGCGTGATCGAGCTGGTCGCCAGCGATGGCAGCCTGCGCCACTGGCAGTACCGCAATGTGCTGGATGTGGAGGCCGACGCCACCGTCGTGCTGGCGCACGCCCAGGACATCACCAACCAGTACCAGCAGGAGAAGCAGCTGCTGGAATGGTCGTTCACCGACCCGCTCACCAACTGCTACAACCGCCGCTTCCTGGACGAACTGGACAAGCGCGATCCCAGCGTGCGCTGGGGCTGCATCGTGGTGGATCTGGACAAGTTCAAGCTGGTCAACGACACCCACGGCCACCAGCGCGGCGATGAAGTGCTGGTGCAGATGGCCTGGTTCCTCAACCAGCCGCTGCGCACCCAGGACCGTCTGGTCCGCCTGGGCGGCGACGAGTTCCTGGTGCTGCTGCATCAACCCACCCAGTCGCAGCTGGCGGCATTGGCGCGCGACTACGTGGCCGCCACCGACGACGCCCCGATCCAGTTCACCCTGGGCACCGCCCTGCGCCACGACGGCGAGGCGCTGGCGGCAGTGGTCGATCGCGCCGACCGTTCGCTGTACGCGCTGCGCCGGGCGCGCCGCGGCACCGGTGTCAGCGACCAACGCGAGTGAGGCGCGCTGCGGCCTGCAAGCGGCCACGGCTGAAGCTGATCGGCGGCTGACCCTCCGCGTCCGACCGGTGCCGAAGAACGTGCCGATGAATACGCGATCGCCTATCATGTAATCGTTTTCAACTACATGGTTTGGAATGGATACCTTCGATCGCACCCAGCTCAGTCCCAAGTGGCAGTTCCGTTTCGATTTCTTCGACCGTCACGGTGGCCCCAAAGACCCCAGTTACAAGAACGCACTGAAGACCCTGAGCTTTGGCGAGAAGGTCAAGGTCGGCATGAACTTCTATGCCTTCTTCTTCGGCGTCATCTATTTCTTCATCATCGGCCTGTGGCGCAAGGCGTTGAGCCTGATCGGCATCAGCGTCGTGGTGAGCATCGTGGCCTCGTTCCTGCCGGCCGCGTTTCAGAACGTGCTGTGGCTGCCGCTGTCGTTGTTGACCGGCATGATCGCCAACTACGCCTACTACCTGGACAAGGTGAAGGGCAGCACCAGCTGGAACCCGTTCGAGGGCATGCGCTGGATCTGAAGCAACTGCGTCACCGGCGCGTCGGCCCCTCCCGCCGCCACGCCAGCGTCGCCAGGCCCGGTCACTGACCGGGCTTTTTTTATGGGCCATCAAGCCCCGTGGACCAAGCCCCTCTCCCCCCGGGGCGATAAGGCACAGCTTGCGCGCCACTGGCGCGCGTGCCTGGGAGCGCCCGCGCTGCTAGCGCGGGCCGGGGCGCGGAGCGGGGGTTGGGGTGAGGGTTCGGCCCCCGACGCGCAACACGCCCAAGAGCGCCACATTCAACCAACCGCACGCAGCGCAGACGAATCAATCCCAAGCCAACTCATCCGTCAGTGCCTCTGACACGCTTCAGAATGGCAGTACCTGAAGCGCGCAACAGATCGCCTCAAAAGTCTAAAGCACCCGCAAAACTGCCAGCACCCGCACACTTTGCTGCGCCGCGGTGTGCAGCAAGCGGTCGAGAATGCTTAATCTTTGCCGACACACGGCCCATGGCCGCATCGAATTTAGATCGATCCAAACAAGCCAGGTCGGGCGCGAAATCGCGCTGCCGGTCGCCGTTTGAACGCGGTCGTTGTGCGTCGATCGCTGCGTGGTGCAGCGATCGACATGGATCCCCACCTGCGGCTTCGGTCGCCCTCTCCTCCGAGGTGTCTTGCATGCTCTCCGCAGTCTGGTCCGATCGTTCCGTTTCGCAGGGCGCTCCGGCGCCGTTCTGGCGCCGCGCCGCCGCCGGCCTGTGCCTGCTTGGCATGGCGGTGTGCGCGCCGCTGGCCGCGCAGGACCCGGCGCAGGTCAACACCTTCATCGGCAGCAAGGACGACGGCAACACCTTCCCCGGTGCCTCGGCCCCGTTCGGCCTGGTCCAGGTCAGCCCGATCGGCGCGCACTACGCCGGCTGGCGCTACGACGACCCCAGCATCCGCGGCTTCGGCCATTCGTTCCTGTCCGGGGCCGGCTGCTGGGAGCAGGGCGGCCAGGTCTCGGTGCTGCCGGTCACCGGCCGCATCGGCCCGGGCGGCGACTTCGACACCGCCGACGCCAAGGCCTTCGACCAGAAGCGCTATGCCGCGCGCTACACCCATGACGGCGAAGTCGGCCAGGCCGGCTACTACAAGGTGCGGCTGACCGACTACGGCGGCATCGACGCCGAAGCCACCGCGCTCACCCGCGCCGCCGCCGAGCGCTACAGCTTCGCGCCCGGCGCCGACACCGGCCATGTGCTGGTCAACCTGGGCCAGGCCAACGACCGCCACGTGGTGATCGGCAGCCAGCTGCAGGTGGTCGGCGACCGCGTGGTCGAAGGCAAACTGACCACGCAGAGCTTCTGCGGCGGCCACGAATACACCACCTGGTTCCGGCTGGAATTCGACCGCCCGTTTACCGCGCACGGTGTCTGGGGCGAAGATGGCGGCGTGCCCGGCGCGCGCCACGGCATGGGCGGCGAACTCAAGCCCAACGGCGCCTGGCTCAGCTTCCCGCTGGGCAAGAACAAGACCGCGCGCGCAGTGACCGTGGTCAGCGCCATCTCGCATGTGGACGCCGAAGGCGCGCGCAACAACCTGCGCGCCGACGGCATGCAGGGCGGCAAGCTGCTGGGCCTGGAGCAGATGCGCCAGCGCGCGCAACAGGCCTGGCGCACGGAACTGGCCGGCATGCAGCTGGCCGGCGCCAGCGCCGACGATCGCACGGTGGCCTACACCGCGCTGTATCACGCGCTGCTGCAGCCGCTGACCGGCAGCGATGCCGATGGCCGCTATCGCGGCTTCGACGATGCGATCCACCGTGCCGAGGGCTGGACCTACTACGAGTACTTCTCGCTGTGGGACACCTATCGCTCGCAGAACCAGCTGCTGGCCTTGCTGCAGCCGGCGCGCGCGCGCGACATCGGTCGCTCGCTGCTGGCCATCCACCAGCAAGGCGGCTGGCTGCCGCGCTGGGGGTACGCCAATTACGACACCAACATCATGACCGGCGACCCGGTGACGCCCTTCATGGTCGACCTGTGGCGCTTCGGCGCGCTGCAGGGCAGTGAAACCGAGGCCTACGCCGCGCTGCGCCAGAACGCCTTCGGCCAGCCGCCCATCAATTCGCGCCACGCCGGGCGCTCGGGCAACGCCAGCTACCTGGCCAACGGCTACGTGCAATACGACCGTGCCTTCCCCTCCAAGGGCATGGACGTGGACCCGCACCACGGCGGCTCGGCCACGCTGGAATACGCGCTGGCCGACTGCGCGCTGGCGCAGATGGCGCAGGCGCTCGGCCACCCCGACGACAGCGCGCTGCTACGCAGACGCGGCGGCAACTGGCACAACGTCTGGGACGCCGGCGTGCGCGATGCCGACACCGGCTTCAGCGGCTTTCCGCGCCCCCGGCTGGAAGACGGCAGCTGGTATGCCCCCTCGGACGATCACTACAGCCCACGCTCGCAGCATGGCTTCCACGAAGGCACCGCCTGGCAATACCAGTGGCTGGTGCAGCAGGACATCCCCGGCATGCTGCAGGCCATGCATGGCAGCGAGCAGGCCGGCAAACGCCTGGATGCGTTCTTTGCCTACGACGACCTGCTCAAGGACCCGCTCAACGCCGCGCGCACGCACTGGGTGGTCGGCCCGTACAGCTACTACAACCAGTACCGCTACAACCCCAACAACGAACCGGACCTGCACGCCCCCTGGATGTACACGTTGATCGGCCAGCCGTGGAAGACCGCCACCGTGGTGCGCGCCGCCCAGCAGCTGTTCACCAACGCGCCCAATGGCGTCACCGGCAACGACGACCTCGGCACGATGTCGGCCTGGTACCTGTTCAGTGCGCTGGGCCTGTATCCGGCGGTGCCGGGCAGCGGGCAGTTCCTGCTGCATGCCCCGCGCTTCAAGCGGGTCACGCTGGCGCTGGGCAACGGCAAGCGCCTGCGTATCGACGCCCCCGGCGCCGACGGCCGCGCGCTGCAGTACGTGGACAGCGTGCGTTTCAACGGGCAACCGCAGCGGCAGGTGTTCCTGGACTGGGCCCAGCTGCAGCAGGGCGGCACGCTGTCGTTTGCACTAAGCAAGCAGGCGCCGACGCAGGGCTGGGGCACGCAACCAGAGGCATTGCCTGCCTCGTTCTGCGCCACGCCTGCGGCGGCACCGTGATTCAAGCGCCGGTACCGCGAGCGCGGGCCGGCGCGCAGCCTGAAAGCAAGGGCACAGCTCGCCTGTGTTGATTCATTCTTGAAGGCGCGTGGCGACGCGTTCGTCATCGCTGGCACCTGCCGGGTGTCCGAGGCGCCCCTCATCCGTACTGCGAGCCCCTTCTCCCGCTGGGAGAAGGGCACACTCCCGCTGGGAGGAGGAACTATCCCACCTTCGCCAACCGGCTATTGCGCCGGCCATAGGCCACATACACCACCACGCCCAGCGCGTTCCAGGCCAGGAACCACCCCTGCGTCGTGCTTGGCAGACTCCAGAACAGATACAGGCAGCCCAGGATCGCCACCGGCCCCACCACCCATGCCAGCGGCGTCCGGAAGGAGCGCGCACGCGTGGGCTCGCGCACGCGCAGCACCAGCAGGCACGCCGCCACCGCAGTGAACGCCGCCAGGGTCCCGGCATTGGCCAATGCGGCAATTTCATCCAGGCGTGCCACGCCCGCCAACGCCGCCACCAGCACCGCCGTGAACAGGGTGATCGCCACCGGCGTGCCGGTGCGGGCATTGACCTTGGACAGGCCACGTGGCAACAGGCCATCGCGCGACATCACGAAGAAGATGCGGCTCTGCCCATACAGGAACGCCAGCAATACCGTCGGCAGCGCGATGATCGCCACCGCACCGATGACCAGCGCCGCCTTGCCGTGGCCGAGTTCACGCATGATCAGCGCCAACGGCTCCGGGCTCTTGCCGAACACGGTGAAGCTCATCGCACCCACCGCCGACAACGCCACCAGCACATAGATCAGCGTGCAGCCGATCATCGAGCCGACGATGCCGATCGACAGATCGCGCCCCGGGTTCTTGGTCTCTTCGGCCGCGGTGGAGATCGCATCGAAGCCATAGAACGCGAAGAAGATGATCGCCGCCGCGGCCATCACCCCGCGCTCCACGCCATCGGCACCTTCGGTCTTGGGGAAGCCATACGGCATGAACGGCTGCAGGTTGGCGCTGTCGAACGCCGGCAACGCAATCGCCACGAACACGCCCAGCGCCACGATCTTCAGCACCACCAGCACCGCGTTGAGGGTGGCGCTTTCCTTGGTGCCGGCCATCAGCATGCCGGCGACCAGGAAGGTGATCACCACCGCCGGCAGGTTGACGATGCCGCCGGCATGCGGCCCGGCCACCAGGGCATGCGGCAGGTTGACCCCCAACCACTGCAGGAAGCCGACGAAATAGCCCGACCAGCCCACCGCCACCGTGCTCACCACCAGCGAGTATTCCAGCACCAGGCTCCAGCCCACCACCCAGGCGATGCTCTCGCCAAGCGCGGTGTAGCTGTAGGTGTAGGCGCTGCCGGCAGCCGGCATCATCGTGGCCATCTCCGCATACGCCAGCGCCGCGCAGGCGCACACGATGCCGGCCGCCACGAACGACAGCAGCACCGCCGGGCCGGCCTTGTCCGCGCCCACGCCGATCAAGGTGTAGATGCCGGTGCCGACGATCGCGCCGATGCCCAGCGCGACCAGATGCGGCCAACTCAGGCTGCGGACCAGCTGCCGGCCGGCCTCGTGCACGGTGACCTGATCGATGGGTTTGCGCCTGAGCCAAGACGACATGCGGACCTCGCGGGAACAAAAGAAGGCGCGAGTGTCGCCCAACGCGCCGCAGCAAAGCTATCGGTCCAAGGTCATGCGTCGGCGCCAGCATGGCTGCGCACGCGTACCGTATCAGCTGTCAGCGCGCCACACCCGCCGGTCTCCGGCCAAGCGACCGCCACCCGCGATCCCGCTTTTGCGAATCCCCAATCCCCAATCCCAAATTCCCGCTCACTCCACAGACGGGCGATGCGGTGGGCGCACATTGCGATAGACCAACTGCACCGCCCACGCGCCGATCAGGCCGACCGCACCGGCAGCGAAATGGGTCCAATCGAGTACTCGCGGCGCCGCGCCATTGGCGTCATGCCCCCAGAAGTTGAACCACAACAGCACCAGTGCGGTGACTCCGATGCCGATCCAGAACCACAGCCGTGTTCCACCAATGGCATAGAACAAAAACGGCAACGCGGCGCCGATCAAAAAATGCACCGGGAAGAAATACGCCGTGCCGTACGGCCGCATCAGGTACCAGACGATCGCGGCAAAGCTGCCCAGAAAAACGAACAGGCCCAGCGCGAACAGACGGGTTTGGTTGGTGGCGGTGGTCATCGGGTGGCCTGGCAGGAACGAAGCCTCACCCTAGCGATGCGCAGGTCACGTTGAGGTCAATGCGATGCGATCCGCATGCAAATCCAGCATCGCCGCACTGTCTGGCTCGCTTTTGCGCAGGCGTGGTCTACGGCGCATTGCAGCCATGACGTCGAAAGCCGGCACGCGTCTTCAGGCAGGCGTGATACGCCGCCACCGCCGGCAACGCCGGCCGCGCGATCGGGCTGGCAAGCCAGCGCTGCGTGGATAAGCCCAACACGATATCGGCCAGGGTGAAGTCGGCTCCGAGCACGAACGGGCCGCCGCGTTGCAGCTGTGCCTCGAGGATGGCCATGTGCCGGTTCCACTCGCGCACGCTCGCCGCAATCGCCTGTGGATCGGCATGCGCCGCGCTGCCGCGCACGCTGGCCATGAACGCGTAACGCCAGGCGTTGTTGAGTTCGGTGGCCTGCCAATCCATCCATTGCTCGACCAGCGCACGGGCAGCGGGCGCCGTCGGCAACAGGTCGGCGCGCCCTGCACGCGCGGCCAGATACCGGCAGATCGTGTTCGACTCCCACAGCACCAGATCGCCATCGCGGATCACCGGCACCAGCGCGTTGGGGTTGAGCGCGCGAAAGGCCTCCGTGTTCAGCGATGCAAACCCGCTGCCATACGCGTGCAGCGTGTAGTCCAGCGCCAGTTCCTCGCACAGCCACAGCACCTTGCGCACGTTGATCGATGTCGGCTTTCCGTAGATGTCCAGCATATGTGCCCGGGGATGGAGGTGGTGAGTGCGTGCAGACGACTACGCCAGTGACTGCTCTGCGTCTTGCGCGTGCGTCGATGCATCATTGCAGCAGCACGGCTGCCGCGTCTGCGTACAACGGAGCGGATGCTGCAATGGGCATGTGTACATTCGTGCAGCCATACAGATCGACGTGTGCAACCTGTCCCATTGCCGCTCGCCTACACCGTCAGCTTGCCCGCGTAAGCGTCGCGCACGCTCTGGCTGATATACGTGCTCAAGCCGCGGCCTGCCTTGGCCAGGCGCTGCATTCTCGCGACCACGTCGGCGCCGGCACTGGCGGCGGTGTACACATAGGTCTCGCCACTGCGAAAGCGCACCGCGATTGCATCGTCTGCCACCGCATAGGCCACCACACCGGAATGGCCCTGGCGATTGCCGTAGCACTGCATCGACGGGAAGCGGCGGGCTGTCATGCAGGCAGGCTAGAAGCTGCGCAGTGACGGGCACCTCAACGCGCGCGGCAGTCGCGCAGACCTTGCTGCGGCGCGCGTGCATCCATCGCGCCCCTGTTCCGGCGCAGCAGGTCAACGCGCATCGGACGCCAGCGGGTACAGCGCCGTCATCGCCTGGCAGCGTTGCGCAAACAGCGCGTGCAGCTGCCGCACCGCCGGTGAAAACTGTTTGCGATGCGGGCACACCAGGTGCAGAGGCAGGCGGTCGCCGCACTCCGGGAACAGCACCTGCAAACGCCCGGCCTGCACGTCGGTGCAGACATCCAGCCAGGATTTATAGGCGATGCCTTCGCCAGCCACTGCCCAGCGCCGCACGATATCGGCGTCGTCGCACAGCATCGCGCCACGCACCGGCACGATGTGGCGGCGGCCCTCCAGCTCGAACTGCCAGCGGTCGTAGGCGCGCCCGGCCAGCAGATACAGCAGGCAGGCGTGCTCGCGCAGCGCGTCCAGCGTGGCCGGTTGCCCGTGCCGTTGCAGATAGGACGGCGCGGCGACCAGCACCCGCCGGTTGTGCGGCGCCAGTGGCAGCGCCACATGCTCCGCATCGTCGATACGCCCCAGCCGGAACGCCACATCCACCGGCGCGCGGTACAGGTCCGCCACCTGGTCGGACAGATGCAGGCGCAGGCGCAGGCGCGGATGCGCGGCGCGGAACTCGGTCAGCCACGGCAGCAGCACATTGCGGCCCAGGTCCGACGGGGCGGTTACCTGCAGCACGCCCTGCAGTTCGGTGTCGTGCCCGCGCACCTGCTCGCGCCCATCGCGCAGCAGCTCCAGCACCTGGCGTGCGTAGGGCAGGTACTGCTCTCCCTCGGCAGTCAGCCGCAGGCTGCGCGTGGAGCGCGCAAACAGGCGCAGGTCCAGGGCCCGCTCCAGCCGCGCCACTGCCGCGCTGACCTGGCCGGGCAGCAGGTCGGCCTCGCGCGCGGCATTGGAAAAACTGCCCAGTGCCGCCGTGCGCACGAACAGCGCCAAGTCGTCGAAGCGGACCATCTTCCCTCCAGCTGTGAAAGTGCTTGCGCAGTTTGCCGGTTTTTCTCGCAATGCCGGCGGCCGACCATGCAGTTCCCTCCCCGCAGGACGCCCGCCATGAAAGCCATCGCCTATCCCCAGCACGGTCTGCCCATCGACGACGCGCGCGCGCTGGTCGCGCTCGACCTGCCGCTGCCCGAGCCCGGCCCGCGCGACCTGCGCGTGCGCATCCATGCCATCTCGGTCAATCCGGTCGACACCAAGGTGCGCGCCAACGCCGCGGTCGACGCACCGCGCGTGCTCGGCTGGGATGCCAGCGGCGTGGTCGATGCGGTGGGCAGCGCGGTCAGCCTGTTCCAGCCCGGCGATGCGGTGTACTACGCCGGCACCTTGAACCGCCCGGGCACCAATGCCGAATACCACCTGGTGGACGAACGCCTGGTCGGGCGCAAGCCGGCCACGCTCGATGACGCCTCGGCCGCCGCGTTGCCGCTGACCGCGATCACCGCCTGGGAGCTGCTGTTCGACCGCCTGCGCATCGCCGAAGACGGCGGGCAGGGCCAGACCCTGCTGGTGGTCGGCGCCGCCGGGGGCGTCGGCTCGATCCTGGTGCAGCTGGCGCGCACGTTGACCAAGCTGACCGTGATCGGCACCGCCTCGCGCCCGCAGACGCAGGACTGGGTGTATGCGCTCGGTGCCCACCATGTCATCGACCACACCCAGCCGCTGAGCGAGAGCCTGCAGCGCATCGGCATCGCCCAGGTTGAGCATGTCGCCAGCCTGACCCATACCGACCAGCACTTCACCCAGCTGGTCGACGTGCTCGCGCCGCAGGGCCAGCTGGCCCTGATCGACGACCCGGCCACGCTCGATGTGCTGCCGCTCAAGCGCAAGAGCGCGTCGCTGCACTGGGAATTCATGTTCACCCGCTCGCTGTTCGACACCGACGACATGATTGCCCAGCACCACCTGCTCAACCGCGTCGCCGCGCTGGTGGACAGCGGCACGCTGCGCAGCACGCTGGGCGAGCACTACGGCCGCATCACCGTCGACAACCTGCGCCGCGCCCACGCCGCACTGGAATCGCATCGCACCCGCGGCAAGCTGGTGCTGGAAGGGTTCTGACCGCGGCGACGTTCCGACTGCGCAGCTCCGGCCCGGCTCGCCACGCCGTCAGCCGCGTCGGAGGCGCTTGATGCGCATTGCCGCAGGCGCAACGTCCCAGGCGCCCGCGCCCTGAGCACCGGCCGCCCAACCGGCATCGCACTGGCGCAGCCCCTGCGACCGGCCCGGCTACACTGCGCGCATGTCATCCCAATCCCTGATCCTTCTCGGACTGCTCGTCGTAGTCCTCGTGTTGCAGCTGATCGCGCTGCTGCGACGTCCTTCCACCAGCGGCCTGGAGCTGGCGCTGCGTGCCGAGCAACGCGACGGCCGCGGCGAATTGCGCGAGCAGCTCGAAGGCCTGGCGCGGCAGCAGGACGGCCGCCTGGAAACCTTCGCGCGCAACCTCACTGAACTGTCCACGCGCACCGACCAGCGCCTGGACTTGCTGCGCGACGCACTCGGCGAAGACGCACGCAAGGCGCGCGAAGAAAGCGCCCTGGCGCAACAACGCACCGGCGAACTGCTCACCCTGCGGCTGACCGAATTGCGCACCCAGCTCGACGGCTTCGGCCAGCAGCAGGAAACCCGCATCCAGGTGTTCGGCCAGCAGCTGACCGAGCTGATCGCACGCACCGACACCCATATGGCCGCCCTGCGCGAAGCGCTGGCCGACGATGCCCGCAAGGGCCGGCAGGAGGCCGGCGAGTCGCAGCAGCGCTTCACCGAGGCCCTGGGCCAACGCCTGACCGAACTCACCCAACGCAACGAACTGCGCATCGGCGAAATGCGCGCCACGCTGGAACAACAGCTGGCCAACCTGCAGAACGACAACGCCAGCAAGCTCGAACTGATGCGCGCCACCGTCGATGAAAAACTCCAGACCACGCTCAACACGCGGCTGGATGCCTCCTTCAAGCTCGTCTCCGAACGCCTGGAACAGGTGCAGCGCGGCCTGGGCGAAATGCAGCAGCTGGCTACCGGCGTGGGCGATCTCAAGCGTGTGCTGAGCAACGTCAAGGACCGCGGCGGCTGGGGCGAAGTGCAGCTGGAGAACATCCTCGAGCAGACGCTGACGATGGAGCAGTACGCGCGCAGCGTGCGGGTCAGGCCCGACAGCGCCGAGGCGGTGGATTTCGCGATCCGCCTGCCAGGACGCGGCGACGACACCGTGGTGTGGCTGCCGGTCGATGCCAAGTTCCCGCGCGAGGATTACGAACGCCTGATCGACGCGCAGGAAAAGGGCGACCTGGACGCGATCAAGACGTCGACGGCGCAGCTGGAACGCGCCATCCGCATCCAGGCCAAGTCGATCAGCGACAAGTACGTCTGCCCGCCGCAGACGACCGACTTCGCGGTGATGTTCCTGCCCACCGAAGGCCTGTACGCCGAAGTGATCCGTCGCGCCGGCCTGGTCGACCTGCTGCAGCGCGAACATCGCGTGGTGCTGGCCGGCCCGACCACCTTCACCGCCCTGCTCAACAGCCTGCAGATGGGCTTCCGCACGCTGGCGATCGAAAAGCGCTCCAGTGAGGTCTGGCAGGTGCTGGGCGCGGTGAAGAGCGAGTTCGGCAAGTTCGCCGGCATCCTCGAAAAGGCCGAGCGGCAGATCAGCACGGTCGGCAAGAGCCTGGGCGAAGCCAGCCGCAAGACCCGCACCATCGAACGCCGCCTGCGCGGCGTGGAAACCCTGGCCAGCGAACACTCCCAGGCGCTGCTGGACGATGCCGGCAACGACGACACCGCCAGCAGCAGCGACGACGACAGCAACGACGAGCAGGAATGATCCGCCGCCCAAGGCGACCCAACAAGCCACGACGTAGGAGCACACCCGGGCGCGACCAGGCATTGCCGATAACGCCCCATCGCGGCCAGGGCCGCTCCTACAAAACGCAGGTCTCCGGCATGGCTTCTTGCCGATAGCGAGCACGCCACGCAGACATCGCCACCGCGATGCTTGCAGCCACCTGATGCAAGACGAGAGTGTCAACATGGCAACCCGATGGATCCATGCAGTGATCTGCGCGCTGCTGCTGACCGCATGCAGCACGCCTCCGGCGACCAGGCCGGGCGCTGCGGCGGGCACGCCGCAGCCACCGCATGCCGGTTCCGCCGACGCTGCCGAATGCGCGGCAAAGGGCGGGCAACTGCGTCCGGTCGGCCGCATGCAGACGGTGCGTTGCGTGGTGCCGTATGCCGATGCCGGCAAGACCTGCAGCGACAGTTCCGACTGCAGCGGTGATTGCCTGGCCACCAGCATCGTGCCGACCGGCACCGCGACATCCGGCACCTGCCAGCGCGACAGCGACCGCTTCGGTTGCCGCCAGGAAGTGATCGGCGGCATGGGCCAGGCCGCGTTGTGCATCGATTGACGTCAGCGAACGTGGTGAAGCGCCTGCACGGGTCGATCAGCCGCTTGGTCCGTGCGCGTCGCTGGAGATCACTGCAAGCGCCATGAGCCAGCCGTCTCGCTCGCGCCATCGTGGCGGTTTATGCTCTCGGCTCTACCTGTCCAGGACGTATCGATGAGCCAGACGCTTTACGACATCCCGGTTGCCCGCATCGACGGTGAGCCCGCCACGCTGGCCGACTATCGCGGCAAGGTGCTGCTGGTGGTCAACGTCGCCTCCAAGTGCGGACTGACCCCGCAGTACGAGAGCCTGGAAGCGCTGTATCGCGACAAGCAGGCACAGGGGCTGGAAGTGCTGGGCTTTCCGGCCAACGACTTCAAGGGGCAGGAGCCCGGCAGCGAGGCGGAGATCGCGCAGTTCTGCCAGCTCACCTACGACGTGACCTTTCCGATGTTCTCCAAGATCGCCGTCACCGGTGCCGAGATCCATCCGCTGTATCAGCAGTTGACCAGCGCACATCCGCAGGCCACCGGCGACGGCCCGATGCGCGAGAAACTGGCCGGCTACGGCATCGCACCCAACCCCGCACCGGGCGTGCTGTGGAACTTCGAAAAATTCCTGATCGGCCGCGACGGCCAGGTCATCGACCGCTTCGCCCCCGACGTGCCGGCAGACGATGCGCGCCTGCGTGCGGCGGTGGATGCAGCGTTGGCATCGGCTGCCTGAAGCTCCTCTCCACCAGGACGAGACGCCACGCGTGCGCGCCAGTGGCACGCGTGGCCTGACGTAGCAAGCTGCATCCACCGTGTCGGTGCACGCATCGCGAAGGTGACTCAACAAGGACCCTGTCGATGCGTCTGCTCTTTGTCCTCCTGATGCTGCCTGGCAGTTCGTCGTTACACGCTGCGGAGCTTTGCCGCGACCTGCAGACAACCCCGGAAAGTAACGCTTGCTGGAACGAGCAAGTCGGCATCGCGCAGGCACGTCTGGATGATTATCTGGCGACCGCGCGCGACCGGGCCGTTTCCACATTGGGTATTGCCGCCGACGCTTTCGACAACGCACAGACGGCGTGGACGACGTACCGGGATCTTCAGTGCGGCAATGTGCAAACGCGCTGGCACGATGCGACAGTCCTGCCGGCCAAGGTGGCGCGCTGCATCGTCGACCTCGACGATCAGCGCGCGCACGATCTATGGAAGCACTATCTCACCTATATCGACCGCACGCCGTCGATCAGGCCCGAACCGGAGTTGCGCGCCGGCAAGTGACCTGGCAACTGCACCTTCGATCCTTCGGTCTGGATTGCCTGAGGCAAGCCTGCGCCTAGGCAGCCTAGTCCTTGGTGCCACTTCGCATGCGGGTGGCGGAAAATAAAAAGCCCGGGATCGCTCCCGGGCTTTCATAGTTACGCCAAACCGCACGCTAGATCGATCAACGAATCCACTGCGGGATCGGCATTGCATCCACCGGCACGGTGCTGTCCTTGTCCTCGCGCAGGTAGTCGGGCAACTCGTTGTCCTTCTGGCGATGGCTGCGCAGGTCGCGCACGATCTGGTAGTTGCGGCGCTGCATCCATGCATCGCGGGTCAGTGCGTATTCGTCCGGTGCCTGGTCGCGCAGCGAATCCAGCGACATCAGCTGCGCGCGCGTATCCACCAGCTGCAGGCCCTGCAGGGCGAAGCGCGCGCCGCTGTCGTCGACCTGGCGCAACGGCGAGAGCGGAATGTCGCCGCCCAGGCCGAAGGTGTCGCGCACCGTGCGTGGGCCGAACAGCGGCAACTCGAAGTAGCGCGAATTGCGCCAGCCCCACACACCCAGGGTCTGACCGAAGTCCTCGCTGCGGCGCGGAATGCCGGCTGCGGAGGCCGGATCGAACAGACCGGCCACGCCCAGCGTGGAATTCATCACGAAGCGGCCCAGCGACTGCATCGCATACACCGGGTGGCCCTGCAGCAGCTGGTTGACCATGGTCAGCGGCGTGCCGAGGTTGTCGAAGAAGTTGGTCACGCCCAGGCGTGCCGGACGCGGCACCACCTTGGTATAGCCGGTGGCCAACGGACGCGCCACGCCCCGGTCCACGGCCAGGTTGAAGCGGTGCATGCCGCGGTTGTAGCGCTCCCACGGATCGTAGGGTGGCGCATCACCGGGCTGGCCCGGTGCACCGTTGGCGCCGGCCTGCGGGGTGGTGGGGCCGTAGAGCGCAGCGTAGTCGTCCTCGGCCGAGGTGGCGGCACCTACGGTCCCGGCGCTGGCATCGGCGCCGGTCTGGTCGGCCGGGGCTGCTGCGGCGGTGGCCGGCAGGGCGTCCGGGGCGGCAAAGCCGGCAGTGGCCGGCTGCGCCGTCACAGCGGCGTCGTCACGCACCGGGGCCGGGGTTGCGTCCGGGGCGGTCTCGGCCGCGGACGCAGGCGGCGCGGATTTCGGAGCGTGGCTGGCGCAGGCACCAAGCAGCAGGCAGGCGGCCAACAGGGAAAGGGGGCGAAGCTGGGTCATGGGGTGGCGCTCAGGCCTGGAAATCGAAAGTAGGGGACAAACGGTAGGCGGCGCGTAATTCGTCCAGACCGGACGCCTCACCCACCACCGTGACGGGACCGGCACCGGTGGCGCGCAGCCGCGCCGCCAGTTCGGCCAGCATTGCAACGCCGGCACTGTCCAGGCGTTGTACACCCGACAGGTCCAGCGTGCGAATGCCGTCCAGTTGCGCAATCGCCTGCGGCCAAGCCGCCGTGACCGCGTCGCGGTCGAGCACGCCGGTCAGTGCCAGCGTCTGGCCATTGCGTTGCACGGAATCGTTACTTGCCATTGGCCGGTGCCGGACCGACCTGCAGATTGCCGCTACGCAGCTCTGCGGCGACCTTGGCAATGCCCTTTTCGCGCAGCGGGGCGTCGAACTGGGTCTTGAAGGTCTGCACGTAGGAGATGCCTTCGATCATCACATCGAAGATCTTCCACTGGCCACCGACGTTACGCATCATGTAATCGACCGGGGTCGGGTCGTTGCCGGCGCGCAGCAGGTCGGTGGACACCTTGACGCCGCGGTTGCCCGGCAGGGCGCTCTCGGACTTGGCGCGGAAGGTCGGCTTGCCTTCGAAGTTGAGCAACGCGGTGCCGTAACGCTGCATCAGGTTGTCGGCCAGCGCATCGGCAAATAGCTTGACGTCCGCATCGGAGGCACCACGGCCGTTGACGCCCAGCACCAGGCGGGCCGAGTAGTCGCGGTCGAAGGCCTTGTTCAATTCGCCATTGATGTACTGGCGCAGCGCGGCCGGGTTGCTGCGGAACTCGGCGCGGCGCTGGTCCAGCGTGCTCAGGATGCGGGTGCTGCTGTCGATGACGGTCTTGGTGGCCGCGCCCTGCGCAGGCGCGCTGGCGGCAGCCGGCTGCGCCAGCACGGTGGCCGGTGCGCACACCAGCAGGGTCGAGGCCAGGACAGCGGAGAGCAGGGTGGTTTTCATTGGTGCGGTTCCGTAGAGGGAGAAGCGGGCTGGGCAGGCGGGGCGGCCTGACCCTCTGCGGCGGATTTATCACCGCCGCCACTGAACATGTACTTGCCGACCAGCTGCAGCAGGTCCACCGCCGGCTGGGTGAAGCCGATTTCTTCGCCCGGCTTGAGCGTTTCCGGGTCGCCGCCCGGCTGCAACCCGATATAACTCTCGCCCAGCAGGCCGCTGGTGAAGATGCCGGCCGAGGTGTCGGCCGGCAGATCCTTGTACTTGTTGTCCAGCGACAGGGTCACCACCGAGTCGAACCTGGTCGGATCCAGGCTGATGTCGGACACCTTGCCGATGGTCACGCCGCCGATCTTCACCGGTGCCTGCGCACGCAGCTGGCCGATCTGGCTGAAGCGCGCGGTCAGCGTGTACTGGCTGGAGCCGAAGCCCCAGCGCTGGTTGGTCGAGGCCACCGCCAGCACCAGCAGCGAGGCCAGGGTCAGCAGCAAAAAGGCGCCGACGGCGAATTCGAGTCGTGGTCCACGCATGGCCATAGTTATTCCACTCACCTAAACAACATTGCAGAAAGGACGAAGTTGAACATCAGCACCAGCAGCGAGGCGTTCACCACCGCGCGGGTGGTGGCGATCGAGGTGCCTTCGATAGTCGGTTCGGCGTGGAAGCCCACGTAGGCGGCGACCAATGCGGCGGTGCCGCCGAAGATCGCCGACTTGAGCATGGCCACGCCAAAGTCGTCCCAGAAGTCCACGCTGTTGCTCAACCCCGACCAGAATGTGCCGTTGTCGATGCCCAGCACGTGCACGGCTTCGAAATAGCCGCCGGTGATGGCCAGCGAACAGAACACGCCGGTCAGCAACGGCACCGTCAGCACCGCCGCCCAGAAGCGCGGTGCCACCGCCTTGGCGACCGGATCGATGGCCATCAGCTCCAGCGCCTTGATCTGGTCGGTGGCGCGCATCAGGCCCAGCTCGGCCGCGATCGAGCTGCCGGCGCGGCCGATGAACAGCAGCGCGGTCAGCACCGGTGCCAGCTCGCGGTACAGCGACAGCCCCAGCAGCGTGGACAGCGCATCCGACGCACCGTAGGTGGTCAGCGTGCGGTAGCCCTGCAGGGTCAGCACCAGGCCGACGAAGGCGCCGCCGACGGCGATGATCGGCAGCGACCGCGCGCCGACCTTGTAGATTTCGCGCACCAGCTCGGCAATGAAATCGCGCGTGGGCACCGAGCCGCGCAGCACGGTCAGCGAAAACAGCCCGGCGCGGCCGAAGGCGCGGATCGACTCGACCATGGCCATCAGGCGGCACTCCGGTCGCGCCGCGGCGCCGCATCGAAGGCGATCGGCCCATCCGGCTGGCCATGCAGGAACTGCTGCACCAGCGGATCGGTACTGTCCTGCAGCTGCTCCGGCGTGCCGGCGAACACGATGCCGCCATTGGCGATGACCACGGCCTGGTCGCTGATCGGCAGGGTTTCGTGCACGTGGTGGCTGACGATGATGCTGGTCAGGCCGAGGCTGTCGTTGAGGCGCTGGATCAGGCTCATGATCACGCCCGAGGCGATCGGGTCCAGCCCGGTCAGCGGTTCGTCGTAGATCATCAGCGGCGGGTCCAGTGCCAGCGCGCGCGCCAGCGCCACACGCCGCGCCATGCCGCCGGACAATTCGCGCGGCCAGGCATCGGCGGCGGCCAGCAGGCCCACTGCATGCAGCTTCATCTGCACCAGGCGCTGCAGCACCGGCGCCGGCAGGCGGGTGTGGGTACGCAGCGGCAGCGCGACGTTGTCGGCCACGCTCAGGTCGGTCAGCAGGCCATTGCCCTGCAGCAGCACGCCGACATTGCGACGCATCTCCAGCAGTGCACGGTTGCCATGCGGGATCGCGTTGCCGAACAGGGTGACCGTGCCGGCGACCGGACGCAGTTCGCCGGTCAGCGCAGCCAGCAAGGTGGATTTGCCGCTACCGGACGGACCGAGCACGGCAGTGATGCTGCCGCGTGGCACCTCGAGCGAGACGTCGCGCAGGATCGTGCGACCGCCGCGATCGATGCGGACACCGGACAACTGCACGACAGGGGATGCGGACGCCGTCATCGAAGCCTTTAACAGAATTCCAACGCGATAGAGTAGCCGTCACACGGCTGAACATAACCGAACCGGTGCGTGCACTATTGTCGCATCTCTGCACGGCGTTGCGGCCGCTGCAGGGTGCCGTCCCTGTAACAGCGTGTCCTGCGACGCAATCGAGACGCGTGCGTGCGCAAGACGGATGCAACGTACGCTGCAGTAGGGGAGCTGCAGCGCATGGTCCGTACCGCGCCATCGTCTCGCAGGAGGCACGCGTGATTCGCATCGCTGGCGCTGGCTCACCCTCGCCTGCGGTTGCCTGTTTCCAACCTGTCGAACATGTCCCTTCGCCGATCGCGGCGTCTTGCCAGATCGGTTCCAACGCGTGACCATCGACGCTACATCGTCGCTACAGGAATCATCCATGGAACTGCTGACGCTCGAACACTTCGCCGGTAGCGTCAACGAGACCTTCGCCGCTGCATTGAATGACGGCGAAGTGCCGTTCGTGCTGGTGGAAGCGCGGCCGTTGCCCGAGGCACGCACTTCGCAACGCGCACCGTTCTCTCTGTTGTTCCGCAACACCTCATCTTTCCTGTTTCCGCAGCAGATCTATCAGATGCGTCACGCCCGGCTGGGCGAAATCGGCATTTTCCTGGTGCCGGTGGCGCGCGAGCGCGACGGCTTTCTGTATCAGGCCGTTTTCAACTGAGTGCGTTCAACCGCGGTGCTCGGGAAAATGCCAGTGCATCTGCAGATGCGTCTGGTTGCCCAGCCCCGCGACGAAGCCGTGGCGGGCATACAGGCGTTGCGCGGCGGGGTTCGCGTGCAGGACGTGCAATGACAGTCCGCATCCCGCCTCGCGCGCGATCGCTTGCGCGTAGGCAAGCAGTTGCGAGCCGATGCCTTGTCCGCGCCAGTCCGGCAGCAGGCTGATATCCACCAGCGTATGTTGCGTGGCGCCACGGTGCAGATACAGGCGCCCGATACGCACATCCCCGGCCTGTACGATCAAAAAATCGCCCCCTTCAAAATGTTGCTGGTAATGCGCGCGCTGCAGGGCGAACTGTTGTTGCAGAAAGGCGCGTTTGCTCGCCTCCGGCCACGGTACCGCTGCCAGCTCGTCGCTGCGGGTGCTGGCATAAAGCGCTTGCAGCCACGCAACGTCGGCGGGCTGCTCGGCGCGCAGCGCAAGCGCTACCGCCTGCCCATCAACGGCAGCGCTCGTCATCACCTGCATCCTCATCGCCGCCTTTGCAACGCGCCCGGGTGACGGCATCGCTCAGTCGAACACCGGATAGTCGCCCTGCAGCGCGATGCAGAAGTTCACCGCCAGGTAAGGCTGCCGGTTCTCGTGCGCCTGCCCGTTGCCGGTGGGCAGCAGCATGGTCGGGGAGAATTGCTTGTCCGGGGTCACCGCCAGGAACGGACGCTCGGTATTGACGTTCAGTGAGGAAAAGGCGACACCGCTGGCCGGCATTCCCGTTTTCTTGGCCAGGTCAGGCTGCGAGAACGCGTTGACGCCGTGCTGGTGCAGCGGAATCTGCGTGCTTTGCAGGCTCACCGACGCCGAGCCGAAGGTATTGCCCAGCGTGTGCGGGGTCAGGCCCGGTCCCGCACCCTGCTGGCAACCGGCGCGGGTGGTGAAGTTCGGCAACTGGAAGGTGCTGCTACCGGTGCCGCCATAGGCCACCCCGAGCAGGGAAAACAGCGCGGTGTTCTGGGTGACCGGCAGCGTGGCGCCGTTGCACAGCGCCCAGCCGTAAGGGTTGTAGTCGAAGCCGAACAGCTGGATTTCGCCGAGATAGGGTTCGGTCATGAACAGATTCTCCGATGAAGCGGATACGTGCCGCGGCCAGATCGGCGCGGCGCGAGGGATCAGGCCTGCTGCGGAAAGATGCCGGTGGTGGCGATGCAGTACTGCACCGTCAACGTCGGCATGCGGTTCTCGTGCGGCTGGCCGCCGCCGGAGAACGAGGTGCTCTGCGCAGACATCGCCAAGGTGGTGCCACCGGTCGTATCACTCACGTAGAACAGGCTGCCGCTCACCGCCGCGGGCAACAGGCCGACGGGCGCGGTGGCGGTCGCCGCTGCGGTGGTGGCCTGGGCTGTATGCGTGTGCGCCGGCATCTGCAGGTCTATCAACGTCACCGTCTCGGTGCCGGCGGACTGCGCAAGGGGGTAGTTGCTCAGGCCCGGTGCCTGGCCCTGGTGGATTGGCAGGCGGCCGCGCAGATCCGGCACGCCGAACGTGCTGGTGCCATTGCCACCGTAGGCAGTGCCGAGCAGGAGGTACAGGGGTTCGTATTCGGAAATCTGCAGCAGTGAGCCATCGCACGCCTGCCAACCCTGGGGAGTGCGGCCAAAACCGAACATGCGGATTTCGCCAATGAAGGGAGTTGCCATCAAATTCTTCCTGGTCGATGAGGCGCCATGCGCTAAGCGCCTCCAGATGCGGATGCGCCTAGCTGCGCGAAGGGAAGATGCCGGACAGCGCGATGCAAAAATTGATCGTGGTGTAGGGCTGCAGGTTCGGATGCGCCTGGCTGCCGCCGCTGCTGGCGACGGTGGACTGCGACAGCGGCACGATCGCGCCAGGCGCGGCGTATAACGTGTGCGCAGTCCCCGAGGCGACGTTGTTGTTGGCGAACAGGCGGCCTGTGGGTGTGCGGTTGTCGCCGTTGGCGCTGCTGCAATCCATCAGGTGAATGTGGGGGGGCAGGTTGCCTGCCACCAGCGTCACCGTCTCCGCGCCCGCCGCCTGGCCCATGGGAGCGGCAGACGGCTGCCAGTTCGGATCCACCGACGGCCCATAGCCCACCGGCGTGCGTCCACGCATGTCCGGCAAGCCGAACGTGGTCCTGCCATCGCCGCCGAAGCGCGTGCTAAGCAGACTGAACAGGGCCTGGTTCTGATTGACTGGCAGCAATTGCCCGTTGCACTGCGCAAAATACTTCGGTGCAAATGCGAAACCGGCCATCATGATCTGGCCGACGAAGAACTCACTCATGCAGCTCCCCCCTACGTAGGTACGCCGCCGACCGGCTGCCGGAGACTGACGTACTGATACCTGCCGAGATCGCAGACCACAAGCCACCAGCGACCTAACTGGGATGAAGTATTAATTTTTCATTCTTTAACTGCCAGTCAGTTCCTGATTAAATAGCGCTACAGTCCAATCCTATGCCTCATCAGGCATCGCGTTGCGCTGATCCGAGGCACCAGGACCGTTGCCGACGCCATTGGGGTGGCGTTTTTGGGGAAAACATATGTCTACGAACTTGACCGCCGCCTCGGGTGGCGTGCGCCCGCTCCTGCGTTGGATGTTGGCGCTGTTGCTGCTGGCAACCTCTCACGTTGCCCTGGCTGCCTACTGCCCGACGCCGAAAAGCGCCACCGTCAACTCGGGTGGCTCGGTGTCCTTCGAAGTCGGCGACTGCGATGGCCCTTCCAATATCGGCATGACCGATCCCGGCGTGCCCCCGGCGCACGGCACATACAGTCTTCCCGGTCAGAATCCTGACAGCACCGAACAGGTGACCTATACCAATAACGGCGATGGTGCGACATCGGACTCGTTCTATCTGTTGGACGAAGACAACAACCAGATCGTCTTCAACATCACCGTCAACCCCTCGCGCACTGCCAGCATCGCGGTGAGCCCGGCCAGCCGCAACGAAAATAGCGGCGCAGCGTTCACCTACACGGTGACGCTGAGCCAGAGCAGCAGTTCGGCGACCACGGTAAACCTTAGCCGCAGCGGCACCGCCACCAGCGGCACCGACTACACGGGTGCGCCGAGCAGCATCGAGGTGCCCGCCAACGCCACCACGGCCACCTTTTCCGTCACCCCGGTCGCCGACACCACGGTGGAGGCCGACGAGACGGTGGTGATCAGCGTGGCCAGCGGTAGCGGCTATGGCATCGGCAGTCCGTCCAGCGCCACCGCCACCATCGTCAACGACGACTTTCCGACCGCATCGATCACGGTGTCTCCGTCCAGCGTGCCCGAGGACGGTACGACCAACCTGATCTACACCGTCTCGCTCGACCAGGCCGCGCAGAGCGCGGTATCGGTCGCCTTCAGCGTCGGCGGCAGCGCGACCTCAGGCACCGACTACGCGGCCGTGAGTTCGCCGCTGGTGATCAACGCCGGCCAGACCACCGGCACCATCACCATCAATCCGACCGCCGATGCCACCATCGAACCGGACGAGACGGTGGTGATCAGCCTGGCTGCGGGCAGTGGCTACAGCGTGGGGTCGCCCAACAGCGCCACCGGCACCATCCTCAACGACGACCAGCCGGCGCTGTCGATCAACGACGTGTCCGTGAGCGAAGGCAACGCCGGCACCACCAATGCCACCTTCACTGTCTTGTTGAGCCAGCCGGCCGGCGCCGGCGGCGTCAGCTTCGATATCTCCACTGCCGACGGCACTGCCACTGCCGGCGTGGACTACGTCGCCTCCAGCCTGGCCGGGCAGACCATCCCCGCCGGCAGCAGCAGCGCCACCTTCACCGTGCAGGTCAACGGCGACTCGCTCAGCGAGCCCGACGAGACCTTCTTCGTCAACGTCAGCAACGTCACCGGCGCGACAGTGGCCGATGCGCAGGGCCTGGGCACCATCGTCAACGACGATGCCGTGCCGTCGCTGTCGATCGACGATATCAGCGTGAACGAAGGCAATAGCGGCACCACCACGGCCACGTTCACGGTGAGCCTGAGCGCGGCCAGCGGCCAGACCGTGTCGGTCAATTACGCCACCGCCAACGGCACCGCCACCGCAGGGAGCGACTACGTCGCGCGGTCGGGCACGCTGACATTTCCGCCGGGTACAACTGCGCAGGGCGTGGCGATCACCGTCAATGGCGACACCGCGGTCGAGGCCAGCGAGACCTTCAGCGTCGGCCTGTCCGGTGCCAGCAACGCCAGCATCGCGCGCGCCACCGGCACCGGCACCATCGTCAATGACGATGTGGTGGTGATTGTCGGGCCGGCCACGCTGCCGGCAGCCACCGCCGGCAGCGCCTACAGCCAGACCCTGAGCGCCAGCGGCGGCACCGCGCCGTACACCTTCGCCGTCACGGCCGGTGCGCTGCCGCCCGGGCTGACCCTGAGCGCTGCCGGCGTGCTGTCGGGCACACCCACCGCCACCGGCAGCTTCAACTTCACCGCCACCGCTACCGATAGCGGCGGCAACCCCACCAGCGGCAACCGTGCCTACGCGTTGACCGTTGCCGGCGCGACGGTGACCCTGCCGGCGACCAACCTGCCGGCCGGCACGGCAGGCCAGGCCTATTCGAGCGCGCTCACTCCGGCGACCGGCGGCATTGCCCCGTATACCTACGCCATTACCGCCGGCGCCCTGCCGGCGGGCATCACGCTCAATGGCAGCAGCGGCGCCCTGACCGGTACGCCCGGCACCGCGGGCAGCTTCAGCTTCAACGTGACCGCCACCGACAGCACCAGCGGCACGCCATCGCAGGCAACGCAGAGCTACTCCCTGACCATTGCCGCGCCGCCGATCGTGGTTGCGCCGTCCACGCTGCCGGCCGCCACCCGCGGCACGGCCTACAGCCAGACGCTGAGCGCCAGTGGCGGCACCGCGCCGTACACCTACACGCTAGCAAGCGGTACGCTGCCGGCGGGCCTGACCCTGGCCAGCAACGGCACACTGTCGGGTACCGCCACGGTGGAAGGCAGCTTCAACTTCACCGTGACCGCGACCGATGCGGGGAGCTTCACCGGCGACCAAGCCTACAGCCTGACCGTTGCCGGCCCGAACGTTGTACTGCCGGCGAGCACCTTGCCGGCAGGCACGGCCGGGCAGGCTTACACCGCGGCGATCACGCCCGCCAGCGGCGGCACCGCGCCCTACAGCTATGCACTGACCGGCGGCGTCCTGCCGGCGGGTGTTGTCGTGGACGCGGCCACCGGCAGCCTCAGCGGCACGCCGACCGTGGCAGGCACGTTCACCTTCACCCTGACCGTGTCCGACAGCACGCCCAGCCCGGCGGCGCAGGCCAGCCGCAGCTACACGCTGACCATCGCGGCACCGGTCATTGTGGTCGCGCCCACCACGCTGCCGGCCGCCACCCGCGGCACGGCCTACAGCCAGGCGCTGAGCGCCAGTGGCGGCACCGCGCCGTACACCTACACCCTCGGAAGCGGCACGCTGCCGGCCGGCCTCACCCTGGCCAGCAACGGCACGCTGTCCGGCACCGCAACAGTGGAAGGCAGCTTCAACTTCACCGTGACCGCGACCGATGCGAACGCCTTCACCGCTGCGCAGGCCTATGCGCTGACGGTGGCCGGCCCGAACCTGGCGTTGCCGGCCAGCACCCTGCCGGCAGGCACGGCCGGGCAGGCATACGCGGCGGCGATCACGCCCGCCAGCGGCGGCACCGCGCCCTACAGCTATGCACTGACTGGCGGCGTCCTGCCGGCGGGTGTTGTCGTGGACGCGGCCACCGGCAGCCTCAGCGGCACGCCGACCGTGGCAGGCACCTTCACCTTCACCCTGACCGTGTCCGACAGCACGCCCAGCCCGGCGGCGCAGGCCAGCCGCAGCTACACGCTGACCATCGCGGCACCGGTCATCGTGGTCGCGCCCACCACGCTGCCGGCCGCCACCCGCGGCACCGCGTACAGCCAGGCGCTGAGCGCCAGCGGCGGCACTGCGCCGTACACCTACGCGGTAAGCGCGGGCACTGTTCCGGCCGGCCTGACCCTGGCCAGCAACGGCACGCTGTCCGGCACCGCAACAGTGGAAGGCAGCTTCAACTTCACCGTGACGGCGACCGATGCGAACGCCTTCACCGCTGCGCAGGCCTATGCGCTGACGGTGGCCGGCCCGAACCTGACGTTGCCGGCCAGCACCCTGCCGGCAGGCACGGCCGGGCAGGCATACGCGGCGACCATCTCGCCGGCGACCGGCGGCACCGCGCCCTACAGCTACGCACTGACGGCCGGCACGTTGCCGAACGGCATGGTGCTGGATGCTGCGACCGGTGCGCTCAGCGGCACGCCGACCTTGTCGGGCAACTTCGCCTTCACCCTGACTGCCAGCGACAGCACGCCGAGCCCGGCGGCCCAGGCCAGCCGCAATTACACGCTGACGATTGCAGCAGCCACCCTGGTGCCTGGCCAGCCCACGCTGCCGCCAGCGGTGCGTGGCAGGCCCTACAGTCAGGTGCTGACCGCGTCCGGCGGCGTCGCGCCGTATACCTACAGCGTCGCCAACGGCCGCTTGCCTGCCGGTCTGACCCTGTCCGGCAACGGCACGTTGTCCGGCACGCCGACCGCCGAAGGGGTCTTTTCGTTCGCTATCGCAGTGGCCGACGCCGGCAATGCCAGCACCACCCAGGCCTATACCTTCACGGTGGACGGCCCGAACCTGGTCCTGCCGGCAAGCACGTTGCCGGCCGGCACGGCCGCTCAGGTCTACGCCGCGACCATCGCGCCCGCGACCGGCGGTATCGCGCCTTACAGCTATGCACTGACAGCCGGCGCCCTGCCGAGCGGTATCGTCCTCGATGCGGCGACCGGTGGACTCAGCGGCACGCCGACTTCGTCGGGCACGTTCAACTTCACCCTGACCGCGACCGACAGCACGCCCAGCCCGGCGGCCCAGGCCAGCCAGCGCTATACGGTCACCATTGCGGCGGCGACGCTGGTGCTGGCGCAGCCCACCCTGCCACCGGCGACGCGCGGCAGCGCGTACACCCAGGTGCTCACGGCCAGCGGTGGCGTCGCGCCTTATCGCTACAGCATCGCCAGCGGCACCTTGCCGGCTGGCCTGACGCTGGCCGGCGATGGCACGCTGTCGGGCACGCCAACGACGCAGGGCACCTCGTCCTTCACCATCGCGGTGGCCGACGCCGGCAATGCCAGCGCCACCCAGGCCTACAGCTTCACGGTGAGCGATGCGGCGCCGGTGGCGGTGGCGGATGTGGCGGCCACCATGAGCGATGCTGCGGTGACGGTGGCGGTGACCGCCAACGACACCGGCAACATCGCATCGATCGGCATTGCCACCGCGCCGACCAACGGCACCGCCGTGGTCAACGGGCTGGAGCTGGTCTACACGCCGGCCGCCGGTTTCGTCGGCACCGATGTGGTGAGCTACACGGTCACCGGCAGCGGTGGTACGTCGGCCGCGGTCACGCTGACCATTACGGTCAACGCGCGGCCGGTGGCGGTATCGGTGACCGCCGCGGCCGTGCCCGGCGAAGCGCAGCAGGTCGACCTGACCCGCAATGCCACCGGCGGGCCGTTCGTGGCTGCAGCCGTGGTCGCGGTGCTGCCGGCCTCGGCCGGTACCGCCACCATCACCCGGACTGGCGGCACCGCCACCGCGGCGGCGGCGCGTGCCTCCGGCCCGTCGCCGGCGGCGGCTGCGATGGCCGAGACGCCCACGTTCATGCTGACCTTCACCCCCAACCCGGCCTTCGTCGGCCAGGCCACGGTGCAGTTCACCTTGTCCAATGCGTTCGCCACCTCGGTGCCGGCCAGCGTGGTGTTCACCATCGCGCCGCGCCGCGACCCCAGCGTGGATGCGGAAGTGCGTGGCCTGATCGATGCGCAGTCCGAGTCCACCCGGCGCTTTGCGCGGGCGCAGATCGACAACTTCCAGCGCCGCCTGGAAGCCACCCACCGCGGCGGCAGCACCTTCAGCAACGCGGTGAGCTTCCAGCCGACCTCGCATTGCCGCCAGGCCGACCGCGGCATCAGTGCGCAGCCGTGCAGCCCGGACACGCAGGAGGCCGACAACGACTTCCGCGATGCGCCGGCAATGGCCAGCAGCGGCAACAGCACCGCGCAGGGTCAGGGCGATCTGGGGCTGTGGGTGGGTGGTGCAATCCGCTCGGGCAGCCTGGACAGGCAGTCCAACAGCAACGGGGTGGACTTCCAGACCGACGGCCTGAGCGTGGGCGCCGATTACCGGGTGGCACAGTCGCTGGCGATCGGTGCGGGCCTGGGTTGGGGCCGCGACGACAGCGATGTGGGCAGGAACGGCAGCCACTCCAAGGCCACCGCCTACACCATGGCCCTGTATGCCAGCTTCCATCCGGGCAAGGCGTTCTTCTTCGACACCCTGGTCGGCTACCAGCTGCTGTCCTACGACCTGCGCCGCTTCGTCACCGACGACAGCTCGATGGCCGAGGGCAACCGCGACGGCAAGCAGTGGATTGCGTCGGTCTCCACCGGTGCGGACCTGCAGCGCGGCGAACTGCAGATCACCCCGTATGCACGTGTGGATGTTGCCCGCGCCACGCTGGATGGCTATGTCGAAGACGGTGTGGCGCCGTTCGCGCTGCGCTATGACGACATGGACGTGGCCACCACCACCGGCAACCTGGGCCTGCGCCTGGAATGGCGCCGCGAAGTGGCCTGGGGACGGCTGACCCCGCAGTTGCGCGTGGAATACCAGCGCGACTTCCAGGGCCGCGGCGATGCCACGCTGAGCTATGCCGATCTGAACGGCGGGCCGTTCTATCGTGCCGGGCAGAGTGCGTTCGACCGCAACCGCCTGATGGTCGGCATCGGTGCGGCGCTGCTGACCGAGCAGGGCCTGTCGACGCGGCTGGAATACCGCGGCATCACCGATGGCGACAGCAACAACGATCAGACCTGGATGATCAATCTGGAAAAGAAATACTGATCGTCTCCAGCGTCATGCACTGAGCAATGCGATGGGCCGGGCGACTACCCCGGCCCATCGCGTTTGTGATGCCGCCGGCGGTATGTGTTGCATGGCGGCGTTGGGGCTGCGCTGCGCATTGGTCTGCGGTGGGTTGTAGACAGACCGCCAGGCGCATCGGCCAGTGCATCGAAGCCAACGTGCAGCCTGGTCCGCCTGTCTGCTTTCCTGCCGGTGGCGGTGCCGGGTTTGCTCAGGTCTGCCGCGTGTCGGCAGTCGATCGCCACGCGCGGCAATGCAGTTGCCCATGTCACAGGACAGCCCTGGGCAGCGGCACCGATCGCTGCATGCAGATCCTCGGCAAACAGCGCAGCACGGCCGCATCCGGCACAATGCACGCACGCATGCACGCCACTTCCGCGCCCGATTTCCGCCTCTATCCGTCAAATGCGCTGGATACGCTGGCCGCCTTGCTCGCCCAGGAGCTGCGCCGGCCGGTGCCGGAGCAGCCGTTGCTGCAGCCGGAGGTGGTGCTGATCCCGCAGGTGGCGATGCGGCGCTGGCTGCAGTCCACGCTGGCGGCCGAGCACGGCGTGGCGGCCAACCTGGAATTCCTCACCCCCGGCGAATTCGTCGCGCGCGCGCTGGAGTGCAATCTCGGCCCGGCCGACGACGATCTGGACATGGCCACCACGCAGTGGCGGCTGTACGCCGCATTGCAGGCCGACCTGGGCAGCGATGCGGCATTGGCGCCGTTGGCCGGTTATCTGTCCGACGGCGATGCGCTCAAGCCCTGGGCATTGGCCGGCGAGCTGGGCAACGTGTTCGAGAAGTACCAGGCCTGGCGACGCGACTGGTTGCTGCGCTGGGAAGGCGGCGCCGACCCCGATGATCCGCAGGCGCGGCTGTGGCGCAGCATTGCCGCCGGCCGGCAATACCGCGCGCGCCGCATCGGCCAGTACCTGGATCGCTACGCGCGCCCGGATGGCCCGCTGCCGCAGGGCTTGCCCAGGCGCCTGTTCGCCTTTGCCATCCTGAATATTTCGCCCGACGTGCTGCGCGTGCTGGCCACGCAGGCGCGCGTGGGCACGCTGCATTTCTATCTGCCCACGCCCACGCAAGGGTACTGGGGCGATCTGCAGACCCTGTGGCAACGTCGCCGCGAAGACGGCGCGGTGCAGCTGTTCACTGATCAGGTGCAAGAGAATCCGCTGCTGCAGGCCTGGGGTGCGGCCGGGCGCGACTTCATGGCATTGGTCGGCGATTACGAGGTGGTGCATCCGCTGGCGGAGATCGCCGTCTACGCCGACCCGCTGGAGTCCGGCCGCCGCGCACTGGCCGACGGCGGCCTGGGCGACAGCCTGCTGCGCCGCATGCAGAGCGACCTGTTCCATCGCCGCGCGCCAGGCGTGCCTGCCGCATTACCGACGGTGAATCTGCACGACCCCAGCCTGCAGGTGCATGCCTGCCATACGCGGTTGCGCGAGCTGCAGGTGCTGCACGACCAGCTGCGCGCCCTGCTCGACGATGCGCGCTTCGACCCGCCGCTGCAGCCGCGCGAGATCGCGGTGCTGTCGCCGGACATCGACCCGTACGTGCCGTACCTGGACGCGGTGTTCGGCAGCCACGGCAACGACGACGCGCTGCCGTACGCGCTGGCCGATGCCAGCCCGTTGGCCAGCGAGCCGCTGGCCGAGGTGTTCCTCACCTTGCTCGGCCTGCCGATCGCACGCTTCGGCCTGCACGAGATTCTCGACCTGCTGGCCAGCGCGCCGATCGCCGAGGCCGCCGGCCTGGACGAAGCCGGGCTGGAACGCCTGCGCGGCTGGCTGCACGCGGCCGGCGCGCGCTGGGGGCTGGATGCGGCGCACCGGCGCCAGCACCAGGCACCGAGTGACGACGCCTACACCTGGCGCTTCGCGCTGGACCGGCTGCTGCTCGGCCATGCCAGCGGCGCCGATGAGGAGATCGAGGGCGTGGCGCCCTGGCCGCAGCTGGAAGGCAGCGCGTTGGCCGCACTCGATATTTTGTTGAAGCTGCTGCGCGTGCTCGAACGCCATCAATCGTTACTTGCCGAAGCGATGACGCCGGTCCAGTGGCGCGAGCATCTGCTCGGCTTGCTGGAAGAGCTGATTCCGAAGACGCCGTCGGCACCGCGCGCGCAGCGCGCGCTGGATCGGCTGCGCACATTGATCGATCAATTCGCCCGCGATGCGGTGCGCGCCGACTACGCTGGCAAGGTGCCGGCCGAGGTGGTGCGCGCGCACTTCGCTGCGGTGCTGGGCGAATCGGACACGCGCGCGCCGCTGCTTACCGGCGGCATCAGCTTCGGCCGCATGGTGCCGATGCGCCTGCTGCCGTTCCGCGTGATCTGCCTGCTCGGCATGAACGATGGCGATTTCCCGCGCCGCGACCCGGCCGCCGGGCTCAATCGCCTCACTGCCGAGCTGGGCACCGAGCGCCGCCGGCATGGCGATCGCTCAACCCGCGAGGACGACCGGTTCCTGTTTCTGCAGTTGTTCGCCTCCGCGCAGGAGGTGTTCTACCTGAGCTATCTCGGCGCCGATGCGCGCGATGGCAGCGCGCGCGAACCATCGGTGCTGGTCAGCGAATTGCTGGGCAGCGCCGCGCAGTACCATGCCGACCCGCAGGCGATCGCCACGCTGGTGGTGGAGCACCCGTTGCAGCCATTCGCCGCCGCCGCCTTCGGTGCGCCGGGCGATCACGGCGCCGACCCGCGCCGTTTCAGTTATCGCCGCCAATGGCGACCGTCGGTGGACAGCCTGGTCGGCCAGCGCCAGCCGCTCGCGCCGTGGGTTGCCGGTGCGTTGCCGGCCGACGACAGCGCAGTGCCGGGCAGCGTCTCGATCGACGACCTGCGCCGCCTGTTTTCCGACCCGGCCGGGCAGTTCCTGCGCCATCGTCTGGGCATGCGGTTGCCCGACCCGGCCAGCGAAGACAGCGACCTGGAGCCGCTGCTCGCGCCCACGCGCGGGCTGGACCAATACGGCCTGCAGCAGCATGTGTTCGACGCCGCACTGGCCGGCGACACCGGCCGGCTCTACGAGCGCCTGCGCGCGCGCGCGCTGCTGCCGTCCGGGCCGCTGGGGCGACGCCAGCTCGATGAGCGGGTGGCGCAATTGCGCCCGTATGCCGAGGCATTCCGGCAATGGCGCGGCGAGGCGCCGGCGCAGTCGCACCGGCTGCAGGTGCAGATCGGCGATGTCGAGGTGCACGGCCGCGTGCCCGGCTGGTATGCGAGCGGGGTGGGGCGCGTGCAGGTCGGCGCGCTCAGCGGCCGCAGCGCGATCCGCCACGGCCTGGAATGGCTGCTGCTGCGCGCTGCCGGCGAGCACGCGCCGTATGTGCGCTTCTTCGAACACGAAGACGGTTTAGGCCCGCATCCCATCGACCTCGAACCGCTGTCGCAGGCGCAGGCGCAAACTGCATTGGCCGCACTGTTGCAGCTGCATCGGCACGGCCTGCAGGCGCCGCTGGCCTTCGCGCCCTACAGCAGCTGGAAATATCACCAGGCCGCGCGCGGCGACGACCTGGACAAGGCCATCAAGGAGGCCGCCGGGCAGTGGCAATCCAGCTTCGGCTGGAGCGAATCGCACAGCCCGGAACTGCGCCTGGTCAACCGCGGCCGCGACCCGTTCGCCGATGCACAGCGCTTCGCCGAGTTCGCCACCACCAGCCACCGCGTGTACGACCTGCTCGAGCGCGGCAACGCCGACGCCATGCTGGATCCGCAGCGCCTGGTCGAGAGCTGGCGCCACTGGCACGGCGCGCAGGAGGAGGCCGAATGAGCGCCAGCCCGGTCACCGACCCGTACCTGCACCTGCCGCTGCATGGCGTGCGCCTGATCGAGGCCAGCGCCGGCACCGGCAAGACCTTCACCCTGGCCACGCTGTTCACCCGGCTGGTGGTCGAGCGCGGCCTGCGCATCGGCCAGATCCTCGCCGTCACCTTCACCGAGGCCGCCACCCAGGAACTGCGCCGCCGCATCCGCGAGCGCCTGGTGCTGGCCGCAACCCTGGTCCCCAACGCACCCGTAGGAGCGGCCCCGGCCGCGACCGACTTCGCCAACGACCCGTCGCGGCCAGGTCCGCTCCTACAGGACGCGCCTGATGTCCTGCTCACCCGGGCCATCCTTGCCACTCATCTGGCCACCGGCACCGAGACACCGGCCGCCCTGCGCCGCCGCCTGCAACAGGCGGTGGAAGAAATCGACCTGGCCGCGGTGTTCACCATCCATGGCTTCTGCGCGCGCGTGCTGCGCGAGCATGCGCTGGAAAGCGGCCAGGCCTTTGCCGCACCGGAACTGCTCGCCAACGACCGCGAACTGCTCGGCGAAGTCGCCGCCGACCTGTGGCGCCAGCGCGCCGCCGATGCGGCGATGGCCGAAGACCTGATCGCGTTGTGGTCGGGCGGCCCGGAGGCATTGGCCAGCGATCTGCGCGCACTGGTGCGCCATCCAACGCTGCTGCCGGCGGCCGCCACGACAAACGACGATTCCGCTGCGCTGCTGCAGGCCGTGCAGGACACCAGTACCGCTCTGGCCGCCGCATTCCAGGCGCATGGCACCGCGTTTTTCGACGCCCTGATGGCCGCCATCGACGGCGGCATCCTGAGCAAGGTCAGCTACAAACCGGAGTGGCTGGCATCGCTGTGGCATTGGTTCGACAGCTTCGCCGCCGCGCCATCGGTCAACACCGCCCCGCATCCCAAACTGATCAAGCTGACCGCCGCGGACCTGGCCGCCGGTACCAACAAGAAGTTCGTCGAGCGCACCCCGGCCTCGCCGCTGAGCCACGAGATCGACGGCTATCTCACCGCGCTGGCGCGTGTCGAACAATGGCGCACGCGTCGCCGCATCCGCCTGCTGCACGCCCTGCGCGAGGACGCCATCGCGCGGCTGGCACTGCTCAAGCGCCAGCGCCGCGTGCAGACCTACGACGACCTGGTCGATGGCGTTGCGCACGCGCTGGAAGGCGCGCAGGCCGGCGCCCTGGTCACACGGCTGCGCGCGCAATACGCCATCGCGCTGGTGGACGAATTCCAGGACACCGACGACCGCCAGTGGGCGATCTTCTCCAACGTGTTCGGCGAAGGCCCGCTCGCGCGCGCGGCCGGCCTGGCGCCGGCGCTGTTTCTGATCGGCGACCCCAAGCAGGCCATTTACGGCTTCCGTGGCGGCGATGTGCGCACTTATCTGGCCGCCGCGGTCACTGCCGAACTCGCTCCGCCGCTGAGCCACAACTTCCGCTCGCGCCCCGGCGTGCTGGCGGCCATCGACGCGCTATACGCACAGGCCGGCTATACCGACGCCTTCCTCACCGACGGCATCGCCTTCCACCCGGTGCAGCCCGGCACCAAGCGGGCGGATGCCGACCTGCAACGCGATGGCGCCGCCGCCCCGGCGCTGACGCTGTGGCGTGCGCCGGAACCGCCGCCGCCTGCGAAAGGCAAGCCCAAACCCTGGAGCGCCGGCCACGCCCGCGAGCTGGCCACCGCCGCCTGCGTGGCGGCGATCCGCGGCTGGCTGGCCGGTGGCCGCGACGGCACCGCCACCATCAACGCGCGCCCGGTGCAGGCCGGCGATATCGCCGTGCTGGTGCGCAGCCACGGCGAGGCCACGCGCATGCAACAGGCGCTGGGCGCGGTGGGCATCCCCGCGGTGGCGGCCGGCAAACAGAGCCTGTTCGCCACCGACGAAGCGCTGGAGCTGCTGGCCCTGCTGCAGGCCTTGCTCGACCCGGGTGACGACAGCCGCCTGCGCGCCGCCCTGGCCACCGTGCTGATTGGCGCGGACGCCGCCGCCATCGCCGCGCTCGCACACGACGGCGAGCGTCACCGCCGCTGGCAGCAACAGGCGCTGGACTGGCGCGAGCGCTGGCAACGCGGCGGCCCGCTGGCCCTGATCGGCGAGCTGGGCGCCGCGCACGGGCAACGCCTGCTGGCCCTGGTCGATGGCGAACGCCGCCTCACCAACTACCTGCAACTGGCCGAACTGCTGCAGGAAGCCGACGCCCGCGCGCTCGGCCCGCATGGCCTGGTCGACTGGTTGTCGCGCCGCATCGCCAATGCCGACGACAACGACGAAGCCCAGCAACTGCGGCTGGAATCGGACGCGCGCCGCGTGCAGATCGTCACCCTGCACAAGAGCAAGGGCCTGGAGTATCCGCTGGTGTTCCTGCCGTACATCGGCATCGGCCGCAGCGACAAGGGGGCTGGCCGCCATTGCGTGGTGCATGCGCCGGAGCTCGGCCGCCAGCTGCACTGGAAGACTGACAAAGAGGACCCAAGCTGGAGCGCCGCCGAAGCGGCCTGGAAGCAGGAACAACGCGCCGAAGACGCACGCCTGCTCTACGTCGGCCTGACCCGTGCCGAGCACGCGCTGTGGATCGCCAGCGGCCCGTTCCACCAGCACGAGCGCACCGCACTGTCCGGCATGCTGCGCGCGCTCGACGCGCTGCAGGGCGCGGCCGGCGAGGGTGCGGTGGTGGTGGACACGTCCACGCCGCCGGCCACCCTGCCGCGGCTGCCGCCACCGCTCGAGGCGCAGGTGCCGCCCGCGCGCACCGCGCAGCGGCATATCGCCCCGGACTGGTGGGTCTACAGCTTCACCCAGCTGGCCAACGCCGATGCCGGCGCCGCCACCGACCCGATGGCCAGCGCCACCGTGGTCGGCAGCGGCGGCAGCGACGAGCCGGCCGGCAGCGAGGCGATTGCGGTGGCCACCGAGGTCGACGCCTTCGACCCGCGCTTTGCCGGCAACCGCTTCGGCGTGGTAATGCACGACGTGTTCGAGCGCTGCGACTTTGCCGCCTGGCAGGCGTGGCAGCCCGGCCAACCCGCACCCGAAGGGCAGGCCGCCGCCATCCTCGAGGCGCTGCAACGCGGCGGCTACGTCGAGAAGGAATGGGACGACGGCCTGGCCATGCTCACCGCCCTGATCGGCCACACCCTCACCGTGATGTTGCCCGAAGGCACCCCCCTGGCCGCCGTGCCCGCGCCGCAGCGCCGTAACGAGATGGAATTCCACTTCGCCATGCGGCCCACCCGCGTCGAGGCACTGCTGGCACTGCTGCACCGGTTTGGCGTGGTCGGCGAGCGCCAGGCCTTCGGCGCGCGTCAGCGGCTGGAAGGCCTGATGACCGGCCTGATCGACCTCACCTACACCGTGGACGGGCGCTGGTACGTGCTCGACTACAAGTCCAACCGCCTGCCCAGCTACGACGCCGACGCCCTGGCCCGCGCCATGGCGCACAGCGAGTACGAGTTGCAGGCGCTGATCTACACCGTCGCGCTGCACCGCTGGCTGCGTTTCCGCCTGGGCGATGGCTACGACTACGCCCGCGACTTCGGCGGCGTGCGCTACCTGTTCTGCCGCGGCCTGGACGCCAGCCGTAACCCGGCATCAGGCCCCGGCCTCGAGCCTGCCCGCAGCGCCGAGGCCAACCCTGGCGCCGATCCCGCCCGCGATGCCGAGGCCAACCCCGGCGCCGACCGCGCCCGCAATGCCGCAGCCAATTCCGGCTCCGGCTCCGACCCTGCGCGCGACGCCGTCGCCAGCGACGCCATGTCCGCCACGCCCGCACCCGGCATCCAGGCGGCATCCGTCTCCGTTGCGCCCGGCATCCACGCCTGGCGCTTCGACCCGGCCCTGGTCCAGGCCCTGGACGCCCTGTTCGCCGGCAATCCCACCGAGCCCCTGTCCAGCAACGCAGCAGCGCCTCATTCCCCCGACGGGCAAGCGCCCCTCTCCCCCCGGGAGAGGGGGTGGGGTGAGGGCAGGTCCGCCGCCGATGCATCCGAGCCATGACCCAACGAACCGCACTCCCGCCCAGCGCTGTGCGCAAGCCGCGTGCCCCTCGGGGCGAGCACACACCGCTTGCGCGCCAAGGCGCGCGTGCCTGGCAGTGCCTGCGCCACGCCGCGCGGGCCGGGATGCGCAGCGGAGGTTGGGGTGAGGGTGTCGCGCAGGGTCAGAAACGTGCCGATCGACAACTCGCCCGAGGCGCCTCCGCCCAGCAGGCGTCCACCCCATGAACCAGCCAAACCTCTTCAGCGCGCTGATCAAGGCCGACGCGCTACGCCCGCTGGATCTGGCGCTCGCGCACAGCCTGCAACGCCTGGCCCCGGACACCGACCCCCAGGTCCTGGCCGGCGCCGCGCTCGCCTCGCTGGCCGTCACCAGCGGCCACGCAGGGCTGGACCCCGCCCGCGCCGCCATGCTGCTGGACGCGCGCGAGGGCCCATCGCCCGCACTGCCGGACCCCGCCGACTGGCAACGCACCCTGGCCGCCTCGCGCTGGGTCGACCAACCGGCTCCGGAAGACCCCGCCGCCGCCGACTGCCCGTTGGTCCTGGAACACGGCCTGCTCTACCTGCGCCGCTACCGCGAGTACGAACGCCGCCTGGCGCTGGGCCTGCAACGCATCGCCGCCCAGTCGCCGCCGCCCTTCGACGCCGCCACGCTGGCCCCGCTATTCGCACAGCTATTCCCAAACCCGGCGATCCCTCTCCCGCCTGCGGGAGAGGGTGCCCGAAGGGCGGGTGAGGGCACGGGCCTGCCCGAGCCATCTGTCCACCAAGAGGGCACGGCCCCGCCCGCGCCATCCGTCTACCAAGACGGCACGCACCCGCCGGCCCCATCCCACCACCAGGACCGCCAGGCCCAGGCCGCCGCCCTGGCGCTGCGCCGCACCCTGCTGCTGGTCACCGGCGGCCCCGGCACCGGCAAGACCACCACCATCGCCCGCCTGCTGCTGCTGCGCATCGCCCAGGCGCAAGCATCCAACACCCCGGCACCGCGCATCGCCCTGGCCGCGCCCACCGGCCGCGCCGCCGAGCGCATGGCCGAGAGCCTGCGCTTTGCGGTCGCCCGCGCCATCGCCGACGGCATCCAGCTCGCACCCACTCCCGCTGCAGCCGCGCCCGGGCAAGCGAAGCCGTCGCCGCATCCCGTCGCCTCCCCTCCCCATCAAGCCACAGAGCCACCGCACCCCGTCGCTTCCTCTCTCCATCAAACGCCAGAGCCAGCAAACCCCGCTGTTTCCCCTCTCCCGCAAGCGGGAGAGGGTGCCCGAAGGGCGGGTGAGGGCCAGCCGTCCACCTGGAACTCCCTCCTCCCCACCGGCGCCAGCACCCTCCACCGTCTGCTCGGTGTCATTCCCGATTCCCCGAACTTCCGCCATAACGCGGACAACCCGCTGCCGTTCGACCTGATCGTGGTCGACGAAGCCTCCATGGTCGACCTGCCGCTGATGTGCAAGCTGGTGGAAGCCGTGGCCGACGGCACCCAGCTGATCCTGCTCGGCGATGCCGACCAGCTGCCCTCGGTGGAAGCCGGCGACGTGCTCGCCGCCATCCTGCAGGCCGCCGGCCCCGGCGACACCCTGCAGCCGCAGGATGCACAGGCGCTGCAACCGCTGCTCGGCAACGCGCCCGGCGATACCACGCCCGCCGCCACCCACAGCGGCGGCCTGGCCGGCCACCGCGTGCACCTGCTGCGCGGCTACCGCCAGGCGCACAACTTCGCACTGGCCCCGTTGGCCGACGCCGTGCGCGCCGGCGATGCCGACACCGCCTTGGCGCTGCTGCGCAGCGGCGAGCTGGCCGGCGTGCACTTCCACGAAGACGGCGAAGACCCGCTCACCCTGGGCCGCGACGCACTGCTCGCGCACTGGCGCGCGCTGGCCGACGCGCACGACCCGGCCGCTGCCCTGCGCGATGCCGCGCGCCTGCGCCTGCTCACCGCCGTGCGCGCCGGCCCGCAGGGCGCACGCGGCCTCAACGCCCGTATCGAACAACTGCTGGCCGAAACCGGCTCCGGCGCGCGCCGTCTCGGCAGCGCCTCGCCCTGGTTCCAGGGCCGTCTGCTGCTGATCACCGAAAACAGCTACCGCCACGGCCTGTTCAACGGCGACGTCGGCATCTGCCTGCGAAGCGACGCGAGTCCCTCCCCGGGGCGCAGCGACGAAGGTCCCTCGTCAGCGCCAGGCCAGCCCGGCGGCACCGCCAACCGCCGTGACCCAGGCACCGACAGCCGTGCTCAAGGCCCCTTGGTCGCCTGGTTCGAAGGCGACGGCGACGGCCAGGTGCGTGGCTTCCACCCCGCCGCACTGCCCGCGCACGAAAGCGCCTTCGCCATGACCGTGCACAAGGCCCAGGGCAGCGAATTCGACACCGTCTGGCTGCAACTGCCCACCCGCGACGCCCGCGTGCTCAGCCGCGAACTGCTCTACACCGGCATCACCCGCGCCCGCCGCGCCCTGCACCTGGCCGGCAGCGAAGCGGTCATCCGCAGCGCGCTCGCCCGGCACGCCGCGCGCATCTCGGGCCTGGCATGGCGGCTGGGTGGGGAACAAATACGGCCCGCTGCTGAAATCGCACAGGATTCGCCAGAGGCACCGGTCGCACCGCTGCAAGGCTCGTTATTCTGATGACATCACGCGCTTGGAGACCGCATGAACACCGATGACAAGGATGCCCCTGCTTCCGAGCTGATCCTGTATCGCAGCGAGGATGCACAGACACACATTCAAGTACGGATGGAGGGTGACTCTGTTTGGTTGACCCAGGCGCAGCTGGCCGACCTGTATCAGGTCACAGTCAAGACGATCAGCGAGCACCTGCAAAACATTTTTGCTGAAAATGAGCTGGATCCTGAACGAACTGTCCGGAAACTCCGGATAGTTCAAATCGAAGGTGCGCGAGAGGTTCGTCGTGCCGTGGATCACTATCATCTGAGTGCCATCCTGGCCGTCGGCTATCGCGTCCGCTCCCCGCGCGGTACGCAGTTCCGGCAATGGGCCACCGCCCGGCTTACCGAGTATCTGGTCAAAGGCTTCGCCATCGATGACGAACGCCTCAAGCGCGGCCCTGATGACGGCTACTTTGAAGACCTGCTTGGCAAGATTCGCGACATCCGCTCCTCGGAGAAGATGTTCTGGCGCAAGGTGCTGGAGATCTACGCCACCAGCGTCGACTACGATGCCTCTGCAGAGGCCAGCCAGCGCTTTTTCGCTACGGTGCAGAACAAGATGCATTGGGCTGCGCACGGACACACTGCCGCCGAGCTGATTATGCAGCGTGCAGACGCAGGCAAGCCGCATAGCGGGATGACCAACTGGGTTAGCGCTACGCCGCGTGCATCCGACGCCACGGTCGCAAAAAGCTATCTAAATCCTGACGAGCTGGACGCACTGAATCGCATCGTCACTGCCTATCTGGAATTTGCCGAGCTTCAGGCGCTGAACCGCAAGCCCATGACCATGGCCGACTGGATCGCCAAGCTTGACGACTTTTTGCGGCTAAGCGACCGAGAGGTCCTCACTCACGCGGGCCGGGTCAGCCGTGAGCAGGCGCTGGAATTTGGTAAGGCGGAATTCGCACGCCACAAGCAGCAGAAGCTGGCCGAGCCCTCAGCGGTCGAGCGCGATTTCGACGCCGCTACGCGAGATCTGAAGAAGATGGCACGTGCCCGGGGCAGTGGCGCAGCTGGCAAGAAGGCCGGAGATGCATAAACCCAGTCCCGGCATTGTCGATTACCACTGAGCACGAGGCATCTGTGCATGACAGTCCTACCCAACATCCACCCCGGGGAAATCCTGCTTGAGGAGTTCCTCGAGCCGATGGGCATCAGCCAGAAAGCGCTGGCGCGGGCTACCGATGTACCGCCGCGTCGCATCAACGAGATTGTCCTGGGCAAGCGCGGTATCACCGCCGACACCGCCGTGCGTCTTGCCGCAGCGTTGGGCACGACCGAGCGGTTCTGGCTGGGCTGCAAGCTGATTACGAGCTGGAACAGGCACACCGCGCGCTGGGTGACCTGCCATCGCGGATCAAGCGGCTGGCGGCTTGAGTCGAAAGCCACACCATCGCTACGTGGATCGTGCGCTATAGCCTGCCGGCCAAACGCACCATCAGATCCATGCGCTCATGCAGGATCGCCACGATCAGCGATGGAGCCTGCTCACGCGGCAGGCAGAAGACGTAATGGTGCATGCAATGCGACATGCGCAACGCAGGGTACAGCGCACTCAAATCCTTGAAAGTGCATTCTCCTGCTGCGAGATGGGCAATGCCCTGTTCCAGGTCTGCGATGTATCGGCGAACCTGCGCCTGGCCCCATCGTGCCGAGGTGTAGCGGATGATCCCGCGCAGATCGGCTTCGGCTGCGTCGGTGAGGACGTAGCCGTGCATCAGCCACGACGGCCCTCGGCCAATTCTTCATCCAGGATGGTGCTGATGCTCTTGGTAGACACGTTGCCGGCAAGGCCTTCCTCGACACGCCCCCCAAGCAGGCCTTTCAACTCATGCCATGCCTGATCAGCGTTTATATCGCCAGGGAACAGGCGTTCAAGGGCGTATTGCTTGATGGTCTTGCCTTGCAAAGCCGCCAGCGCCTTCAGGCTCTGGTGCTGCTGATCGCTTAGGTCGATGGTCAAACGGCTCATGACGCGCTCCGAAATCCGCACAAACCCACATTAGCACAGCCGGTCTGGCCGGCCCGTTGTTCGGTCAACAGCGCGTTGGGGCGCTACGCAGGCCATGTCAGTAGCGATTGAGAGAATCCGACAGGCCGGGTTCGCAAGCCAACGCTCAGCGCCACGCGCCACGCCTAAAAAACGCGAGGCCAGGCCTGCGCCTGACCTCGTCTGCCGTCTGGCAGGCCGGGCGGCTTACTTGCCCTTCTTTTCCTGCTTGGCCGCGCGCTTTTCCTTCAGCGTCTTGGTCGGCTCTTTCTTCTGGCTCTTCTTCTGGTCCATCCCCTTGCTCATGACACCCTCGTAGTTGCTGGATTGATCGGTCGGGCAGCGCCATGACCCTGGCGTGCCTGCGCACTGTACGGCTTGCACGGGGTGGAAGGGCAGCGGCAGGGCAAGGCCGGGCGACGGGCGGTGTGTCCGGCCCGGCGTCTGCGCGAGGCAGCGTGCACCAGTAGCCCTTCGGCGTGGCCGGCTGGGCCACAAACGCAAACGCCCGCGTGTGACCGGCAAGGTCTGCACGCGGGCGCTGGCGACAGCGGCGGCCTTACTTGGTCGGCACGCGCTGGTACTGCTCGCCACCGGTGTTGAGGTGGCCGTTGGCCGCGTCGATGGCGAAGTTCACCGTCTCGCCATCGTTGGTGACCTGCAGCGCGCCGTCCTTGTAGACCGCCGGGTAGCTCTCGGTCTTGGGCTTGCGGCTGAAGAACTTCGGCGTGGTGCTGCGGACCATGAAGGTCTCGCCATTGCGCTCGATGTCCATCGTCTCTTCCTGCGTCTGCACATTGACCCAGTGGCCGACGAACTTCTCGCCCTCCACCTTGGCGCATCCAGTCACCAGCAATGCCGCGGCCAGCGCGGTGCCCATCCACTTCATCATCGTGCGTTCTCCAGTTGAGTCTGTGGCGAGGATGGCGGGTGGGGGATGTATGGGAGGTCAAAGCGTACTCGCGCAACCTCCGAACATGAGCGCTGATGAGGTTAGAAAAAGTCAGCCTGATCCCCGTTACCCCTAATCGGACCGCATGCCATCATCGTCTAGAACTCTGAAGGACAAGGTTCCCGCACCCTGCCCGAGCCGAAGAAGCTAGTGTCGCGCGGATAGCACCGCTCAAAGAATGTTGGGCTTAAGAAGTTGACCTAAACCCCCGTTACTCCACCCCGTTACTCCGAGAGTTAATCCAAAATCGCCTCCGGCGGAAAAATCAATCTAACCCGCGCTCTCCAAAGGGCTCAACCCATACCCCGTGAATTTAGTGACTGCAGGGCCTTTGTGAAAAAATCGTTTTGAGAAGTTAGAAGTTCGATTGCTTGGGATTTGATGTTAGGGCCACCAGATAGCATTTGCTCGGTCTCAATCAACTTATAGTCCTGAATTTCTTTTGGTTGCCAATCGAGTCGGTCGATCCACAGCAATAAGGCTGAAAGCGTAGATGCACAGCATATCGCATCCAAAAAGAGATTAAATGGAATCACGCTAATCGCGGGGTTACTCGAAGGCGCGCCACCATATCCATCAATCGTCACAAGCCCTCTGACGACGCAATCCGCGTCCAACCTAATGCCAAGCGCACCTGCCAAAGATTCTTTATTATCTTCGACCCACTCGACTTTTCGTTGCGCTTGGTTAACTTTTCTTTGAACTTCTCTCTTCCTATTAATAACCTCACGTGGATCGCCGGGCTGCAGCATCGCTCGCAGCTCACAAACTAAAACAATTTTTGCCCCCTCATCCCACATAATAAGATCAATTTGTTCAATTTTTTTTCCGCTTTTAAGAGTGATGTCCTTTATGGAATTAGACATGGTTTGACCATTACATTCATCTAGTCTGCGAAGCATTTCTTTTTCAAAGAGCATACTCTGGGCGTCGAACGAAGCTGAATCTCTCCTTGCTTGAAGGCTTAGCAAGTTTCTCTCTAAATGACCGGAAATAAAGAAAATCGGAGCGATAAGAAGATAGTCATCTCCAGCGGGGATAAAGGGTTGAAGGGCTGGATCAGGGGATTCAGTTCTAGAGCCGTAAGTAAGCGTATCGACAAAGGTTTTGATAATTTCATCGTCTAGCGACGAAAGAAACTTAATATCACGTATTAATTTATCGCGTTTTACAACAAGGACCATATTTTCATGGCCGCCTCCTCTGTGGTTAATTCTTTCTGAGCCAAAATGAATGGCGATAAAGTGATAAAGGACGCGAACACACGTGCTGTTTAGTAAAAGCGTGGTGTCGTGCCTTCCGCCCCATTCAAATAGCCATTCCTCGGGAACGACGTGCGGTTGCTGCGGGAGCTCTTGAGCCAGTTCAAAAGCCAAATTTGCATCATATGAGTAATGCAAAAGGCCTTTCGACTTAGTAACCGATGCTGCTATCGCATCTATAACAAGTGGAACTGTATCGCTGCCTCGCAGCCACGCCAGCATAATTGATGGGAGTCCAGGGTCATCTCGTCGTTGCACTGCTAGTAATTCTAGTGCCGCATAAGTAGAGGCTAGTTCGACATCAACGAAATCAACTTTGTAAGATTTTTCTCCAATGTTAGTTACAGAGGCGCTTCCTGAGAAAACAGATGCAACGATGCGATGAGCACGCGCATAGTCCAGCCCTGCAAAATAAAGTTGAGATGTTGCTTTGTAGAAAGCAGGCACCACTTCACGGGGAAGTCTAATGAAGTTAATTTCCTTGCATTCATTATTAGCTCGCGTTAGCACATGTTTGAGAGAGTATTTGGTTTGATCAATCAAATAGCCTAGTTCTTGGGGCGAAAAGCTCAAGTTATTAAAAAAACTTCTTATTAAATCTTCTGAAACTAATAAGCAATACCAACGACTAAGGTATAGACTTTGAGTTGGAACTTTCACTGTAGAGAAAAACTTGTCAATCTCTTCATCTAGCGCTGAGATATTCATATATTTTAATAGTGGTAAGTCTACGAAAGAGTCGGTAAAGTTCGTATGCCGAATTGGCATAAGATAAAATAAAAAATTAATTAAAAATTACTCTGTACTAAAAGAAAAATACAAGGGGGTGAAGTCGATTTACTTGGCCCTCAGCAATGCGGAAACCGGCTGCAGCCGAGGAAGTTTTAACTGGTACGCCGTTCCTCTTCTGTACAAGCGCACTACTGCAGCGCGGACAGTTCGCTTGAGAGGAACCCGCAGTTGCAGCGGAAGCAAACAGACTCTACCTCGCCGACATCGGCTGCGCTGCAACTGCTTGTTGCGCCGCTTGGATCATTGCCAGCGACAACCGGGGTCATGTTCACTTATGGGTTCCTCTACACCTGGGGAACTGGCTGCAACCTAGGAAGTTCTCGTTAGTGCGCCGGTTCTTTCGCTGCACAAGCGCGCTGCCGCAGCGCGGGCAGCTTGGGGTGGCGATAGTTGCAGAGCCACTGGACTCTGTGGAAGCAAAGACGGGTTCGACGCGTGCTGCTTGTAGTGGCGGTTTCGCTGCGGCGTATATTTGCACCGCTCCTATCATTTCCAGTAACTGCTCGCCGCCAATCAACTCAATCGGCTTGCCTTCGGCGAAGCGCTCTGCATCTTTCGTGTAGGTTCCGATACAGGCGATCTTGACCGAGTGGGCTTGGTGGTGGGCGAGCAGGCCATACATCTCCCGCACGACGCTGACGCCGACTTGCTGGCGCTTCCACTGTTTGCATTGCACCAGCGTGCGGCGGCCGTCCTTGCGCAGGATCAGGTCGATGCCGCCGTCGGCGCCGCCCAGGCCGGTTTCTTCGACGCTGTAGCCCTGGCGGCGAAATGCTTCACCCACCAGTTGTTCGAACTGGCGCCAGCCGCCGGCGGCCAGGCTCTCCAGGCTTGTGCGTGTTTCTAGAAAGCGTCGCCGGCTGCGTGCGCCCAGATAGGAGAACAGCGCAGCAAGCCAGCAGACGCCGAGCAGCGTCCACGCCAATGGCGCGAACATTCCACTCGATTGCTGGGCGAAGCCCTGCGACAGCATTCCGCCCTGGTGAGAGAACCACCAGCCGACGCCGTAGCGCACCACCAGATACGCAGCGATTCCCATAACGAAGCCAACCGGCCACGGCAATGTGACCAACGCTTCGAACCTGCTTTGTTTCTTTCTGCGTCCCATGCAAGAACCCCCGTTCCAGCTTCGGACCATAGCCGCTGAAACAGGTTTTGTCAGCAGTGCATCTGCGCCGTTGCAAGCAATGTCCCACTAGACATCGGCCTCACGCGCTCGAATGTGAGAAACCCAATTGCTGCTCTACCACTTGAGGCCGCTTATGCGTTTATCAACGCACCTGAGTGCGTGCGAGTATCAATGCCATCGCGAAACCTCAGGGCCAAAGTTGTTTCGTGCCCTCTCATACCATCCGAGGCGACGGAGTGATCGATTGTTCGCGCTGCTGCTCTTGTTGTTGGGACTGTTGCTGCCGCTGCGTCTCACCTAAGGATTGCAATTGCGCCAGAGACTGTTCAACCGGCTGTGCAATGGCGTCGTTGGTCTTCATGTGCGCCATCTTGTGTGCGGGATCATTCAACGCCCCCTCTACAACGAACAGGTTCTCGCCTTGTCGCACAGACTTAGAGTTCTCGCTCAACACGACATGATCTATTCTTGTCAGCCCATTCTCTCTAGCTAAGTACGCGCTACTGGCTGCCAGCCGTGCGCTGTTGTCGTCGTACTCACGGCCGAGGCCTTGCTCAAGGCGGCGAACGGCATCTTCGGCTTGGCGATGGAGCGGGTCCTGCGATGGAAATAAAGAACCATGCCTAGGTACCACGGGCGGTTGATCGTGGAGCGTTGGCTGCGCTGGTTCTCCCGATCCGCGCAATGGATTTGCATGTGGATCGACATGCAGCAATCTACGCGCCTGACCATTTTCGTTGATGTTCAGATCTGTGGTTCCGTCATCGTTGCGCACTCGCGCAAGATTCTGCCGCTCAACACCGCTCCAAGCATCATTCAAGAATGTGTGACCCTGACCTGTCTTGTCCCAGGTCACCAAGTCGTTACCGGCAGCATAAAAGCCGGCACCATTGAATCGCGTTGGGTCTGCCCGGTCCGTTGAAGCATTTTGATAGGTAGCGCCACGATCCAGCGCGCCCACGAATTCCTCTGCACGGTTGTAGTGCAGAAACAGGTTTTTCACCGCATGGTATTCGTGCGCCAAGTTTTGGCCTGCCTGCGGCGCATTGAGTGTTGTCGGATCCACAAGCGGGTTGGCGACCACATTGGTCCATGCTGTTGCAAGCGGGCTACGCGAATCCGCATTGCGCAATGCATTTACCACGTCGGCGCCCTCCAGCGCTTTGTCTCGCCCAGCTTCCAGATAGTCGCCACGTCCAGTCGCCCTCGGATTCAAATCATCAATGGCGGCACTCACATCCGCGAGCGAATGGTACTGATTTGCCTCAATGTTGCGGATCATCGGCGCGGTGCGTGTTTCGTTCTGGTTGTAGGCTTTCCCAACCATCGTCGGCAACTTTACTTGATCGTCCAGAGACGCATTCTGATAGAGCTCACTTCGCTGCAAGGGCGCGATAGCGCGATCCATCAGCTTGTCGATTTGCGCCACATCGCGTTGATGTACCCAGCTGATGCCTTCGTTCGAAGAAAGGAATGTGTCTAGCTTGGATTTCACCTCCGCATCGAGAGGCCGACCGGCATCAACGCGGATAGCGCGGCCGTTACGGCCAAGATCGGCGATTGTCTGATCAACCTGCTGTTGGCTGAGAACAAGATCCTGCTGCTGCCCATGCGCCCATTGCTGATAGGCATTCACGAGGTCCCTTGGAACGTTCTCTCCGTTAGGCGTGTTCGGCTGATAGTGCTGTCCCAGGTCAGTTTGGATGGTGCCGATCGTGTAGCCACTGTTGTCGGCCGGCTCTAGCAACGGTGTTCTGAGATTGTCGCCAGCGACTTCCAATTGATAAGCGGCATATCCGCTTTCGGATGAAACGCCGACAGCAAAGTACAGCGTGGCCCGCAACTCCTGATCTGTCAGCCTGCTCATGAGTCGCTCTCCGTGTCCGCACAGGTTTCGGATGGAATTTGCTTGCCCTTGATATCAGGGTGCAGGGCGACATCTCGCTGATATGTATTGCCGAACTTCTGGTAGCGAACCAAGGCCCCCTTTTCAAGAACGAAGTAATCTTCCTCCCCCGAGAAGTTGGGGCATGCCTCATAGCCTGCCTCGCCATCATCGCTGCAGTAGCGAACGTAGAGCTTTCCGCCACGCACATCCCCTTCCAATTTTCCGCCACCCCCACGCGCGTTGGTTCCTTCGCTCCACTCTCCCGTGACATGGCTCTTCTGCTGATTGAGGTCAACGCTCAGAAAGTGGCCAGAACCGCAGGCTGTGGCGTACGCCCACTTGTTTGCAAAGTTACCGACCGTCTCACCAGCCGGTGGCGAAGCATTCGAGCATGCTGCACTCAGCGCGACCACGGTAAGTGACATGCAACGCATGATCTTATTGTTGAATTGTCTTTGAGCGGGCATTGAACGCTTCCTTGATCTTCGCTATCGGCGAATCGGGCGTAGGGCACAGCGACTTTACTGCAAACAACAGCTTTCAATTCGCTTACGGTACAAAAATCGCAGATAGGCTGTTGGCAAAAGTCACTACTGAAGAACCGAAGTCACTACTGAATAACCGAAATGTCTTTCGCACGCCCAAGACCGGTTGGTGTCTGAAGCAACAGCGCATCCCCATCTACTTGGTATGGAGCTGCGGCATTGCCCAACGTGGCGTTATGCGTATCGCCTGACAGTCACTCGTTGCGGTTGGGGCTTGTCTGTTCACCTTTGCAGAAATCAGGAGAGAACGGCAAACGTGGGCAGGGTACGATTCCATCCCTCCCCGTGTGAGTGCGCCTTGTTGTGGTCATGCTTCCAGCACGCCCGATGCTTGATGGCCTTCCCGCCAGCCAGTTCCAGCTCCCGTCCGGCCCCTGGTCCACGGTGTTGGAGGCGTTATGCGCGTGCTTTCCGGGTGTGGATGCCGCCATCTGGCAGGACCGCTTCGCGCGTGGGCGTGTGCTGGATGCCGAAGGCAGCGCGCTTGATGTCTCTGCGCCGTATAGCTTAGGTGCCGAGATTCTGTACTTCCGCGAGGTAGTGGACGAGCCGGTCATTCCATTTGCCGAGACGGTGGTGCATGCGGATGCACATCTGGTGGTGGCGTGCAAGCCGCATTTCCTGCCCGTGCTGCCAGCTGGTGCGTATGTGCGCGAGACGCTGCTGACGCGGTTGGTGCGACGCTTCGATAATCCCGCATTGGTGCCGCTGCACCGCATTGATCGCGACACCGCCGGGCTGGTGTTGTTCTCTGCCAACCCGGCCACGCGCGGGATCTACCAGGCGCTGTTTCGTGAGAGACGCATTCGCAAGCACTATCTGGCAGTGGCACCGCCGCTGCCGGGGCTGACGTTTCCGTATGTGCATCGCAGCCGGCTGGAGCCGGGCGAGCCGTTCTTCCGCATGCGCGAGGGGGTGGGCGAGCCAAACAGCGAGACGGTGATCGATGTGGTCGCGCGCGGCGCAGACATGTGGACGTATCGGCTGGAGCCGGTCACCGGGCGCAAGCACCAGTTGCGCGTGCACATGGCCGCACTTGGCGCCCCGATCCTGCATGACCGTTTCTATCCAGAGCTGGAAGATCAGCGGCCCGATGACCCGGAACGGCCGCTGCAGTTGTTCGCGCATACGTTGGCGTTCGATGACCCAATTACTGGTGAGCCTCGGCGCGTCACCGCGACGATCGAACCGACAAAATCGGCTTGAGACGCAAAACCTGTGTTTCGCTAGAAAATCAGGCGAAATATCTGGTTTTCAGATATCCGAAAAAGCGCGCTACGGTGGCTTTGCGGACATCCCGTCCGCTCACGTCGAGGACGGACGCCATGACCACTTCGAAAGCCCTTTCGACCAATACTAGGCAGCGCGTGCGGCCAGCGGCCAAAATACAAACTCACGCAGAGTCCTTCACCTTCGGCGTCACCCTGCAGCAGATCGACCAGTTCCACACGCTCTTGCGCACGATCACCGCGCAGAGCGACATGGTGGCGGTGTGCAGCGGCAAGCCGCTGGATGCCACCAGTCTGTCGGTTCTGGGCGAGAGCATCTTCAATGCCGCCCGCGCGGTGCGCGGCGTAGTCGATGAGATTTACGAGCAGCGGCTCGGTGGCGATGGCCCGGCCGATGCGGCCGAAGCGAGCGGGCAGGGCGGCGCCAAGGTCTGACCGGGCGCCGCGGGCAATCGGGTCAGCCTCAACGCACCTTGTACAACACCGCCGCACCCGGCTTGGGCTCGAAAATCGGCACGGTCTGCTGCTTGAGCGCGGTGCCCTTGGCGTCCCACACCAGCGTCTCGGCGGGGTAGTCCTCGTTGCGGGTCATGGTGTCGATCTGCTTGACGATCACCGTCTTGCCGGCGGGCACTTCCGGGTTCCAGGCGAACACGCCCAGGCGGCCGTAGAACACCGCCGGCGCGGCGGCATCCAGGCGGCGGTCGGGGCACATGACCAGGCCGCGTTCCAGCATCACCCGCAGCGCGCCCACGGGCACGGCCTTGACGGTGGGGCCGGTGCGGTCGGTGCTGTGGCCGGGGCAGACGTTGGCCGAGCGGGTGAGCATGTCCTCGACCACCTGGCGGTCGGACTGGGCCAAGGCCGGCAGCGCGGCGGTGGACAGGGCAAGCACGGCGAGGGCGGGTTTCCAGGGCATCTGACAACTCCTCATGAGATGACACTCCAGTACTGCAGCCCTGCAGGCGCGGGCTGCTGCCAGTGACGCGCCCGAATCCTAGCAATGTGCACGTCAAGCACGGCCAATGGGTGGCGCCGCTGCGGCGGCCGCGCGCAAGCAGCAATCGGCCGCCAACGCCGCCGCCGGGCCACCGACGCCGCCCACGCCGGCCGGCGCGGACTATAACGGCCGCTGACGCCCATACCGCCTGTCAGGAGTCTCCTGATTGAGCGGCGGCGGCAACGTCGATAGCGTGCGCGCTATCACACCGCTGGACTGCCCCATGGAACGCGCCGACCTCATTGCATCACTGCTCACCGGCATGCGGCGTGCCGAAGACTTCCGCGCGCAAGCGTTGATCTACAGCACCGCGCACAGCCAGCAGATGGAGGCCGATTACGGCAAGGCGGCCGATGCCGAGCTGGTGCTGACGCTGTTCGCCTTCACGCCGGAGCACCTCAAGCTGCTGGGCAGCACCGGCATCGAGAACCTGGGCGAGATCGTCTGCCACGCCTGGGCCTTGAACGGCGGCAACAACGAGGCGCTGATCGGCTGGTTCCGCAAGCCCATGAACGCCCTGGACGGGCAGACGCCGGCCGCGCTGGTGCGCGGTGGCCGCCTGCAGGTGCTGCTGCTGGTGCTCAGGCAGCAGCTGGAGTGGGAGTTGTCCAAGCGCTCGGCTTGAGGATCGACAGCGTTGCACGGCGCGCCTTGGCGCGCCGGTGGCCGGCCCGTCGATCGGCAGCGCCGGCCGTGCGTGGGCGCTTACTGCTTGGGTCGCGCCACGGCGTACATCTCCCAGGCAATCTTCTTCATCAAGGCGTTGCTGTCCTCGCCCTCCTTGTACAGGTCGAAGTGGCTGCGGCCTTCCAGGTAGCGGAAGTCGCTTTTGGCGCCCAGGCCGTCCAGCACCGCCTGGAACTTACGCGCCGCCCCATCCAGGTAGAACGTGTCGGCGGTGCCGACGATCAGGTGGATCTTGCCGTCCAGGTCCGGCTTGAGCGTGGGCCATTGCGCGGCCACGCGCGCGGCGATGTCGTAGTGCGTGCGCCAGTAGGCCACCACGGCCGGGTCCACCGTGCCGGTGTCGCGGTCGAACATCGGCAGCGGGCGGCCGTCGGGCCCGCGCGGGGAAAACACCCACTCGAACGAGGTGAGCTGGCCGCCGTACGGGCCGAGCACGCGCTCGAGCCTGGCGAAGGTCTCCAGGTCGGCCACCACCTTTCCCTGGTCGCGGATCAGCGGGAACTGGCTGCCGTCCGGGCGCCGGTAGACGTTGGCATTGGGCGTGTACAGGTCCGGCCCGGTGAAGTCGTGGAAGTCGCTCGAGTCGGGCGATGTGGACCAGGTGCCGCCGAACAGCTTGGGGTGGCGCGTCTGCAGCCACAGCGTGGCCCAGCCGCCGGACGAATGCCCGTTCAAGAAGCGGCCCCGGGCGTTGCCGTCCATCTTGTACTGGCGTTCCAGCGCGGGGATCAGCTCTTCGGTCAGCGCGGTGCCCCAGGGGCCGTTGTTGACCGAGTCGGCGAACTCGTGGGTGCCGGTGGGCGTGGACTGGTCCAGGAACACCCAGATCATCGGCGGCATCTGCTTGGCCGCCATCGCGCTCCAGGCAGCGGCGATGCTGCCGGCAAAGCGGTTGTAGTTGCCGCCGAAGCCGTGGGTGACATACACGGTGGGATAGCGGGCAGCGGCCTTGCAGGGACATGCAGATCCTTTGGAACGCAGGTGGACGAGGCGGGCGCACACGGCCCTGCGCAGACTGTAGCCAGTTCCCGGCCGACCGTGCGCCGCCATCGCGAGGTCAGGTCACCGTATCCGATCTGCCTGTCCAGGAATCACCTCCTCAACCGGACCCGACCCCGCCTCCACCCGGTATCACGAGCAGCGCAAGCCATAGCGTGAAGCTGGGCCAGCCCCGCCAGCCCCAAGTAACTAAAACGAAAGCCCGCGTCAGTTCCAACCCGGTAAATGTCCGACAAACAGCCAATCTAATGTTGGTTCCAGATTTCACTTGTTTCCGGTCAGGCACGCTTGCTGCAGCAGATTATGTTTGGTCCTGTGGTAAATGCGTTGCGTGCGGTCTCGACTGATGTTTGATGCGAGAAACAGACACGGTGTTTGCTCCGAATTCCACACTGCATCACGCAACGAGGTTGTTGAGACGATTTGCCGGGTTTGCGAGGCGTTGGTCTTCAACGATGAGCACACCAGCGGCGTGGCCAGCTGGGTGGCGTAGGTGTGGTGCTTCCCACACACACGCAGGGCGTCATCGTACGCAATCGATCATCTGCCGCTTGGCGTTATGCACAGGTGCCGTTGCGAATTCCATTCAAGGCGCAAGCGACAGCCGCGCAACAGCCGCTGCCGGCACCTTGCATTACAGACCAAGGAGTGATCGAAATGAAACGTAAAACCAGCTATCGCGGTGCGCTTGCGGCCTGTGGCCTTTCACTCGTCGTGGCCGCGCTGTGCATGGACGCTGCTGTTGCAGCACCGGTCAGCAAGACGGACACGGTCACGCTGACCCATGTCTTTGCCACGCTGCAGACGGGCCAGCAGGATCAGAAGCCTGAAGACATTGCGGCTTGTCGCAAGCAGGTTTCCGCACCGGCTTCCAAGTACCTGGGCTCGGCGGTCACCACCAAGTACTCCATCGACGTGCAATCCAAGATGATGTCCGCGTCCTCGTCGCTGCCATCGCCTGTGGCCACACAGCCGCTGACGGTGACGATACCGCTGGCGCCGTTGGGCGTGGCTGGGGAGTATGCCTTCGGCGCGTTTCGGCCGAGCGCGCTGCCCGACACCTATGTGCTGTTCTCGGTCGGGCTGGATTTCAAGGGGCCACAGTCGTCCGTGCTGGTTCTCAACAGCGACAAACCCTACAACTGCCTGGTGACCAGCAATCCGGCGCCGTTCAAGGGAGCGCTGGGTACAAAACTGGGCAAAGACCAGGGCCGCTGATGTCTGCAACCGCCGGGTAATCGGCGAACGCGCCGAAGACAGCGACGGCTCGTTCGGCTGCTGTTTTCAAAGCAGCACGTTGGAGGGGCGGGCGAAACGGCGGTTTATCACCGCACGCGCCGGATCAACTCCACGGGTCAATGACGTCCAGCGCCATCGCCGCGAACGGTGCCGTGTCGCGAGTGGCAACGGTCAGGCCTTGCGCGGCTGCCGTTGCAGCGATGTAGGCATCGGCGCGGCCGAGTGTGAGTCCTGCGGCTCTGGCTTTCGATGCGAGTGTCGCGAATGCGTGCGATGCGTCCAGATCAAACGCCAGCAGGCGCCCATTGAACAGTGGCAATACATCGCTTTCCAACCGTGCATGCAACGTGGATCGCTTGCGGCCCTCGGGCATCACGGCAATGCCATAACGCAATTCGGCCACCGTTACCACCGACAGGAACAGTGTCTCGACAGCCTGCGCATCGATCCAGGCAACGACCTTCGGGTTGGGCTGAGGCCGCCAAAGCTCGGAGATGACATTGGTATCGAGCAGGATCACTTCAGGCTGATCGGCTTGATTGCGGTCTTGTCGCGTAAGGTGTCGAACGCGTCGGCCTGTTTTGCGGTCAGGCCAGCGTCGCGGCCAATGTCCACCAGCAGGGAGCCGAGTTTGACCCGGTCTGCCGGTTTGGCCGCTGATTCAAGGATTGCGCGGATCTCCGCCTCGGTGCTGCGGCCGTGGAGTGCGGCCCTCGCGCGGATCGCGCGATGCACCTCATCGGGGATATTGCGGACGGTGAAAGAAGGCATGTCGCCCTCCCGGTGGAATCAGGTTGCTTGCACTTTAGAGAAGTGCAAGCACTTAGACAACTTCACCACACCCGGTATCGAAGCAGTCCTCACCGCACCAGCCGTAGTGGCATCCGGGGCCAACCTGGCCCCACCACTCACCGATACGGCCCCGGCCCGCGCCACACCGGCTCGCCCTGCTTGTAGACCTCCATCATGTTGATGACCTCGCGCGCATCGCCGATGTCTTTCAGCTCCGGCGAGTCCGGCGGCAGCAGGCGGCATTTGCTGGAGCCGCGCTTGAGCGCGACTTCCAGCGGGCAGACCATGCGGTACTGGGTGCCGGGCAGGATGATCGCCAGTTCCTTCATGCCCTGGTCGCGCCAGTTGCGCAGCTGGGTTTCGCTGCGCACTTCGTAATAGACCTGGTAGCCGCCCACATCCATGCTGGGTTGGGCGTTGTTGCGGTCGCGGCGGCGGCCTTCGCTGATGGTGGGCGTGTTGGACATGCCGTCTTCGGCGGCATCGGCTTCTTCTTCGAGCATGCCCGGTGGGCGGCCGGTCCAGGTCTCGGGGCGGCGCTGCGGGGGCGACGAGGGTTCTGCCGGCGGCTGCGGCGGGGTGGGGCGCCGCACCGGTTGAGTCTGGCGCTGCTCGACCAGGCCGCCGCGGCGGGTGTTGCCTGCCGGCGGGATCGGGTTCTTGGCGGTCTTGACCAGGGTGGACTGCACCGGCGAGGCGGCCGGCCGCGGCTGCACGGGCGCGGGCGTTGGCGACGGCGGGGTGGGCGTCGGGGACGGAACCGGCTGGTCGGGCG